>JBBSJG010000341.1:0-2416 GCA_038257485.1 Longimicrobiales bacterium | reverse complement strand
TCGAGTGTCGACGCGACGCGATACTGCGCACACGCTGCCGGATAGTCGGCCCGTGCCATCAGTTGCAGCGCCGATGTCAACACTGAGTCGAGTCCGTGCATTCGACCGCTGTTGAATGCCATCTCCACATCGCCTTGCCATAACTCGGAATTGCGCGGCTCGCGCCACGCGTCGCTCTGTGCTGCCCAATAATGTGCCTGCGCAAATCGCGGCTCAGTGCTCGTGACGCGCGCCGCATCACGAAACGCGCGTGACGCACTGTCCAGCACGCCGCGTCGCAAGAAGCGATGCGCCTCGACGTAATGCGTGAGCGCCTCGGTGGACCGCACCGGCAGGTCATCCATGCCCGGGGCCTCGGTGCCCGATACGCCGGCGAGCGCTTCGAGAACGAGCTGTGCGGCGAGCTCGCGAAGTGACGCGTTGTCATCCAGAATCGCAGCGCTGACAATCCGCTGCTCCAACCCATTGCTGCCCCGGCGAACTCTCAGCGACACGCGTACCGAGTCGCCGATCGACGCAACGGATGGCTGCAGGCGAAGGGTGCTGGTATCACCATCGGTCAACCGACCAACCCGCTCGACTGACGGCCAGGCGGCAAGCTCCTCACGAAGCGCGTCGTGGACGCGTGAATCCGGTGAGAGGGGATCGGTGCGTTCCGGAGACGGAAGCAGTACGCGCGTTCGATCACTCGCTGCCGGAGCGCCAGACGCACCGTCCTTCGTTGCATACGCGACCGCCGCCACTGCGAGCGCCCCGGTGAGGCCGAGCACGCCGATCATGCGGAGTGACCAAAGCGTTTGTGCAGGGCGCGCGCTTCCAGGCAATCCACTCGGTTCAACTGTCGGCGTTGCATTGTCCGTCGTGCGAGCGGTCGGCAATACCGCCGACGTGGACATCAACGCAAACTCTCCGGATCCCGCCATGCCCAGTGCCGAGAGGAACGTCGGAATATCGCGATGCCGGTCGGCAGCCATCGAACAGAGCGCCTTGTGGATGGCGGCGTCTACCTGCTCGGGAACGTTCGGGCGGTGTGCACGCACGGGCAGATGTTGTCCCGCCAGCCGCTGCAACCTGAGTCCTTCCACCGTCGATGCCAGATGGGGACGCACACCCGCGAGCATCTCGTACAGAATGCACGCGAGCGCATATTGATCGCTGCGCCCATCGATATCGCGCTCCGCGCACAGCTGCTCCGGGCTCATGTACTGCACCGTCCCGACTGCCATGCCCGAGCGCGTCAAGCGCGTTCTGAACTCGTCCGTGTCCGAGATGGCGATGCCGAAGTCCGCGAGCAGTACGCCGCCCCGCCCGAGCAGGATGTTGTCCGGCTTGACGTCGCGGTGCACCACACCCGATGCATGAGCGTGAGCAAGCGCGATGCCGACCTCGCACGTGATCTGCAGTGCATCCGCCATCTGCAGCTGCCCATGACGCGCCATCTTGTCACTGAGCGTTCCGCCCGGCGCGAACTCCGTGACGATGTACGGCCGTCCCTCGTGTTTCCCCGAGTCGTGCACGTGCAGGATATGCGCGTGTTCCAGCGTCGCCGTGACGTGCACTTCCCGTTCGAACCGGGCGAACGTCTCATCGCTGGTGATCTCGTCACGCAGCACCTTCACCGCGACGACCCGGTCAAGCACGTGGTCATGCGCTCGGTACACGGCGGCGTACGCGCCGTTACCGATCTCCTCGAGCAGCTCGTAGCGTCCACCGAGCACAGCCGGGAGAATGAGGGACACTGATGACCTCGCGCCGTCGCGGAAATATCGTGCGGGGGGACAGGGTAGCAGACCCGTCCGTGGGCTACGTCATCGCAGCTCACTCTGCAATATGCGGCCATCCCATCCGCAGCGCACGAGATGCACTCGGCGATTCGCGCCGCTGGCCAGCTGGACGTGCGAGACGTCGAGGCGGTGGTGTCGAGCTTTCACCTCACGGCACCACCCGCGCCGGCGGCACCACCTTCACGCCGTCGGCGAACGTGGCCGTCAGCAGATACAGCAGCTTCGTACTGGGCAGCGCACTCGACGCCAGCGAGAACTCGGTGAGCTGATGCGCTCCCGACGCCTTCGAGCCGCCGATTGCGATGCTGGGGATCTTGCGCACCACACCGGAGTTCGCGTCCGTTGCACCGGTAGGCACGGCCTCGCGCGCGCCCGGCATGCCGACACTGATGCCGAGCGCACGATTGATGTCGATGGCCGTCTGAACAATCGGGTGCGCGCGTGCGTCTTCCAGTTGCTTCTCCGTGCCGCCGGCTCTGCTCTTCTGATCCACTTCCACGCGCAGGCCAACCTTCTGTGAATCGGCCACCGCCTGAGTGGTGCGCGTGATGAGATTGTCGAGCGAATCGAGCAGCACGGGGTCCGGACTGCGCAGATCAACGGTGAAGTAGACCTCGCGCGGGACGGCATTG
>JBBSJG010000340.1:0-2420 GCA_038257485.1 Longimicrobiales bacterium | reverse complement strand
TCGCATAGCCGCCCTGGTTGGTCATGCGGACCGGCACGCGATCGATGTATTCGCCCGCGACAGTGAAGCGATTGATCGCGCGTGTGTCCACGACGTAAATCGTGTCGTTGGCTATGAGCAACGTCTGAGGCATGTTCAGTTCGCCGGGTCCATCGCCTTTCCGGCCTATGCGATGGAGGAGATTGCCGTCGCGACTGAATATGCGCACATCCGCTTGCGTCTTGTCGAGGACGGCGATACCTCCGCCGGGAGTGACGCCGATGCCCGTGATGTTCGTGAATTTCGTGTCAGTCGATGCTTCGCCGTCGATGCGCAGTTCCTGATTGATGGGGATGACGGGAGCAGCATCGAGTTGTTGGGCGGAAATGGTCACAACCTGCGCTGACGTCGAAGGATCCGCCGGATCGACACTCGTGTTGTTGCGTGGTTCGCCATTCGCGCAGGCGGCCACGGCGATCAGTGCGGCAGACTTCGTAACACGTGCGACAGTCCCGTGGCTGATGCGACACTGCATCGGGATCCTCCGTAAAGGTGCTACGCGGGCGCAGGTTGGGATGCGGATGGCGTGGTTGGCAATGTGCCACGATACAGTCGGCAGGTGCGAAAGTCACGAACATTGTCAGAGAGGCCTAGTGACGGAAAGCAGAACGGGGGGCATTGAGCCCCCCGTTCCAGTTCTGAATGATTGCCGCGGATCAGTGGCCGATCTTCACGCCGGCCACGGATGTTGCGGTTGCGCTTGTCTTTGGTGCCTGCACATCCGTCCTGCTGCGTGCGGTCGCTGCAGCGGAAGCATCCGGCCGTGCCGCGGCAGCGTTCGCGCCGAGACCTGCCAGTGCACCGTTCCCCGCGGTGAGTGCCGCCTGCACACGAACCAGTGCATTGGACGGAGCGGTGTTGCCGTCTGCAATCAGATCCGCGAGCACGGTGAGTGCGACGCCGCGGTTCTGACCGGCGCGAGCGGACAGTGCGGTGATGCTCTTGAGACTTACACCGCCTTCATATGCATCGGCGGCGGCGGT
This sequence comes from Longimicrobiales bacterium, assembly GCA_038257485.1. Classification (GTDB taxonomy): domain Bacteria; phylum Gemmatimonadota; class Gemmatimonadetes; order Longimicrobiales; family RSA9; genus DASUXU01. The sequence goes on along the minus strand of JBBSJG010000340.1, from coordinate 1,398 downwards.
CAGTTCGCCTGACGTTGTCGGCGTTTCCGGTCGTGCATCGTTCTCTGCCCGGCTCTGCAGTGCTGCCTGCACCCGCACCAGAACTTCCGCACGATGTTCGACGGCTGTCGCGATGCGAGCTGCAGCGACGCCCTTGGCTCTACCTTCCGCAACCTTGTTCGCGAGCATCGCCTCCGGAACGCCCGCCTCTACGGCCGTCTGGATGGATGCGCGGATGCGTGCATCCGCGTTTGCGTCACCTGTCGCCGTCTGTGCCGAAACAAGCGTCGGTGCGGTCGCCACGATTGTCGCGACTGCTGCCGCGGTCACCAGGGAAGAAATCACTTTGCGCATGTTGTCGTTCTCCTGTCAATCCTCTGCGTCGGCTCCGTGCCTCCGCTGCAGTATAGACGAACGGCGCGCGAAAAGGTCACAATCGGCATCCGTGCGGCCGATGAGTTGCATGCTGCTACTTCAGGTCGAGTCTTGTAATCGTCGAAAGCGGCTTGCCGATACGCAGGCCCGCAGCGACGCCGGTGCCGGCACGGGACGGCGCAGCGCCCTGACGCACGAGTCTTTCGATGGTGGCGGGCACTTCCTTCAGCCTTGCGGTATCCCCGCCGCTCGCTCGCCACGCCGCGATGACTTCAACGCCGACCGCGAGCGGAACGCCCTGACCGATGAGGTCCGCGAGTGCGTACGATGACAATACGATTGTGGCGCGGCCCGCCGGATCCGACGCGATCTTCCGCAACGCGTCCTCGGGAACATTGCGCTGCAATGCGTCGGACACTGCAACAATCTCGGCCGAGGTAGTCGGGCGCGTGGTCTTCAGCATGAGCTGCGCGCGCGTCATGCGATCGCTCATCTGCCGGAGCGCTACGACGATGCGCTCGCCGGGCACGCTCTTGGCCGTGCCCTCCAGTGCCTTCGCGACCAGCGGGTCGGTCGGGAGGCCGCGACTGCGCGCATCTCTTACAGTGCTGCTGAATTCCGCATACGCTCCGGCCGACATCGAAGCACGCAGCTTTGCGTCCTGCGCTGCATCCTGTGCGACGAGGTCGCTGCTGCCCAGTGCCAGCATGAGCGATACGATTGCGATCGTTCCTGTTTTCATGATTTTGTCCGTCCATTCAATGGTGCCACAACCAGCGTCGCGTTCCTGCGGCCGAAGCCATCATCCACGATTCCGGTCGCATGATCCGGAACCATCCATGTCTCACCATCGACCACGAACGCGTAGTGATACACGCCCGGGTCGAGCACGACATCCAACGTCCATTCGTCTTTTTCACCGCGCGTCAAGCTGCGCGGTTCCCATCCGCTGAAGTCGCCCGCTACTGCGATGCTGCGAGCGCCCGCGTGTTGGAGCGTAAATGTCACGGTACGGCCCCTGTTTGCGACTGCGCCGGCGACCGC
>JBBSJG010000339.1:0-2426 GCA_038257485.1 Longimicrobiales bacterium | reverse complement strand
TCGCACCAGTTCCGGTTCCCGCGACGGCTCAGGTCGACGAACAGACGATTGCACTCCGGATTCGCGCAGATCCCGACCTTGTCCCGGAACGGCGACACCAGCAGCGACGCCGCCGACCACACGATCGGCGCCAGCAGACCGCTCAGCGCGCCCACTGCACCGGACGCCAGCACCGGCACCTCACCGGGCTCCGCCTCAATGCGGACGACGACCGACGCCAGGAAGTCGTTCAGCTCCGCCAGGTGCGTCGGGTCGGGCACATCACCCCGCGCGATCGCCGCGAACACGTCGTGGATGACCGCCCGCAGATCATACGCCTGCTGCAGGATCGCATCCGGGTCAGCCGTGAGCTCCGCCAACGCGTCGTCACCGATCATCCCGGACGCAACACACCAGGACGCCAGCGCGTCGAACGCGTCCAGCCGCTCGTTCAGCGCGCCCCCGTCATCATCCCACGTCGCCGTGTTATGAAAATCCAGGCACAGCTCATTCGCCAACCAGTCGAAGTCCCGATCCGGCATGCGCCCCCATCGGTTAGGTGTAACCTGTATGCAGATGAACAGCAGTTAATATGCGACGACGGACGCGCCAGGGGAAGATCTCAGAAGATATAGACCGGAGTGCCCACAGGCACCGTGGCGTAGAATCGCCCAAGGTCGTCATTGCGCAGCCGTACACAACCATGACTCACAGCCTCGCCAATCTCGTCCTCGTTGTAAATGTGTGTACCGTGAAACAGGTACCCATCGCCGGTATCGAGCTTGAACGGACCGAGCGCGTCAGGAACCAGCCGCTGCTCCGTGCCGACGGGGGGGACAAACACCGTGCTGTCGTACATGATCTCGAGCCCGGGCGTGAACGGCCAGAAGTGACCGGCGAGGTTGAGACGTCCGACATTCTTGCCGATGGTCAGGATGAACGTGCCGTCCTTGAGGAGATACTTCTTCTTCGTATCGATGCGCTCGACCTTGTACTTGTGCTGCGCCGCGCGTTCCAGGTAATGCCATTCCGGGACATTCCAGATCGGGCTCTCACTCTTGCCGATCACCGTGCGACGTCCGCGCGGCGTGTCGAAGTGGAACGACTTGCCCTCGAACGTGAACGACTTGCCCATCCCGACGGCCACCGGCACCGACATCAGCGTATCGCGCCCGCGCACCAGCCATAGCCATCGGTTCTCGGTCGAAACGAGAACCTTCATCCCCTTCGCGAGATTGGCCTGCGCGAGAACGGCGCGACCGCGTGCGTCGGGTGGTGTTATCGGTTTAACGTGTCCTTGCGCGACCACGGCCGTCGCACTGCCGAGCAGCAGTGCGCACGCAATCAACATCCGTGTTGCGCGAATCATGAGGCGGTAACGCCCCGCGTGGCCAGGATGCGCTGGATCGTCTCGCCGATCTTGTTGTTCGGCGTCGATGCACCCGCGGTAAGCCCGATCGTCAGCGGACCATCGGGAAGCCAGTCGTGCTGCTCCACTTCGGGCGCATCTGCGGCCAGCTCCGGCTTGTGGCGGATGATGCGCGCGTCGGTGTCGATGCACGTTGCATCGGCGATGTGATACGCCGTGGTATACTCGCGGCAGAGGTGCGCGAGATGGTTCGTGTTCGAGGAATTGTAGCCGCCGATCACGATCATCACATCCGGCGGATCCTGCATGATCTGAACGACCGCGTCCTGCCGTTCCTGCGTTGCAGAGCAGATCGTGTCGAACGAGCGGAAATGGTCCTGCATGTGTGCTGCACCGTATCGCGCAGCGAGGCTTCTGCCCACTGCCGCGGCGATCGCCAGGGACTCCGTCGCAAGCATTGTCGTCTGGTTGGCGACACCGATGCGCACCAGGTCGGCATCCGGATCGAAGCCCTCCGGGGCCTTCTTCGCGAAGTGCGCGATGAACGCATCGCGTGACATGGCGTTCTCGTTCTGCTCGATGTAGTCCATCACGAGCTTCGCCTCATCCATGTCCCGCACGATGAGGTAATTGCCACCCGGGAATGTGTGCGCCTGCGACGCCGTCGCACGTGTCTCCTCGTGGAAATACTTCCCGTGGATCAACGCAGTGAATCCGTCGCGCGCATATGACTCCACGCGCTTCCACACGTTGAGCACAGAACCGCACGTCGTATCGATCAGGATACAGTTGATGTCGCGCAGACGCTGGAAGTCGGCGAGCGTCACGCCGAACGCCGGCATGATCACGACGTCGTCCGCGGTCAGCTCACTGAAGTCGAACTCGCCGTTGTCGTCCGCGTACAGGAACGTGATCCCGCCCTCGCGCAGTCTCTGGTTTACATGCGGATTATGTATGATCTCGCCGACCAGGAAGATGCGACGGTCGGGGAACTTGTGCGTGGCCTGGTACGCGTAGTCCACCGCGCGGTCCACGCCATAGCAGAATCCGAAGTCCTCGGCGAGCCGCAGCGTGATGT
>JBBSJG010000338.1:0-2429 GCA_038257485.1 Longimicrobiales bacterium | reverse complement strand
TGCCGCACCATGGTGCGCAGCGGTGCCAGGTCGTCGAGGATGTAGAAGCCGCGACCGAAGGTGGCAAGTACCAGATCATCATCGCGCGCGTGAATCGCGAGATCGCGCATCTGAACGGTGGGCAGCCCTCCGCGCATCCGTGTCCATGCGCCACCGCCGTTGGTGCTCACATACATCGCGAACTCCGTACCGGCGAACAGCAGTCGCGGTTCCTTTGGATCTTCCACAAAGCCGTACACCGAACCGCGCGCCGGCAGGTTGTTGCTGATGTTGGTCCAGGTGCGACCGCGATCGCTCGTCTTCACAATGTACGGCTTGAAGTCACCCGAGCGATGGTTGTTGAACACCGCGTAGGCAACGTTGGCATCATGATTCGATGCAAACACGCGCTGCACGTACGTGGTGTCGGGCACGCCCGGGAAGCTCGACGTCCGGCGCCACGTGGTGCCACCATCTTCCGTGACTTGCACCAGGCCGTCGTCGGTGCCCACGTAGATCAGCCCTTCCTGCTTCGGCGATTCACTGATGGCGAGAATGGTGCCGTAGTACGATGTGGACGCCCACTTGCTGATGGCATCCGATCCCCACACGCGGCCCATCATCTTGAGCTGGTTGCGATCGATGGCCTGCGTCAGGTCGCCGCTCACCGTGCGCCACGAGTTGCCGCGATCGTCGGATCGCCACAAGGTTTGCGAGCCGACATACAGCCGCGACGGATTGTGCGGCGAGATGAGGATGGGTGTGTCCCAGTACCAGCGCGACGCCGGTTCGCCGGGCGCAGGCTGCGGGCGAATGGAAATGTTCTCGCCAGTGCGACGGTCGTGGCGCACCATGCCACCGTTCTGCGACTCCGCATACACGATGTTCGGATCGGTGGGATCGATCTGCGCGCGGAATCCGTCGCCGCCCACAATCGTTGTCCAGTCAGAGTTCTGAATGCCGGCCGCGTTCGTGGTGCGAGACGGTCCGCCCACCGTGTTGTTGTCCTGCGTGCCGCCGTAGACGTTGTAGAACGGCGTCGCATTGTCGAGCGCCACGGTGTAGAACTGCGTGAGTGGCAGGTTGCTGAACCAGCGCCAGTTCGTGCCGCGATCGAATGATTCGTACAGTCCACCGTCCGAGCCGATCATGATGTGCTCGGAGTTGTTCGGATCGATCCACACCACGTGATCGTCCACGTGCTTGTTGCGCGAGGGCACCTGCGTCCACGTGCGACCGGCGTCGTTGCTGACGGAGGTATTGGTCTCCACCATGTACACGCGATCCTTGTTCGTGGGATCGACGAAGATCTCGTTGTAGAAGAGGCCCAGTCCCGACTGAGAGCTCATGCGCTCCCAGCTTGCGCCGCTGTTGGTAGAGCGGTAGAAGCCGCTGCCGGAACCACTCGCCTCGATCACTGCATACACGACATCGGGATCCGACGGCGCGATGGACAAGCCGATGCGTCCGAGATCGCCGCTCGGCAGTCCGGTGCGAATGCGTGTCCACGTTTTGCCGCCATCAGTGGAGCGATGCAACTCCGATCCCGGTCCGCCGTGAATCTGTCCCCACACGCGACGTTCGCGCTGGAACGTGGAGGCGACCATGAGATCGGGATTGCGCGGGTCCATCTGCACATCGTTCACGCCCACCCAGGCGGAGTCGCCGAGCACGCGATTCCAAGTTTTGCCGCCGTCGGTGGTCTTGTAGAGGCCGCGATCACCGCCGCCGGACCAGAGCGGTCCGATAGCGGCAACGAAGACCACGTCGCTGTTCCGCGGATCGACGAGAATGCGCCCGATGTGTTCGCTGTTCTTGAGGCCGACGTTGGTGAACGTGCGGCCATCGTCAATCGACTTGTAGACGCCGTCGCCGTAGGCCACCGATCGCAGCGAGTTGTTCTCGCCGGTGCCCACCCAGAGTGTGCTGGGCATGTTCGGGTCGAGCGTGATGGCGCCGATGGAGAAGGAGCCCTGCTGGTCGAAGATGGGCGCGAAGGTGACGCCCGAGTTCTCGGTTTTCCAGAGGCCACCGGAGGCCGTGGCCACGTACCACATGCTCGACTGCTTTGGGTGGATGGCGAGGTCGCTGATGCGGCCGGAGGTGCTGCCGGGGCCGATGGAGCGGAAGCGCATGCCGTCGATCGGCAGGCGGCCCGAGGCGGAGTCGCTGGCAGCGGAGTCTGCGCCAGTGGCCGAGGCAGCGCCGCGACGCGGTTGCGCGTCGGCGGAGAGGGCAACGAGCGCCGTCAGGGCGACGGCGCCGATTGAACGAAAAGAGACGGGCATATCGGTCCGGGTAGGTGGAGAGATCAACTCTCCAAACTACGCGGCGGACCGGAGCGTGTTGAAGCGCAAAATGCGTAGCGAGGTCCCCGCTTCAAGCCCGGCTGTGAGGATGACGGCGCACTCGCACGGCGTGCCAGCGTGCTAGCGGTTGATCACCGCCGT
>JBBSJG010000337.1:0-2439 GCA_038257485.1 Longimicrobiales bacterium | reverse complement strand
TCCACTGCGGTCTTGAGCAGGTCGCCCACCACATCGGATGACCCCTGCGTTCGTGCTTTCTCGAGCTGGCGACGAAGGTCGCGGTTCTCTTCATTGAGCTGTTCCACTCGACGCAACAGAGTGTCCGGCGTCGCCTTGAGCGCCGTACCAACCTGGCGGAGCAGCTCCTCCTGTTCGACGGCCCGCCTGTATGCAGCCGAGCCCGTCACGGCCTCGATGCGGCGGATGCCCGCGGCAACGCCGCCCTCGCTGATGATGCGGAACACGCCGATGTCACCCGTGTGGCGAACGTGCGTGCCGCCGCACAGCTCGATGCTGACGTCCGGTACAGTTACGACGCGCACGACATCGCCGTACTTCTCGCCGAACAGCGCCATGGCGCCTCGCGCGACGGCTTCCGGGTATGTCGACTGCCCGATGTCGAGGTCGATGTCGCTCTGCACACCCTCGTTCACGATCTCTTCGACGCGGCGGAGCTCGTCGTGGGACATGGGCTTCGTGTGTGTGAAATCGAAGCGCAAACGATCCGGCGCGACCAGGGAACCTCGCTGCACGACATGGTCACCCAGGACTTTGCGGAGCGCGGCCTGCAGGAGGTGCGTTGCCGTGTGGTTCCGCTGCGTGTCGCGGCGGGCGACGGATTCGACCATGGCGCGTGCGATGAACGGCTGCGTCGACTGCGGCAACGCACCTGTCACTTCGCCGACGATAACGGAACGGCCGGCGACCTTGCGCACGTCGTCCACGACGACACTCCACCCGTCGCCCTGCACAATTCCATGGTCACTCACCTGGCCGCCGGACTCCGCATAGAACGGATTGACGCGCAGTGCGAGCGCGGCACGGACGCCGTCCAGTCGGATCGCAATGAGTTCCGTGGAGACGTCACGCTCCGTGTAGCCAACAAAATCCTGCTGCGCGGCGGGATCCAGCTCGATCCAACCCTGCGCGAAGGCGTCGGCCTCCATGCCGACGCCCGACGCCTTGCGGTCCTGCCGCGAGCGCGATCGCTGTTCCTCGAGCGCTGCAGTGAATCCGACCTCGTCCACGACATAGCCTCGCTCATTCGCGATCAGTTCCGTGAGATCGATCGGAAAGCCGAATGTGTCATAGAGCCTGAATGCGTCGACACCCGCAACGATCGGCGGCGTGCGATTGCCCGCGCGGATCAGCGCCATGTCGCGGTCGTCCAAGGCGGGCGCAAGCTCGTCGAAACGCTGCATGCCGCTGTCGATCGTCGCGAGGAAGCGCTGTTCCTCATCCAGTGTATAGCGCACGAGATGATCCCGGCGGGACAGCAGGTCCGGATATGCGCCGCCCATCGTTTCGATCACCGCCTCCACGACGTGGACCAAAGTCGGCTCCCGACGGCCAAGCAGCCAGGCATGTCGAACCGCGCGACGCAGTACGCGGCGAAGCACATAGCCGCGGCCTTCGTTGCTCGGAAATACGCCGTCCGCGAGGAGGAATGCGACCGAGCGCGCATGGTCCGCCAGCACACGGTAAGAGACGCCCTGCGGTGTGTCGTAATCATACGGCACGCCGACCACGGACACCGCGCGCTCGATCAGCGGTACGAACAGGTCCGACTTGTAGTTGGAGTCCACACCCTGCATTACGGCAGTGACGCGCTCCAGGCCCGCGCCCGTGTCGATCGACGGCGCCGGCAGCGGCGTCAGTGTGCCATCTGCCGAACGGTCGTACTGCATGAACACGAGGTTCCACAACTCCAGGAACTCGCCGCGCTCCGCCGCGTGCTCGAACTCCTCCGACGTGACGTCCGTACCACGGAATCCCTCCGGCCGCAGATCAAAATGGATTTCAGAACACGGACCACATGGGCCCGTCTCACCCATCTGCCAGAAATTGTCCTTGTCGCCGAGCCTGAAAATCCGCTCCGGCGGCAGGCCGGCGATTTCCTGCCACAAGGCCGCAGCCTCGTCGTCCGTGTAGTGGACGGTTGCCCAGAGTCGCTCCTTCGGCAGACCGAACTCTACCGTGAACAGCTCCCACGCAAACCGGATCGCATCCCGCTTGAAGTAGTCGCCGAACGAGAAGTTACCGAGCATCTCGAAAAACGTGTGATGGCGGCTGGTGACGCCCACTTCCTCGAGGTCGTTGTGCTTCCCGGACACGCGCAGGCACTTCTGAGACGTGGTCGCGCGGCTGTACGCCAGCTGCTCTTCGCCCGTGAATATGCGCTTGAACTGCACCATCCCCGCATTTGAGAACAGCAGGGTCGGATCATCCTGCGGCACCAGCGACGAGCTGGGGCGGATCATGTGGCCGTTACGCTCGAAGTAGGTCAGGAAACGGGACCGGATTTCTGAAGACGTCATCAGTCTATTTTGCTGGTTCGGGAGTCTTTTTTCTGCAATGCGGAAAATAGACAGGGAAAAGGGAAATGGGAAATGGGCTGGAGGGGTGGAGGGGGTGAGG
>JBBSJG010000336.1:0-2441 GCA_038257485.1 Longimicrobiales bacterium | reverse complement strand
GGTCACACTCACCGTAGTACCCGGTGGTGAGAACTTGATTGCATTGCTGATCAGGTTGGTGAGCATCTGGACGATGCGATCCTCGTCAGCGTTGAGGTCGATGTCACCCGTCGCGATGGAGAGGTTCACATTGGCCCGTTCGGCGAGCGGCCGCATCAGGCCGTCCACATGCCGCTCGATCTCCGACAGCCGGATGCGCTGCCTGGACATGGGGACGGATCCGGATTCGATGCGTTCGACATCGAGAATGTCGTTGATGAGGCGAACCAGGCGGTCCGTGTTGCTGATGGCGACGTCGAGCATGCGCTTGCCCCGATCTCCCACCTCGCCCAGCATGCCATTCGCCAGCAGGCCGAGGGCGCCGCGGATCGATGTGAGGGGTGTGCGCAGCTCATGGCTCACGATCGACACGAACTCGTCCTTCATCTGATCGACTTCGCGCTGCCGCGTCGCGTCCCGCAGGATGGTACGCGTTGCGACCGGGCGGCCGTCCTCGAAGCGGCAGTTGGAGCTGCCCGCGACATTCACGCGGCGCCCATCCTTGCGGACGTAGATCGTATCGATGTCGGTGACGTGTTCACCCTGGAGCAGGCGCTCGAAGAGAACGCGGCCATCTGCGACGCACTCAGGCGCGAAGAACATTTCCGACGATCTGCCGATCACTTCGTCCGATGTGTAGCCGAGCGTATTGAGGAGGGAACGGTTGACGTAGATCAGGTTGCCGTCCGCGTTGCTGCTCTGGATGAGGTCGCTGGCCGAGTCGAGGAAGTCCCGCAGACGCTCCTCACTCGACTCCAACCGCTGCTTGGCTCGGCGCCGGCGGGTGGCCTCGGATCGGAACATGATGACCGAAAGCAGCACGAGCACGGCGCTCGCGAGCACGCCCGCGAGATTGATCCATTTACTGCGTCGAATCTCGGCTGCGACGGACGCGGTCCGCGCCGTCAGGAGCTGTTGCGCGTTTGACTCGATCTCGCCGAGTGTTTGATAGATGCGCTCCCGGACGAGGGACTCGCTGCCCAATCGAATCGCCCCCGCCGCCTCCGCCGTTGCCCCCGCGATGCGCAGCGCCTTCGTGCTGTCGAGGTAGGCGAACCGGACGCGCACGTCGTCATCGAGCCTCGACAGACGCTGCTGCTGCGACACATTGTCCGTCGTGAGGCGGCGGATCCCGTGCAGCACCAGCTGGAGCGAGTCGCGGGCGCCGTCGAACTCATCGAGAAAATGCGAGTCGCCAGCCGCCACGAACCCGCGGATCGCGGACTCGGCGGCGCGAACATTGGCCGTCGCAGACTCGACATTGAGGCGAACGTCGTTCGTGCGCGCCTGGAGCTGCACCGCGTTGCCGAGCCGCTTCGTCGTGATGATCCCGGAGAGGATCACGATGGCCAGGATGACGAGGGCAGCGCCGAGCCCGATATAGACGGAATTGAAGCGCGAGGCGGGCGGTGTTGTTGTCGAAGTCATTCGACAATCTACGGGGAGCGCGGGCGCGGGACGAGTGCCCGGCGGCACGCACCCTGCCATCCGGGCCGGTATGTCTGAATCATGTGATGTCGTCATTCTGGGAGCGGGCGCCGCCGGCCTCGCGGCGGCTGCGCACTGACTCGTGAGGCAGTGAACGTCAGGGTGGTGGAAGCGAGGGGCCGGACTGGCGGGCGCATTCATTCGCACCTCGATCCACACTCGCCGATCCCGGTCGAGCTGGGTGCCGAGTTCATCCATGGCGAAGCGACATCGACTCGCCGGCTGCTCGACGCAGCGAGGCTGCCTCACTACGACGCGGACGGCCAGCAGTGGCGAGGCCAGAACGGCCGGCTTGTGCGCGCCGAGAAGTACCTCGACCGGTTGGGCCGAGTCAGTCGACTGATCGATCCGACGCCCGATCACAGTTTCGCGGAGTTCCTCGCGCAGAAGCCAGGCGGCCCGCGTATGGCGCAGGATCGGGCGAGGCTGGATCGGTTCGTCCAGAGCTTTCACGGCGCGGACCCCGCGGTGATCAGTGCAAAGAGCCTGGCGCAGCAAGGCAATCCCGGCGGGGACGAAACGGTGCAGCGGACGGGGCGTGTGATTCCGGGGTACGGCGCAGTGGTTTCGTGGCTGGCGTCGCAGGTGCCCGATGCGATCGCGTTGGGGCACGTGGTGGAGCGCGTCGAATGGGAGCCCGGTGCGGTTCGCGCGCATTGCCGCATTGACGAGCCCGACGCGGCGGGTTCACCACAGCATGCTGTTATCGATGCCCGTGCCGTCATCGTCACACTCCCGATTGGCGTGATGCAGGCAGCCGCCGGCGAGACGGCCGCGGTGGTCTTCGATCCGGACCCATTGCCGATCCGTCGCGCGGTCAACCTGATGGAACCCGGCGTCGTGTTACGCGTACCGCTGCTGGTCCGGGAGCGGTTCAGCACCCGCAACACCGGTGAGCTCACCGGCTACGCGGT
>JBBSJG010000335.1:0-2442 GCA_038257485.1 Longimicrobiales bacterium | reverse complement strand
GTGGTGACATTCACGCTCACCGGAGACCGACTGCGCGAGCTGCTGGAGCACGGTGTGTCCATGCGCCGGTTGGGTAGCGGTGCGTACCCGCAGGTGAGCGGCGTGCGATTTGCATTTGACCCGCGCTTGCCGAGCGGCGCGCGCATCGTGGGACCGCTGCGTCGAACAGACGGGACGGAGATTGGCGGGGCGGAGTCGCTGCGCGTCGCGTTCCCGTCGTACCCGACCTGTTTCGGCGGCGATGGGTACGTGATTCCGGAGGCTGCCACCGCGTGCGCGCTGCTGGCGTCGGATCCCGCACGGGCGCCGCGCAGCGCCGATCTGGTGCTGCGGCACGTGAAGGGGATGGGGGGGACGATCGTGGCTCCGCCCACTGGCCGGGTTACGCGTCTGCCCTGATGTGCGATTGCGTACGGCGCGCAGTGCAACCGTCAACAGTCAACTGTTGACCGTCACCGTGAACGGTTTGCTGAGCTCAGCCCGGTGCACTCTGCGGCGTTCGGGCGGAACGGTTGACGGTTGTGGTTGACCGTCTTCTGATCCCCCGCCCGGTACACCCCTGCGGCGTTCGGGCGGAACGGTTGACGGTGACGGATGACGGTTTACGGTTGTCGGTGGTGCAGCGGTAAACGGTCACCCGCTGGTTGTGCCCGGAGGAGATCAAGCGTAGCGTCAACTGGCGTTCGCGCAGGAAACTATTACCTCGCCACAGGAGCCCACCGTGTCCACGCACGAACCCGTCACCGCTCGCGACGCTGATGCGATCGCGCGCATGCGACTGGACGGAAAAGTTGCCATCGTGACCGGGGGCACGCGGGGCATCGGCTTTGCCGCAGCGACTACGCTCGCGCGTGCCGGTGCGAGGGTGGTGGTGTCGAGCCGCAAGGCCGAACATGTGTCCGCAGCGGCAGCCGCCCTGCAGGCCGACGGCCTCGACGTCACGGGTATCGTCGCGCATATGGGCACGCCCGATGATGTGCGAGGCCTCGCAGCTCGCACCGTCGAAGTGTATGACGGCATCGACATCATCGTGAACAATGCGGCCACGAATCCGGTATTCGGTCCGCTGCAGCAGCAGGGTGAAGAGGTGTTCGCCAAGATCATGTCGGTGAACGTGTTCGGTCCGCTCGAGCTGTGTCGCAGTTCGCACTCCGTCATGCAGGAGCGCGGAGGCGGATCGATCGTGAACATCTCGTCTATCGGTGGCGTGTCGCCCGAGGCGGGACTCGGACTCTACTCCGTGAGCAAGGCGGCGCTCATCTCACTCACCAAGGTAATGGCGCAGGAGTGGGGTGCGGACGGCATTCGCGCGAACGCCGTGTGTCCGGGGCTGGTGAAAACGAAGTTCGCGGCAGCGCTGTGGAAGGATCCCACGATCGCGCACGCAATCACGGACCGCCAGCCGATCGGACGAATTGGCACACCGGATGACATCGCCGGCCTGATCCTCTTCCTCGCGAGCGATGCGTCGTCGTACTGCACTGGCGGCGTGTACATGGCGGATGGCGGGTATCTCGCGTGAGCGACGCGCTGCTCGACACGGCGCGTTCGTTCATACGCGACGTCGTGCTGCCGAAGGAAGCCGAGTTGCTGCACAGTCCGTGGCATGGCATAGAGCCCGTGTTGCAGGACATGCGCGAGCAGGCAAAGGCGCAGGGCCTCTGGGCACCGTTTCTCGCAAGATCGCACGGTGGCCTTGGACTTTCGCTCGAAGATTTCGCGCGCCTTTCCGAAGTGCTCGGCTGGACACCGTTCGGGCATTACGTGTGCAACTGCCAGGCACCTGACGTCGGCAACATGGAATTGTTGCAGCGGTTCGGCACTCCCGAACAGCAGTCACGATGGTTTGCGCCGCTGGCACGTGGCGAGATTCGCAGTTGCTTTGCGATGACGGAGCCTGACAACGCCGGCTCCGATCCCACGCGGCTTTCCACGCGTGCTGAGCGTGAGGGCGACGACTACGTGATTTCGGGGCGCAAGTGGTTCACTTCGAGCGCAGACGGGGCAGCGTTCACCATCGTCATGGCCATCACCAATCCGGACTCCGCGCCTCACCAGCGCGCCTCGCAGATCATCGTGCCGTTGCCGTCGCCCGGCTTCACACTCGAGCGCAACATCTCCGTAATGGGTGAGACGGGTGGCGGCTGGGCGAGCCACGCTGAGGTCACATTCGATCGCGTGCGCGTGCCAGTGACGAACCGGCTGGGCGACGAAGGCGCGGGCTTTGCGCTCGCGCAGGAGCGCCTCGGCCCGGGGCGCATTCATCACTGCATGCGCTGGATCGGGATCTGCGAGCGCGTATTCGACCTCATGTGCCGGCGAGCTGCAACGCGCGAGATTGCGCGTGGCGAGATGCTCGCTTCGCGACAGGCTGTGCAGTTCTGGATCGCCGATTCGCGCATCGAGATTCACGCAGCGCGACTCATGGTGCTCGATGCCGCG
>JBBSJG010000334.1:0-2450 GCA_038257485.1 Longimicrobiales bacterium | reverse complement strand
GTGTTCGTGATCACCCATCTGCCACAGATCGCTTCACGCGCCGACCATCACCTGCTCGTCGAGAAGCGCGATCGCGATGGACGGACCGCGACCGTCGTCGAAGAACTCGCCGGCGATACCCGCGTCCGCGAACTCGCTCGCCTCCTCGGCGGAGACCCCGACAGCCCCGTCAGCCAGGAACACGCCCGCGAACTCCTCGCCACCCGCGCCACCTGATCTTCCGCCGTCCCAACAACGGACAACGGTTTCACACGAAGTACATGAAGTGAACGGAAAGGCCAGCCGACGTCTCACCCCCCGACAAATTCACTTCACGAAAAAATTGATTCCTTGTCTGTTTCGCCTTCGCGCACTTCGCGTGAAGTGTCCGTTGTACCTTGCCGTAACCTTCGCGTCCTTCGTGTGAAACCGCCTGCGGTATCGAGAGCGGCGTTCAAACTAGTGGGACAAAAGAATGGCCCCGCGGGCGACTGAGTCACCCGCGGGGCCATTCCGAATTGACGGAAACGACCGGTTTACCTGAGCGTGTAGCGGACCCGCAGCAGCGCCATACGGCCGATCGACGGCACGCCGATGAAGCTCTGGTAGTCCTCATCCAGGATGTTGTTCACAGAGAACTGCAGCTGTGCGCCGCGCAGTTGCTTGACAGTGTAGCTCGCCGAGGCATCGAGCAGCGTGTACGCCTGCACGCACGGCTGTGTGCCCGACGCCGGCGCGATGCACAGCGTGCCCGTGTAGACGCCCGACTGCACCGGGAACTCCGCCGTGTGACGGACGCGAACCTCGCCAGACATCTTTTCCGGGTTGCGATAGGTCAGCGCGAGGCTGCCCTTCCGCTTCGGCGCATTCAGGGTGACCGTGCCGACCTGGTCCGTGTCGAAATGGTCATCGCTCACGAAAGATGCAGTGCCCGAGACCGACCAGTGGTCGCGGATCAATGCCTCCGCACCGAGGTCGATGCCCGATACATCGAGCTTCTCATCGACGTTGGTGTACGTTGCGAGCAGTTGCGCACCGTTCGCATTTACCTCATTCGACGTGATGACGCCGACCGGAACCCGCGCGAGGTTCGGCGCCAATGCCGTCGCAATGCCGGTTGCCTGGGCCTGCGAGAGACCGATCGACATGAGCTGAGGCACCAGGTACGCACCGATCTGGGCGCCGTTCATGGCAATCAGCGGAGTCGAGACCGTCAGCGGTGTCACGAGGTTCTCGCGCCGTGACCACCAGCCGTCGACCGACAGCGACAGGCGGTTGCGGATGACGCCCTTGTAGCCGGCCTCGAACGTAGTCGACGTCGACTCACGAATCGGCTCGATGTCCGGCACCACGAGGCCCGAGATCGGAAGGCTTGCCGTACCCGCGATGTAGTTCGTGCCGATCTGGGCCGCTGTCGGCCTCAGGCTCGACAGGAACCCGAAGATCTGCGCCTGATTCGGGCCCAGTGCGCCCGCCGGTGTGCCGGCCGCGACCACTGCGACCGCACCCGCGAAGAAGTTCGCGGCATTCGCCGGCAGCACGGCCTTCGGTCCGCCAAGCGCTGCAGGTGTGAAGGGCGAGCGCACGAGGTAGGAACCGTCCGATTGACGGAAGTGGAAGCCTGTGGTTCCTGTGCCCTGTACGCGGACGCTGTACCCGAGCGCAGCAGCGGATGCCGCCGACGAGCCGGGTGTCTGGTTCGGCACCGCCGTCGGCAGGTCGAGGAACTGGTTGAGCGACGTCGGCGTCGAGAATGCGCGGTTGTACGTGAGGCGCAATGCCTGGCCGTCGGCCGGCTTGAAGACGATCGCTGCGCGGGGCGAGAAGATCGCTTCCGGCAGGGCGTCGTGCTTGTCCACGCGGCCCGCGAGAACCAGGTCGAACTTCGGCGTCAGCGCCGTCTGGGACTGCAGGTACCCGCCGACTTCCTTGGTCTTGTCGACGTCCTCGTACTGACCGTTGATGGTACCGTCAGTCTGCGGGTTGGTCGCGAAGTAATCCACGCCGTACGTGAAGTTCTGGCGGGCATTCCACAGCGAGACGCCGTGCTGGAGCTGACCGACCAGCAGTGTCGACTTGTCTACGATCGGCTGACCGGTACGAAGCAGGAACGTCTCGCCCGCGTCGCTGCGATTGAGGTAGACCTGCGCGAACAGGCGGTCCATCGTCGCACGCGCCTGCACGTACGAGTAGTTCCAGTCCTTCACCTGGCCGGCGCCGAGACCCGTGAGTTCGATGCCGCTGGCGACATTCGTCATGCCCGCCTGCAGGATCGTTGTCAGCTTCTCCGTCACCCGCATGTCTACACGGCCTTCGCCGCTCCAGCGCTCGACATCATTGTTGCGTGCGCCGATCGTTGCGATGCGTGCGTCCGCCTCCGCCTGCGTGATGCCCAGGGCGCGCATCACGCCGGCGCGATACGCTGCGGCCGTTGTTGCACCCGTCGCGCGAGCGCGCTCCGACGCTTCATC
>JBBSJG010000333.1:0-2456 GCA_038257485.1 Longimicrobiales bacterium | reverse complement strand
CACCGCCTCCGGCCGACGCAACGGATGCGCGCCGGTCATCGGACGCCTCAGATGGGGCGTCCATTTGGCCCGAGACGTGTAGACACGTACGGGCGGCTCACTTCGGTCAGCCAATCCCATCATAGGTGCGTTCGCGCGTATGCGCAGTCAGGCGATTCAAGACACGAGCTGAGCTGTTCGCAGCGTCGTGGACTGCCACGCTGGCACTCGTCTGCCGTAATGGTCATTTTACGAGGGTTCTCCTTCCCGACTCCTCCTCGTGCCTGACATGACTGATACGCTCACGCTACGCCGTACGCCGCTGTTCGATGTCCACGTCGCGCTCGGAGCGCGCATTGTGCCGTTTGCCGGCTGGGAAATGCCGGTCCAGTATCCCGCCGGAATATCCGCCGAACATCGCGCCGTTCGCGAAGCCTGTGGTGTGTTCGATGTGAGCCACATGGGCGAGGTCATCGTGCGCGGGCCGGACGCCATCGAGTTCGTCAATCACGTCACCAGCAATGACGTCTCGCGGCTCGCCATCGGACAGATCCAGTATTCCACGCTGCTCACCGAGCGCGGCACCATCGTGGACGACCTGCTCGTCTACCGTTATCCCGATCATCTGTTTCTGGTCATCAATGCCGGCAATCGCGATGCCGATCTCGCGCACTTGCGCGCGCATATCGCCGGCTTTGATGCCACGCTCGAAGATGTCTCCGACCAGTACGCGCTCATTGCCGTGCAGGGGCCGAATGCGCCCGCCGTCTTGCAACGTCTCACCGACACACCGCTCGGCGAGATGAAGTACTACCGCTTCGTGGACGGCACTGTCGCCGGAGCGCCCGCGATCATCTCACGCACCGGCTACACCGGGGAACTCGGCTTCGAGCTCTACGTGCCGTGGGCGCAGGCACGCGCCGTGTGGGACGCTGTGCTCGCGAAGGGCGACGTCGCACCGTGCGGGCTTGGTGCGCGCGATACGCTGCGCCTCGAAGCCGGGATGGCGCTTTACGGTCATGAACTCGACATCGATACCACGCCGCTCGAAGCCGGTCTCGCATGGCTGGTCAAACTCGACAAGCCCTCATTCCTTGGCAAGGATGTGCTGGTGGCGCAGCACACCGACGGCGTCGATCGCAAGCTTGTCGGTTTCACATGCGACGAGCGCGCGATCCCGCGGCACGGCATGCCGATCTGGTATGGCGACCTGCAAAGCGGTGTCGTCTGCAGTGGCACAATGAGTCCCACGCTCGGCGTTCCCGTCGGCACCTGCTACCTGCCGTCGGCGGCGGCGGTCGAGGGCACCGTCTTTTACGTGGACATTCGCGGCCGTCAGGTGCCGGCGCGCGTGGTGCCACTGCCGTTCTACAAGCGCGAGGGGAAGGCGTGAGCGCAGCAGGTCCGCGATCGCAGCGGGCCGTCACGGAGGGAGTGCCGCTCGGGAGTGTCGCGGTGCTGCTCACCGACGTGGAGCCCGCAGTCAGGCTGAACGCGGCGCTGGAGGCGCGCGGCATCACCGTCACGATGATCTCGCCGCTGGATGATGTGCGTGGCACTCTGCGCCGGACGCGTCCGGCTGTCGTCGTGCTCACCGGCGCATTGCTCGACGGACCCAACATCGGGCTCGTGCAGGAACAGCTCTGGCACGATGTCAGCGTCGTGGGCTTCACGGATGTCGCCGATGACGCGCTGCTCGCCAGGCTCAAGGCCGTGGGCTACGCGGAGATCATCCCCAAGCCCGTCGAGATCGAGGAAGTTGCGGATGTCGTGCAGCGCAGGTTGGAGCGGCGCGCGATGGCGGAGCTGACGGGGCTTGTGGGCGAGTCGGAGGCGATTCGTGAGGTGCTGGTGAAGGTGCAGCAGATCGCACCCGTCACCAGCACCGTGCTCATCGAAGGCGAGAGCGGCAGCGGCAAGGAACTCGTCGCGCGCGCGATTCATCGACTCTCGCCGAGGCGGTCCCGCCCGTTCATTGCGGTGAATGTGGGCGCGCTGCCGGAGACGTTGCTCGAAAGCGAGCTGTTCGGACACGAAAAGGGTTCGTTCACCGGGGCTGCGGAGCGCCGATTGGGCCGCTTCGAGCTGGCGGACACCGGCACGCTTTTTCTCGACGAGATCGGCGAGGTGCCGGGCAGCACGCAGGTGAAGCTGCTGCGTGTGCTCGAGGAACGTGAAGTCACGCGGGTGGGCGGCGTGCAGACCATTCAGGTGGACGTGCGCGTGGTGGCCGCGACCAATCGTCCGCTCAGGGAGCATGTGGAGGAAGGAGCGTTCCGGGCCGACCTCTACTACCGGCTCAATGTGCTGCGCATCTACCTGCCTCCGTTGCGTGAGCGTCGGGACGACATTCCGTTGCTGGTGCGCCGGTTCGTGCGGGAGTTCAGCGCGCAGCATGATCGTCCGTTTCACGGCATCTCGGCAGAGGCGCTCGACCTGCTGGTTTCTTATCCGTGGCCCGGCAACGTGCGCGAGCT
>JBBSJG010000332.1:0-2475 GCA_038257485.1 Longimicrobiales bacterium | reverse complement strand
CTCCTGCCGGGCGAGTTCATGCCCCTCGCGGAGTCTACCGGCCTGATTGTCGAAATCGGATGGTGGGTCCTGCGTGAGGCGTGCAGGCAGCTGCGGTCCTGGCAGCTCGAGTTCCCGCGGGCCGCATTCCGCCTGACCATGAGCGTGAACCTGTCGGCGAAGCAGTTCGTGCAGCCGAATCTGGTTCAGAAGATCGACTTCATTCTCGAGGAAACCGGCCTGCCGCCGTCGTCACTGCGCCTCGATCTTAAGGAGGCTGTGGTGATGCAGAATGCGGATCTCGCAGCACGTCTGCTGGCGCAGCTCCGCGAGAGAGGCATCCAGATCTGCCTCGATGACTTCGGCAGCGGCTACTCGTCCCTCCGCGAACTCCGGTCCCTCCCGATCTCCACCCTCAAGATCGACCCGTCGTTTGTCCGGGACATGGGAGACGAGGGCGAAGGTCACGCGATCGTGCAGACCATCATTGCACTGGGGAAGAGCATGGCTATCGAGGCGATCGCCGAGGGGGTGGAGACACCGGAGCAACTGGCCCTGCTGCGCACTCTCGGGACCCGCTTCGCGCAGGGGTTCCTCTTCTCGCTGCCACTCGATCCGGAAGCCGCCAAGCTGCTGATCGCCGAGGTCACGATCCCCTGACCCCGCCTGCCGTCAACGTTCCCACTCCGTCAGGCATCTTTCTAATTCAGGCACAACGGTGCGGTCTGCCCCTGTACCGCCGCGGTTCGTCCCGTGGTGTGAACACCATCGCCCGGGGGTTAGTATACAGTTGAAGATGCCGCTGTCAGCGACCACACGAGCGGAGTAGCAGTGCAGGCCTTCTTTGATTCCGTTTTCGCAGCATTGTTCAAGTATCGTCCGGTCCTGTTCGAGCAGGGACACATCGTGTTCCGCTCGCCCGTGGCGATCCAGATTCTGCTGGCGCTCGCGCTTGCTGCAACGGTTGCATCCGCGTGGACGTACGGCCGCGCGCGCGGCAAGACGACCGGCCGCGAGCGAGGCGTGTTGTTCGGCGTGCGCTGCACGGTACTTGCACTGCTGACGTTCGCACTGATGCGTCCGACACTCGTTCTCTCGTCCGTCCTCCCTCAGCAGAACTATCTCGCAGTCCTGATCGACGACTCGCGGAGCATGCGCATCGCAGATGTGGATCCCGGCACGCGCGCAGACCAGGCGAACGCGCTGTTCCGTTCCGCCGACAGTGAAGTGGCGCGCGCACTGGCCGACAAATTCCGCATTCGCACATTCCGCTTCGCAGATGACGCGACCCGTCTCGAGAGCAGTGACAGCATGCTGTTCACGGGTGGCCGCACGCGCATCGGGCCCGCACTCGAACGCGCGCGCAGTGACCTGAGCGCACTGCCTGTGGCGGGTGTTGTTGTCGTGACGGACGGAGCTGACAACGCGCAGGAGGGTCTGTCCGAGACACTGCTGTCGCTCAAGGCCGCGGGCATTCCCGTGTATACAGTGGGGCTCGGCCGCGAACGCGCCCGCCGCGACATCGAGGTGGGGCGCATCAGCGTGCCCCGCCGCGCTCTGAGAGGGAGCGCCGTCGTTGTCGAACTGGTGCTGTCACAGAGCGGCTTCGCCGGTCGCAGTGTGCCGGTGACCGTTGAGGATGAGGGACGTATTCTGTCAACGGTTGACGTGAAGCTGCCAGCCGATGATGCACCGGCAACTGTCCAGGTCAGTTTTACGATCAACGACGCAGGACCACGCCGCATCCGCTTTCGCGTACCTGTCCAGGACGGCGAGCTGATCGGCGAGAACAATGTGCAGGAAACGGTTATCGATGTTAGTGGGGCGCGTGAGAAGATCCTCTACTTCGAGGGGGAACCGCGCTACGAGCTGAAATTCCTGCGACGTGCAGTCGCAGCGGACAGCAGCATCCAGCTGGTGACGCTGCAGCGCACCGCGGACAAGCGCTACCTGCGCCTGGACATCGACAGCGCGGCTGAGCTAATGGCAGGGTTCCCTGCCACGCGCGAAGAGCTGTTCGCCTATCGCGCTCTCGTCCTCGGCAGTGTCGAGGCGAGTTACTTCTCGCACGACCAGCTGCAGATGATCTCGGACTTCGTAAGCGAGCGGGGCGGCGGCCTCCTGATGCTCGGCGGCCATCGCTCGTTCGCAGAGGGCGGATGGGCAGGGACACCGGCGGGCGATGCACTCCCCGTCACACTCGATCCGACATTTACGGGCGATACCGCGTACTTCACGACCATCACAGTGTCACCGACTGCAGCAGGCCTCGCCCATCCCGCGCTCCGTCTGACTGCTGATCCGCGCGCATCCGCTGAACGGTGGAAGACCATGCCGTCGCCGTCCACCACAAATCACATTCGCGGCCTCAAGCCCGGCGCTACCGCACTGCTCACGGGCAGTGGTGAAGGCATCCGCCAACAGGTCGTGCTGGCGCACCAGCGCTTCGGGCGGGGAATCTCACTCGCGTTCCCCGTGCAGGACTCATGGGTCTGG
>JBBSJG010000331.1:0-2497 GCA_038257485.1 Longimicrobiales bacterium | reverse complement strand
GGCGCTGTTGACCTGGCCGTCGGTGACGGGAATCCAGGTCTGTCCGCTGTCGCTGGTTTTCCAGAGTCCGCCGCCGGTGGCCCCGAAGTAGGCCTCGTGTCGGCGTCCGACCACACCGCTGGCCGCGATGGAGCGTCCGCCGCGGCCGGGACCGAGGTTGCGCCAGCGGTAGTTGGCGAGCAGCGCGGAATCGGGGGCGAGCGCGCTCGCCGAGCTGTGCGGTAGCTGGCGAGCGGGGGTGGACTCAGGGGCGCCGATCGCGCCGGCCCAGAGGGACGCGGTCGCGATGGCGAAGGTGAGCATGGGACGGAAAGCGGGCATGGCGGGACCGGGCGGGGTATGGTGGGGCGGGTGCAGCGGGCACCGATCTGCTTACCATATCGCGCACGGCTACGGTCAGCAACCGAGTGGACGCGAAGTTCGGCAGCGTCAGCGCACAACGGTTCGGGTCGCCCGCTGTATCGTAGAGACAACCATTGATCACGCAGTGGCGTTCAGCTAAGCCCGCGCAGAAAACGGTCACGATGGCGACGCACTCCCTGCGCGATGGCGCGCCACACATGCGTGGGGAACGTCGACGGCAATCGCTGCTCTACACGGTGGAGTGCGGCGTCCGCCTGCTCCACTAGCTCAACAAACGCGTCGAACGCGTTCGGAAGTCCCGTCTGCTTGGCCAGCGTCACCCAATGGCGTGTCGAAATACGCGCGATATGTCGACGCGGTCGCCTTTCGCCGCGTATCGCCATGGCAAGCGTTGCATCCTG
Organism: Longimicrobiales bacterium; assembly: GCA_038257485.1. GTDB lineage: Bacteria > Gemmatimonadota > Gemmatimonadetes > Longimicrobiales > RSA9 > DASUXU01. Next base: position 1,733 of record JBBSJG010000331.1, on the reverse strand, counting down.
TTCGGCGAGCTCGCCCGCACCGGTACCGATGATCGGCCATGCCGACAGCACATCGTACAGCGGCGTGAGCACATAGCCGTCGCGACGCAGGAAGAGCGAGAAGTTCTTGGCGTGTCCGTCAACCGCTGCGAGCAGCCAGAAGGCGAGTTGCGACTTGGCAAACGTCAACACATCGCCATCGGGGTTGTCGCCGGTTCGCAGCAAGTTCATGACGCGTTCGACACCCGGCCCACCATCCGACTCGTACTTCGCGTCCGGAGACAGTCCGAATGCCTGGCAGAGATCTTCCTGCGGCAGTCGTACGATCCAATCGCCAGCGATGTCTTCACTCGCGGACATCAGCTGACGATCAAATCGTTCGATCACCAGCACTTTCTGCGCACCCAGTGCATCGACGAACGTGGCTACTTCGGTCCGCGGCACAGCAAATCCGAGTTCACCAAGCCACTGCATGCACAACCACTCGTTTTCAACCGAGTCGTGCATGTCGTAGCGCATGTTGCCCACAAGGCCGAGCGGGAGCTTGAGAATGTGCGTAGTTGGTGTTGCGCCGCGGGGCACATGCCACGCCCCGTTCAGTCGGAGCAGTGCGGTCTTCTCCTGCGCGCCCGCGATCGAGAGGCGAAAGTATGTCGCGTCATCCGGCTGACCAAACGCACGTGCGGCCGTTACGCCTCGCAGCAGTGAAGCGATGTCCGCGCTGTCTATCGGAGAGGACTCGATCTGTTGAACACGTGGCGGCTCCGAACCCGACGGCATGAGTTGCACGGCGCCCACACAGTCTCGGCCGATGGCGGCAAGCAGATCAAACGGACTGGCGGCCCCGGTGCGGAAGCGGCCGGCCAGCCGTTCCCGAATTTCTCGGCTGTCGGGCAGCAGGTTGTCGAACCAGGAAGCCACAACAGCGCCGCGATGCGGCTGGTTGCCGGGAAGGATTGGCAGCGAAAGCGACAGGCTTCGCACGCGTTCGGACGCGAGCCATTCGTCTGCGTACTGAAAGACGGGTATTCCGGCACGCATGGACCAGCGGCCCACGAGATCCCCGTTCATCCAGACATCCAGGCTGCGCGTCACTACCACTCGCCGCGCGGTGTCGACGGAGCCGAGTCCGTTCGCATGCCGGAGTCGGCGGCTTGCACCTCGATGACGAGACGTCCTCCGAGCAGGTGCAGAATGCGTTGCAGCTGCGAGAAGCCCAGGTTGATGGGGTCGCGCTCGATCTCGCTGACACGCGCGCGCGTGACGCCCAACATCGCGCCGAGCTGGGTCTGCGTCAGTCCCTTGGTTTTGCGCAGGGCGCGGAGATACAGCGCGAGCTGCGCGGGCGACTGAAGCGGATGGCTTGAAAGCGTATGACCGACAGCTATAGCTTTCTTTTTCATGGCGCAAGCTATGGCTTTCGTTTAAAGAAGTCAAGCTATAGCATTCTTTCGTCCCATCACGCCATATCAAATTCCTTGTTGAACGCCACCGCAAACTGGAATGTCTTCGCGCGACTGCGCGTCTCCATCATGTCCGCCACGCGCGTAAGCCGCGCCGGCACCGCGAGAATCTTCTCCTGCGCCTGCTGCCCGGCTTCCTTGAGCCCCGTGATCGTCTCGATCTTCCAGAACTTGATCAGCTCTTCGACAATGCGCAGGTAATCGCGCGGCCCGTAAATGCCGGCGCGACGAATCACGTCGGCCATGTCGCGGAAGTGCGGCATGTTGATGCCAGGCATATCGATGGACGGC
>JBBSJG010000330.1:0-2497 GCA_038257485.1 Longimicrobiales bacterium | reverse complement strand
GGCCATCGCACAGGCCGCGGTTCCGCAGCACTGCTACATCTGCAAGCAGAAGTTCACCGCCGTGCACCATTTCTACGACCAGATGTGCATTCCGTGCGGCGACTTCAACTTCGCCAAGCGCACCGAGCTCGCCGATCTCACCGGCCGTACTGCGCTGCTCACCGGTGGACGCGTCAAGATCGGGTATCAGGCAGGGCTCAAGCTGCTGCGCTGCGGAGCGCGCCTACTCGTCACCACCCGCTTCCCGCGCGATTCCGCCGCGCGATACGCTGCGGAGCCGGATTTCGAAGACTGGAGCGATCGTCTGGAAGTGTTCGGACTCGACCTGCGACACACGCCGAGCGTGGAAGCGTTCTGCCGCACACTGCTGGAAACTGAGCCGCGCCTCGACTTCATCATCAACAACGCGTGCCAGACGGTGCGCCGTCCGCCGGCATTCTACGCGCACATGATGGAGCGGGAGTCGGCGTCGATCACGACGCTCTCACTCACCGCACGCCGGCTGCTCGGCACCTACGAAGCATGGCGAGGCGCGCGGCTGCTCGGCGACGGTGACGCATCACAGCAGTCCGCCGCGGGCGCTTCGTCGCATGGCGTGGCCGCGGATCACCTCGGACTGACGCAGGCGGCGGCGCTTTCACAGGTGCCTCTGCTGCCTGACGACCTGCTCGAGCATCACTCACTCTTCCCGGCGGGCGAACTGGATCAGGATCTCCAGCAGATCGATCTGCGCGAACGCAACTCGTGGCGCCTGTTGCTGCATGAAGTGCCGAGTGTGGAGCTGCTCGAAGTGCAGCTGGTCAACGCCGTCGCGCCGTTCATCTTTAACGCGCGGCTGAAGCCGCTCATGCTGCGCACGCCCGAGCGCGACAAGCACATCGTGAACGTCTCCGCCATGGAAGGCCAGTTCTACCGCAACAGCAAGACCACGCGTCATCCGCATACGAACATGGCCAAAGCCGCGCTCAACATGATGACGCGCACCTCGGCCACGGACTACGTGCAGGACGGTATTCACATGAACAGCGTGGACACCGGCTGGGTGACAGATGAAGACGCCGCTGAGATCGCGGCGCGCAAGGTCGAGAACCACCGCTTTCATCCGCCACTCGACATCGTTGACGGCGCGGCGCGCATTGTCGACCCGATTATTGCCGGCATGCGCACCGGAAGCCACGTGTGGGGACAGTTTCTCAAGGACTACCGGCCGACGGATTGGTAGCGTCCGTCGGCTACGGCACTGCAGCTGTCAGCGGCAACACGAAGTACCACAGCTACGGCACCAGAAACACCACGCAAAGCAGCCCGAATGTCGATAGCGTAAGCGCGTATGGCACGGCCATCCACACCATGCGGCCGTACGACAGCCGAATGAGCGGGGCCAGCGCCGACGTGAGCAAAAACAGAAACGCCGCCTGTCCGTTCGGCGTGGTCACACTGGCCAGATTCGTGCCGGCGTTGATGGCGATCGCCAACCGGTCGAACTGCGCGCGCGTGATCTCGCCAGCCTCGAAGGCGCCGTACACCTCCGTGATGTATACGGTGGCCACGAAGACGTTATCGCTGATCGCCGACAGCGCACCATTGGCGAGGTAGAGCGCGCCGGTCTGCGTGGTGCCTTCGAAGGTGAGCACGTAGCGCACCAGCGGCTGGAACAGGTGCTGGTCATGAATCACGGCCACGATCCCGAAGAACACCACAAGCAACGACGTAAACGGCATGGCCTCAGTGAAGGCGCGTCCGAGTCGGTGCTCTTCCGTGATGCCGTTGAGCGCGGTGGCGAGCACGACCACGGTCAGCCCGATCAGTCCTACCTCGGCGAGGTGAAATGCCAGCGCGATCACCAGCATGAACGCGATCAGCCCCTGCACCCACAGCACGGCGACATCCTGCGGTGTTCGCTTCTCGGCCTGGTGATCATCATACGCGTTCAGGATCTGACGGACGTTGGCCGGCAGTTCATCGCCGAAGCTGAACCAGCGCATGCGCTCCACGACGTAACAGGTCACGAGACCGACCACGAACACCGGTAGCGACACCGGCATCATCTGCACGAAGAACTCCTGAAAGTCCCAGCCCATGGTCTTCGCGATGAGCAGATTCTGTGGCTCGCCGACCATCGTGGACACACCGCCGAGCGCTGTGCCCACGACCGCGTGCATCATGAGGCTGCGCAGGAACCCGCGAAACATGTCCAGGTCGGATCGGTCGAGCTCACCAATCTCGTCGTCGCCATTCACATCGTGTTCGTGATGGTACTGCTTGCCCGACGCGACCTTGTGATAGATGAGGTAGAACCCGTGTGCCACTGTGATCACGACTGCGGTGACGGTGAGCGCGTCGAGGAACGCGGACAGCACGGCCGCCGTCGCGCAGAACGTCACCGACAGCAGCGGCTTTGATTCCACGCGCAGCAGCAGCTTGGTGAAGGAGAAGAGCAGCAGTTCCTTCAGGAAGTAGATGCCGGCCACCATGAACATCAGCAGCAGGATCACCG
>JBBSJG010000329.1:0-2500 GCA_038257485.1 Longimicrobiales bacterium | reverse complement strand
GCTAGCGCGTGCGCACCGGCCGGAGGACCGCTGCCGACCTGGCGGGTAGTGCTCCGAAACGCGATACGATTCGCGATCAGCGAAAGGCGGGTCAACTGTGCGTGTTCACGAGATCAGCATTTTCATACTCGGCGGGCTGCTGGGCGTTGGCGTTCCAAGTGAAGCCATGGCGGAGGTGTCGACACAGGGCTGGGTGCTTTGGAGCAAGAATCAGGATGTGTCAGGACTGACTGCGACGCGCTGGGATGTGACCGAGTCGGCAGACAGCCGCGGCGCCTGTCTCACAATGGCAAGAACTTCGGCCAAAGAACTGGGCGTGCTGTTGAATGCGAGCCGTGACGTGCGGACAGCCATCGTCGCGCGCGAAATGATTGCAGTCGACTACAAGGATGGCTCGAGAGTGGCCATCTCGTTCGTCTGCCTTCCTAGTGGGACGGACCCGCGGCCCCGCTCACGCTTCGAATAGCGTACGCGCGACGGTGCCTGTGCAAGTGGCCAATCCCACTGCGAAGCGTTGTCAGTTCACAGGGGCCAACATGAACTCCGTGCTGGTGAAGGAGTCGAATGGACACCGTGACGGGAGCCGTCGTTATCACGGGGCTCTAACGGTCGTGGGACCACCGCTTGCAGCCGACGGCGCCCGGCGCGATGATGAGGCGCCGCCGCTGAAGCGGATACCGTTGATATGGCGGACTCAGAGCATGTCGAATCACGCACCCGACGCAGCGACACTAGCAACGGTTGCAAGCCTGATCACCGGGTTTGGCATCGCGATGCTGTTCTTCCGAATTCAACGTGAGCTAGGAGCTTGCTGAAAAACGTCGCGCGAGGGATCGACAACACGGATCCCAAGCACTACGATCTTGGGCATGCGCGGAGACGACCGACAGCCCACGGCGATGTTCAGCTACGTTTCGGCCGAGGACCGTGTCCCATCGGACCATCCACTGCGCGCGGTCCGCGCGTTGGTCGACGAGATCCTGCGCGACATGTCGCGCGACTTCGATGGGCTGTATGCCCGCGTCGGCCGGCCGTCGATTCCGCCCGAGCGCCTGCTGCGCGCGCAGCTGCTGCAGCTGTTCTACTCGATCCGCAGCGAGCGGCTGCTCATGGAGCAGCTCGATTACAACATCCTGTTCCGGTGGTTCGTGGGCCTCGAGATGGACGAGCCGATCTGGGTGCCGACGGTGTTCACCAAGAACCGCGATCGCTTGCTGAATCAGGAGGTGGCGCGTCAGTTCCTGCGACACGTCGTCGACCGCGCCGCCGCGTGGATGTCGGACGAGCACTTCACGGTCGACGGGACGCTGATCGAGGCGTGGGCGAGTCACAAGAGCTTCCAGCTGAAGGACGGGCCGCCGGACGGCGATGGCCGGAACTTCCGCGGCCAGACCCGTACCAACGACACGCACGCGTCGAAGACCGACCCCGATGCCCGCCTGTATCGCAAGACATTCCAGGGCGAGGCGCGCTTGGCGTACCTCGGGCACGGGCTGATGGAGAATCGCCACGGGTTGATCGTCGACGGCATGGCCACGACGGCCGACGGCCATGCGGAACGGGACGCCGCGCTGCTCCTGCTGCAGGCCCACGCGCGGGTGCCGCGTTCCCGCACCGTCGGTGCCGACAAGCACTACGACACGCGGGACTTCGTCGACGTCACGCGGCAGCTCGGGTACACGCCGCACGTGAGCCAGAACGTGAAACGCCCCGGCGGCAGCGCGATTGATCGCCGCACCACGCGCCATGCTGGCTACGCGACCAGCCAGGCCTGTCGGCCTCGCATCGAACGCGTGTTCGGGTGGATGAAGCCGCTGGCCGGTCTTCGCAAGGTGAAGCTGCGCGGGCTCGAGAAGGTCGACAGCCTCTTCGTCTTTGCCTGCGCGGCCTTCAACCTGCGGCGACTGCCGAAGCTCATGACGCCGTCTGCGACGACCGCGTGAAGCGCCCGTCGACCGCGCGGCCATGGGCCGCACGGGTCGATAGGCGTCTGCGCACCGACCTGCGCAGGTCACGTCTCGCACCGTCTGACCAATGAAGTCAGCCCTCATGACCGGTTCTTCAGCAAGCTCCTAGAGATGCACTACAAAGGTGAGCGGGTCTGGATTCCGTGGGCCGATTGGCTCCTTGTATCTGCCACCATCGTGTCTCTAGCTGTCGTTCTCCTGCCACTGGTCTCCGGTTTCTTCGAGAATCGAACTGCAGTGCGTCTCGCCGCGGCTTCCTCGTCGGCAAGCGTCGCTCTGGTCCTGGGGTACGTCTTTGCTATCCTTGCGCATTATCGGCTCATTCTCGGTGGCGGTCGCAGCGGGCCACGGACGAACCCGGAGCCGCCTGAGAGAGTCTTGGTCATCACCACGTGCCTTGCTGCGGTTGGACTCGCAGCCTGGGTCTTTTCTTCCTTGGGCACGGTCTAGAGCGGCCTGATCTGCTTCGATGGCCGCGAGCTCGCGCTCCCAGCAGCGTGCCGATGCGCAGCGGCACGCGACCGACTGGATGG
>JBBSJG010000328.1:0-2516 GCA_038257485.1 Longimicrobiales bacterium | reverse complement strand
GCGGAAGCGTCTCGCCAAGCGAAGCGTCTCGCCAAGCGAAGCGTCTCGCCAAGCGAAGCGTCTCGCCAAGCGAAGCGTCTCGCCAAGCGAAGCGTCTCGCCAAGCGGAAGCGTCTCGCCAAGCGGAAGCGTCTCGCCAAGCGAAGCGTCTCGCCAAGCGGAAGCGTCTCGCCAAGCGAAGCGTCTCGCCAACAAAGGAAGGTCAAGGTTATGAAGCGTATCGACATGAAGACACTGTTCCCGGCCGGCCGCCCGATCATCGGAATGGTCCATGCACTGCCGTTGCCGGGCTCGCCCGGGTGGCGTGGGTCGATGGACGAGGTGGTCACGCGCGCGGCCGCGGATGCGCAGGCACTCACGGACGGCGGGGTCGACGGCATCTTCGTCGAGAACTATGGCGACGCGCCGTTCTATCCGGGAGCTGTCCCGCCCGAGACGATTGCAGCGCTCACAGTCGTTGTGGCAGCGGTGACGCGCGCAACGACTTTGCCGATCGGCGTGAATGTGTTGCGTAACGACGCGGCCGGTGCGCTCGGCATTGCCGCAGCCACCGGCGCGCGCTTCATTCGCGTGAATGTGCACACCGGCAGCATGCTCACGGACCAGGGCCCGATCGACGGCCGCGCGCATGAAACGCTGCGACTGCGCAAGGCGCTCGATGCGGATGTCGCGATCTGCGCGGACGTCATGGTCAAGCATGCAACGCCGCCCGCCGGCGCGACGTACGAGCAGGTCGCGCGTGACACGTGGGAACGCGGGCGAGCCGATGTCCTCATCGTGTCCGGCCGCGCGACCGGCGCACCCGCGGACGTTGCTTCACTGCGCGCAGTGCGGGATGCGGCGCCTGACAGCGTCATCTGGATCGGCAGCGGATTCACCGCGGCAAACGCCGGCAGCCTGCTGTCGATCGCCGATGGCGCCATTGTCGGCAGCGCACTGCAACAGGACGGCAAGGCCGGCCGACCGGTCGAACGCGACCGCGTCGCACGACTCATGCATGCAGTGCGCGGACCTGCGGATTGATCGAGAGTCCGCCGTCGCATACAATCAACGCCTGACACACCCGCATCACAGAGCGGGCGCACTATACGGAGAATGACATGACGATATATCTGAACGGCGAGTACGTCGACGCGAAGAATGCAATGATTTCCGTGGAGGACCGCGGCTTCTTCTTCGCCGATGGTGTCTACGAGGTGATCCGCGTATACGAGGGGCGCCCGTTCCTGTACGACGCGCACATGATCCGCCTGCGCGCGGGTCTCAGTGCACTGCAGATCAGCACGGACCCGGTCGCGGGACTGCAGGATATCGTGACGAAGCTCATCCTCGAAAACGACCTGCAGCAGGGCGATGCGACGGTCTACATGCAGATCACACGCGGCGTCGCACCGCGCAAGCATGCGTTCCCCGCGGGCAATGTCGCGCCGACCGTGTATGTCGCGGTCAAGCCGTTCAAGCTGCACCCGACTGAATACTTCAGCGACGGCGTCGCAGCCATCACGACACCCGATACACGCTGGACGCGCTGCGACATCAAGTCGATCTCGCTGCTCCCCAATGTGCTCGCGAACAACGCGGCACACGAGCAGGATGCGTTCGAGGCGCTTTTCGTGAAGGACGGCGTTCTCATCGAAGGCTCGCACTCCAATCTGTTCGGCGTGGTCGACGGCGTCCTCGTGACCTACCCGTCATGCAACTACATCCTGAGCGGGATCTCCCGCGCCATCGTGCTGCAGATCGCGCGGGCCCTCGATATCCCCACCCGCGAGGGTCCGATCCTGTATCCCGACCACGTGCCGCACATCCAGGAGCTGTTCCTCAGTGGCACCACCACGGAGGTCATGCCGGTCACGACGCTCAACGGTGAAAAGGTCGGGAATGGCAGGCCGGGCCCGGTCACGACCCGGCTCCGGGACGCCTTTACGGAGTACACGCGGACCGGCGGGTGATCGGCTCGGTTTGCCATGGACGAAGTCGGACCCTCCGCTTACCTTGCGGGCTGGATCCACCCACCTCCAAAAGCAGGCAACAGGACATGGCTCGCTCGCTCAACAAAGTGATGCTGATCGGCAACATCGGATCGGAACCCGAGATCAAGACAACGGGCGCCGGCACCAAGTTCGCGAAGGTATCGCTCGCCACGAATCGCACGTTCAAGGACCGCCAGGGTCAGCAGCAGGAAAAGACCGAATGGCACCGCCTGACGTTCTGGGACAAGCTCGCCGAGCTGGTCGAGCAGTACGTCAAGAAGGGTGACCGCGTCTATGTCGAGGGCCGGATCGAGTATTCGACCACCGAGGATGACAAGGGCAACCAGCGGTTCTGGACGGACATCACCGTGAACGAGATGGTGCTTCTGGGCGGCGCCTCCGGCGGTGCGGGCGGTGGCGGCGGCTTCGAAGGCGGTGGGGGCGGCGGTGGCCGTGGTCGCCAGGGCGGCGGTGGCGGTGGCGGTGGTGGCGGATACAGCCGCGGTGGGTCCGGTGGCGGCGGTTCGCAGGGTGGCGGCATGGG
>JBBSJG010000327.1:0-2519 GCA_038257485.1 Longimicrobiales bacterium | reverse complement strand
TGCTCACGCCGAAGGGTCGCATGGTTGCCGACATGCGAGTCGTACGCCGCGGAGCCGACCTTCTGCTCGATGTACCGGCTGCAGCGCTCGATGCACTGCTCGAAAACTTCAAGCGCACGGTCCCACCGTTGTTCGCGCGCTTTGAGAACATCACCGCATCGCACGTGATGATCAGCGTCAGCGGGCCACTCGCGCGCACGACCGTTGCGACACTCCTGCAATCACAGCCCCAGTCGCCGTCGCCGTCACTGAAGGACCTCGCCAACCTGGACGGCTTCGCAGCAGTGACATACGGCGATACAGACGTTCTTGTCATGACGACGCAGGATACCGGCTCGGATGACGTCGACCTGATCGTACCATCCGATGCCGCACTCGATATCACAAAAGCACTGGGCGGTGCAGGTGCCGTCCGCATCGGTGTCGCAACCCGCGACGTGCTCCGCATTGAAGCAGGCACGCCGATATGGGGCGCTGAGCTCGACGAGAATACGATTCCCCTCGAGGCCGATCTCAAGGGTCGTGCGATCTCGACGAACAAGGGATGTTATACAGGACAGGAAGTGATCATTCGCGTGCTGCATCGCGGCCATGTGAACTGGCACCTGCGCGGGTTCCTCCTCGGCGACGCACCGACGCCCGCGGCCGGCACCACGCTGACCAGCGGTGATGCACCAAAGGTGACAGGCCGGATCACGAGTGCTGCGTACTCACCACGCCTCGGCCAGACGATCGCACTGGGATATGCCCGTCGTGAGGTCGAGCCCGGGACTCTACTAACGATGTCCGACGGATCGAGCGTGACCGTCGTCGCATTGCCATTCGTTACAGGTGGATCATGAGTGGATCAGCGGAATCGGATGCGAAGCGCGCGCTCGGCAGGTTGCGCCGCGCGATCGAGAAGGCGCAGCGCGAGCTGGAGTCGGTGGATAATGCACTGCGTCAGGCGGAAGGATCGGACTTCCCGCGGCAGGCGTTCGATGACGCGCGCGCGAACATGACCCAGGTGGATACATTCGTGGACGAGCAGGAAGAGCGGCTTGCGGACAAGATCCTGCACGCGGGCGGCCTCGAGCCCGGCCGTGTCCGACGGAGCATGTGAGGATGACGGACATCTCGACATTCATGCTGTTCGCATACGGCACACTGCGCGCGACGGAGCCCGTACCCGCGATCATCCAGGGATGTGTGCCCATTGGGACCGGCTCCGTTCCCGGCACGCTCTACGACATCGACGGCGAGTATCCTGCCCTCATGCTGTACGGCGAGACACGGATCAACGGCACGGTCTGGCGCTGCCCGGTCACGTTGCTCGGCCGGCTCGACGAGTACGAGGCTGTGGATGATGGCCTGTTTCGGCGCGCCGCGACCGCGGTCAAAATGGACGACGCATCCGAGCAGCCGTGCTGGATCTATCTCGCAGGTCCTCGCCTTGCCCGCCTGCTCACTCCGGACGCCAGAATGGCCGACGGCGTTTGGCCCCGTACTATATTGCAACAGAAATAAATACTCCGACGAGGATGACGACGATGTCACAAAGCTCGACCAACGCCCTGGAGCTTCGAGGCGTGCGGAAGACGTATGGGGATTTCCAGGCCGTGAAGCCGCTGGACCTCATTGTGCCCCGCGGCTCGACGTTCGCCTTGCTCGGACCGAACGGCGCGGGCAAGACGACAACGATCCGCATGATCCTCCGCATCATCGAGACGGATGCCGGCGAGGTTCGGATTCTGGGCGAGCCGCAGTCGCAGGCGGGCCTCGACCGCATTGGGTATCTGCCGGAAGAGCGAGGCGTCTACAAGCGCATGAAGGTGCGTCGACTGCTGCAGTTCTTTGCCGAGCTCAAGGGCATCCCGCCGCAGCAGTCGAAGCCCCGCATCGCGAGTTGGCTGGAGCGTCTCGAGCTGACCGACCGCGCGGAAGCGAAGGTGCAGGAGCTGTCGAAGGGGATGCAGCAGAAGATCCAGTTCATTGCATCGATCCTGCACGACCCTGAGATCGTCATCCTCGACGAGCCGTTCAGCGGTCTCGATCCGATCAATCAACGCGTGCTGCGCGACATCGTGACAGACCTGAAGAAGGCTGGCAAGACGATCCTGTTCAGCACACACATCATCGAGCACGCGGAACGTCTGTGCGACCACGTGTGCATCATTGCGCGCGGCACCAAGGTCGCCGACGGTTCGATCGCGCAGGTCAAGCAGAGTCATGGTGGTGAGTACATCGCCCTCACGCTCGACAACTGGTCGCCCGATACCATCGAGCAGATCCGCCGCCAGCCGTATGTCGCGCACATGCGCGAGCAGGGAAATACTGCGGAAGTCCAGCTGAGTGATGGCACCGACCCGCAGCAGCTGTTGCAGATGCTGATGCAGTCGAACGTGCGCGTGCGGCGGTTCGAGGTGACCGAGCCATCGCTTGAACAGATCTTCATCGACCGCGTGAATGCCGCCAACATCGCCGCTGGCGACAAGGAGTCGAACCATGTCCAGGATTAAGCCGGTCATCAAGCGCGAGTT
>JBBSJG010000326.1:0-2523 GCA_038257485.1 Longimicrobiales bacterium | reverse complement strand
GGGCCTCACGCCGCGCGAGGCCAAGGTGCTGCGCATGCGCTTCGGCATCGACATGAACACCGATCACACGCTCGAGGAAGTTGGCAAGCAGTTCGACGTCACGCGCGAGCGCATCCGCCAGATCGAGGCCAAGGCGCTGCGCACGCTGCGGCATCCCTCGCGCAGCGAGCAGCTCCGGAGCTTCCTCGACGTCGAGTGATCGCGGCGGCGTACCCAGGTTGCGCAAGCACCCTGGGGCGATGCTCCGACCAAGCGCTGTTTCGGGGGGCTACTGCGGTTTCGCGGCCTTGACGTCGGAAATCTGTTCCGACCACGCACGCCAGGCGTTGCCGTCCTTCACCATCACGAGGGTGAAGTGTTCGCTACCAGTCTTCGGGGTCGCGTTTTCTTTGCCGGGGTTCACCGTCTTCCAGGCGATGGTGCCTGTCGCAACCGCCATGTCGCCCGCGATACGCACGCGGTCAGTCGTGGTCGAGAGATCGAGCGTGCGTTCCGTGGCATCCTTGGTCTTGATCCATTGGATGGCATCCGCCTTGGTCTTGAGTTCTCCCTCGACGAACACGCGGTAGTCCGAGTGGAAATTCTCATCCACGAAGGCCACGTCGCTGGCCAGGTAAGCGCGGTCGTAGGCGTCGATGAAGTCGATCACCGACTGCTCCTCGGGCGTGCGTGCCGCGGCAGTGGAGGCGACTAAGGTGAACAGCAGGGCGTTGAGCAACAGGCGCGGCGTTTTCATCTTGAAGTTCCTTGTTTGCGGTTGAGGTCGGATGTTCCGGGCGGCGATCGCAGGATCGAACCGGCGGACGTCGCACTACCTTGTTCAACGCAAACCGGTGCCTGCGAGTGCCACCGCAGCCCGCTCCCTGCTTGACCGCAGTACGCCACGATCAAGGGCTCGTGCGGCCCTGCAGCACGCCTTCCGGCTCGGTGAGCCGCAACCACTGCGCGACGCAATGGAAGCACTCGCCGCACTTGGAGACGATCGGAATGACCCCACCCGATCGCCGGGGGCGCGGTGTCTCAGCGCTGCTTCGCCCCGGACCTGCGGGCGGTGGCGGATTTCCTTGCTGCGGTCTTTTTCGCGACAGCCTTCTTCGCCGGCGTCTTGCGCGCGGCGGACTTGCTGGTCGCTACCGCCTTGCGAGCGGCGGGCTTCGGCGACGACGCGCCGTTGCGTGTCGACCCAGCGGAGTTCTTTAAAGTTGCGGTCTTCGCGGGAATGGGGGTTCGCGGACGTGCGGGCGTCGGCGACGACTTGTACTTGAGCGCGCCGCCCGGCTTCACCGACGTGCCCTCCGACTTGCCGCGCAGGCGGATGAGGCGATTCTCGCCCAGGTACTCGTCGTTTTTCGTGACGCGCGCGACGATGAAGCTGATCGCCTTGCCGACGGCGGAACTCGGCCCGTCCCAGTATTCGGCGGTGGCGACGCTCACGCGTACCAGCGTCAGGTTGCGATCGGTGGGCCCGTTCGGGAAGAAGGCCTTCAGGGCATCGCTCCAGAGCTCGTTGATCATGGCCTGGTCGCGGGTGACCTTTGCGTCGCCCGTCACCGAGACGTAGATGTTCTTGTCGGGAGAGGCGTAGGCGACATTGACGCGGCCATTCCTCCGGACCTCGCCGATCTTCGGACTGTCGGCGCGCGTCATGAACCAGAGCACCTCGCCGTCGAACTCGACCTTCTGGGTACTGAGAGGGCGGCTCACCGGATAGCCTTCCGGGCTCAGCGTCGTGAACATCGCGATGTCGATGTCCTGGATGAGGTTGCGGAGCAGGTCGCGTTCTTCGGCCTTCGTTGCCATGCGGATTTCCTCGTAGTGGAAGTGGGTCGTGGCCCGTGTCGCTCCCGCGTCTTGCGGAGACGTGTCGGATGCAGGATCGAAATCTCGCGCGTCGCGCGTGCATGTCGCGTCAATCGGACGTGCACGCCCGTGCCCTTCTGAATCGGGGCGCTCCCTGCGTTCAGTCTGCGCCGCGTAACTTCCCGCCATGAATCCGGACATCATCGGCTGGGCGGCATCGGCCGTACTGCTCGCGACGCTCTGTCGCCAGATCCATACGCAGTCGCGGGACAAGGACGCGAAAGGAGTCTCGCACTGGCTGTTCGCCGGGCAGATCGCCGCGTCGATCGGCTTCATCGTCTACAGCGCGATGGTCGGCAATCGGGTCTTCATCGTCACCAATTCGCTGATCCTCCTCACCGCGGTGGTTGGGCAGGTGGTGGTATCGCGCAAGCGCGATTGACCGCGGTTCATCGAGACCGTAGTGCGGCGCTTGCGTGCACGACAACACGGGCAGCAACCCATCATGGCGCGGCACCCGCGAAGGGACCGCATGGCTGCGCGCCAACACATTCAGTAATCGTTGCGCCATCGAGTCCTACATTGCGCGCCCCCAACGAGCGCGAGGATTCGAGATGGCGAAGAAATCGGACTACGACAAGAAGCAGGTTCGCGAGTTGCTGCTCCAGGCACTGGAAACGGAGCGGGGCGGGATCAAGATCTACGAGAACGCGATCCAGTCGG
>JBBSJG010000325.1:0-2533 GCA_038257485.1 Longimicrobiales bacterium | reverse complement strand
TCGCTGCCATCGCCCTGGCGCACCAACTGACGGTCGTGACGGGCAACGTGCGTCACTTCGAACGCGTGCGCGACCTCCCCGTCGAGAACTGGCTTGTATGATTCTCCTTGGTCGCGCCGATGGCTGATAGCGGCCGCGCGGAGTCTCCCCCTTCGACGCTGAACATCGAACCGTGCCGCTACGGCCCCAGCTCTGGTTGGGGCATGATCCCGCGCACGGAGAGGGAGTGGCCGATGACCGCGGTGCCACCGTTTCCCGAAGCGCAGATCGAGAGCCTGGCCAGGTTCCTCGGTGAATGCGCGAAGGGCACGGAGATATCACGTGTCCTCGCTGATCGACGCCTCGTGGATGAGTCTGGCGAGTCGACCAAGTGGCGTCGGCTTCACTGGGTCTTCACGACGGTCCAGCACACGGATCATGCCGCGAACCGCATCCTTGATTTCATTCAGGGTCTCCTCAGCCCAGCGCGATTCGTCGGACGCCACGACGAATTCGAGAGCATCCGTGCGAACCTGAATGCCCGGCTGGCATTCGCCGGGCTCGACTTCGGCGCGGACGGGCAGTTCCGCCCGCGTGCGGCTGCGCGCACGCTCGACGAAGCCGAGGCGCGGGTGCGCACGATCCAGGCGAAGTTCCGCGACCGACGCATTCACCCGGAGGTGCTGAAGTACTGCAGCACGGAGCTGATGCAGGACAACTACTTCCACGCTGTCTTCGAGGCCACGAAAGGCCTCGCTCAGCGGATCCGCGAGATGTCTGGCGTGCAGGCGGACGGGGCGGCGCTGGTCGACCACGTGTTCTCGGTGGAACGGCCTGTCCTCGCGCTGAACACCTTGCAAACCGATACCGACAAGTCTGAGCACAAAGGCTTCGCGGCGCTGCTGAAGGGCTGTTTCGCTGCTGTGCGCAATCCGCTGGCTCATGAGCCGAAGATCCTGTGGGAGGGCGAGGACGACGCGGCCGACTATCTGTCGCTGGTCTCGTTACTGCATCGCAAGCTCGACGACTGCGTGCGGACTCGCCCGGAGAACACCGAGAGGCCCGAATGATGAGAGCGATCGTGTACACCCGCGTGTCGACCGACGCCCAGGAGAGAGACGGGACGTCGCTCGAGACGCAAGAGCGCGCGTGCGTCCAGCTCGCGACTCAGCGCGGCTGGGATGTCGTGCGCTGCATCCGCGACGCCGCAAGCGGCGGAGTACTTGAGCGCGACGGGCTCGAGGAACTCCGCGGCATGTTGCGACATGGCGATGCGGACGTGGTCGTCGCCTACGCCGTCGACCGGCTCTCCCGGAATCAGAACCACATCGGCATCTTGTTCGACGAATTCGAGCAGGCCGGCATCCAGATGGAGTTCGTCACGGAGCGCTTCGAGGACACGGCGGTGGGCCGCTTCATCCTCGCGGCGCGCGCGTTCATCGCGGAGGTTGAGCGCGAGAAGATCGCCGAACGCACGATGCGTGGCAAGGAGGAGCGAGCGCGCAGCGGGCGCATTCCGCAGGCCACGGGTCGCGGCTTCTTCGGCTACCGGTACGACGCGGCGACGGGGCGCCGCACGGTCGAGGAGACGCAGGCGCGCGTCGTTCGCCGGGTGTTCGAGCAGTTCGCCGGCGGCGCTTCGATTCTCGGCATCACCAACGCGCTGAACGACGAAGGCGTGCCCTCATTCACAGGCACGACCTGGTCCGCGTGGACCGTCCGCAACATGCTGCTCAATCCGGCGTACGCAGGACGCACGATCTTTCGTCGGACGAAGGCGTCCTACCGCCGCGATCCGATCACTGGGAAGCGACACCGCGTCGTCGAGACACGCGATCCCTCGGAGTGGATCGAGGTCCCCGACGCCACGCCCGCGATCGTGTCGGATGCGCTCTTCGAGACGGTACAAGATCGGCTGTCCGATCCCGAACGCCGTCGCGCGGCTCAGCGGAAGTATGACTACCCGTTGGCCGGCACCGTCCGGTGCGACGTATGTGAAGCATCGATGGTGGGACAGACTTCGCTTGGGAAGTACCGCTACTACCGTTGTCGCCGGGCCTACGCTGGCCCGCGCCATGACCGGTGCGCGACACGGTACGTGCGCGCGGCGGACCTCGAAGACGCGGTCGTCAGCAAGCTCACCGCTGCGCTTTCGAGGCCGGAGGTTGTGCTGGCTGAGCTGGAACGCGCAGCGGGCGGCACCGGCACGGATCGCAAGCTGAACGCGGCGAGGCAGCGCCTGACGTCGCTGGACAAGCAGCATCAGCGGCTGCTGCTGCTGTACCAGCTCGGCGAGGTGGATGACGCCTACCTCGAGCGAGAGGTGGTCGCGATCCGGGCGCAACGTGCCTCGTTGGAAGCAGCCATCGATCGGCAAGGCCCGGTGACATCGGTGCCTCTGCCCAGGAACCCTGAGGAGTTTGCGAGCACCTGCGCGGCGCTGCGGGAGCTCGTGCTCATCGAAGTGGAGGCGGGCCGGCTCAAGCAGATCGCCGAGGCGTTCCAGTTGTCGGCTCGTATCGCCCGTACGGGCGATGAGACGTCAGGCGTGCTC
>JBBSJG010000324.1:0-2533 GCA_038257485.1 Longimicrobiales bacterium | reverse complement strand
ATGAATCCGGTGTTCCTGCTGGACGAAGTGGACAAGCTCGGTGTCGGCATGCAGGGCGACCCGTCATCGGCGTTGCTCGAAGTCCTGGATCCGGCGCAGAACCACTCGTTCATCGATCACTACGTCGGCGTACCGTTCGATCTGTCGGAAGTGTTGTTTGTTGCGACGTCGAACTGGAAGGACCGCATTCCGGCGCCGCTACTGGATCGCATGGAAGTCGTCGATTTCTCGGGGTACACGGAGCAGGAGAAGCTGCAGATCGCGAAGCAGTACCTGCTGCCTCGCCAACGTGAGGAAAGCGGTCTTTCAGAGACACAGCTGATCGTGACACCGGATGCGCTGGAGCACGTCGTGACCTCGTACACGCGGGAGGCCGGTGTGCGTCAGCTCGAGCGCGAGCTGGGCAAACTGTCGCGGAAGGCAGCGCGTCGTATCGCATCCGCCGCGGATACATCCATCACGATCGATGTGTCGGACGTGCAGCCACTGCTCGGTCGGGCTCGTGTGTATCCGGAGCGCGCTGCCGCAGTCGATGCCGTCGGCATCTCGACGGGCATGTACTACACACCGATGGGTGGTGACATCATGTTCGTGGAAGCATCTGTGTTCCACGGCAAGGACGGTCTGATTCTGACGGGCCAGCTCGGCGATGTCATGAAGGAGTCCGCGCGTGCGGCACTGACATACGCGAAGACGCATCACGACAAGCTCGGGATACCCGAGGAATCACTTCGTGACGTCGAACTGCACGTCCATGTGCCGGCGGGTGCCGTGCCCAAGGATGGTCCCTCTGCCGGCATTACGATGGCGACGGCGATTGCGTCGGCGCTGTCGGGTCGCGCCGTGCGTCATGATGTGGCGATGACGGGTGAGATCACACTCACCGGCCGTGTGCTGCCGATCGGCGGACTGAAGGAGAAGGTGCTGGGTGCGTACCGCGCGGGGATCCGCACGATCGTGCTGCCGATCGACAACGAGCCGCATCTCGATGATCTGCCGGCAGAGGTGCGTGATGCCATGACATTCCACGCGGTCCGCGACCTGGGCGAAGTGCTTGCGGTGGCTCTGCGTGGTGCGAGTCTGCACGAGGGCAGGATTCTCTTCGGCGTAGCGAACTAAGTAGTAGCGGCCGCGGGCACGAGCTCGCGGCCGTTTCTCATTTGCGTGCTGCCATACGGTAGCCTATCACGGAAGGCACATCGTTTTCATCCTTCATGACACCCAGGATGAGACCACGGTGAACGATCGCGGGTTCGAAGCCTCGGGGAAGGTCGATGCGTCCGACAACCGCACCCGAGGCGTTCAGAAGATTCCACACGGTCGCGGTCTGTCCCGCGAACGACCCTCCCACCCCCTGCGCCAGTTCTGGCCGCTCCACCATCAGCTCGCCATCGTTTGTCGCGATGAGCCGGTGCACGGATGGAAAATACTTTGCGCGCGGCAGTGACCTGCGCAATGCGCTCCGGCCTTTTGTGCGCCTGTCCTCCATTACTCTGCATTCCTCCTCGAAGGCAGGATCGGTACGGCAGGCTTCTTCCCATCTGGGATCAATCTTGTTTACTACCGCTTCCATGAATGTGTGCAACGCGTCGACGTCCGCGTCGGTGACCATGCGCCGCGTGCCATCGATAACGATCCGCACGACTGTGTCCGCGTTCGGGCCGAGCACATCGATGGACCTGCCGCTCAAACCGGTCACGTAGAAGCGCGCGTCAGGCGTTACGGCCATGTGCCGCTGGGTTGTAAACCATGGCATTCGCTGGCTCACGCTCTCGCCGGCGCGGATGATGTATCGCTCGGGAGACGTGAAGCTGAACGCCTTCTCACCCATCAACAGTCCGGGCATACTGAGCACATGTACGGCCGTGGTTCCGCCCGCGACCCTGACCACCGCCGGGTCCGATGTGTGTGACAGTTGGCTGCTGAAACTCGTGACGATGCCGCCGGATGTGTAGTCGAGGCGTTGCGGAATCGCATAGCCGCCCTGGTTGGTCATGCGGACCGGCACGCGATCGATGTATTCGCCCGCGACAGTGAAGCGATTGATCGCGCGTGTGTCCACGACGTAAATCGTGTCGTTGGCTATGAGCAACGCTTGCGGCATGTTCAATTCGCCGGGTCCATCGCCTTTCCGGCCTATGCGGGTTCGCAGACTGCCGTCGGCCGTGAACACCCGCACATCCCCCTGCGACTTGTCGAGTATGGCGATTCCGCCGTCGCCCGTTACGCCGATGCCCGTGATGTTCGTGAATTTCGTGTCAGTCGATGCTTCGCCGTCGATGCGCAGTTCCTGATTGATAGGGATGACGGGAGCAGCATCGAGTTGTTGGGCGGAAATGGTCACAACCTGCGCTGACGTCGAAGGATCCGCCGGATCGACACTCGTGTTGTTGCGTGGTTCGCCATTCGCGCATGCGGCCACGGCGATCAGTGCGGCAGACTTCGTAACACGTGCGACAGTCCCGTGGCTGATGCGACACTGCATCGGGATCCTCCGTAAAGGTGCTACGCGGGCGCAGGTTGGGATGCGGAT
>JBBSJG010000323.1:0-2568 GCA_038257485.1 Longimicrobiales bacterium | reverse complement strand
TCTGGTTCGAGGCGGAAGAAAGCGGCATGCTCGGGTCGCGCGCGTTCGTCGACTCGCCGCCTGTTGAGTCGTCTCGCATCGCCGTCAACGTGAACCTCGATATGGTCTCGCGGCATGAGGGCGGTCGCACGCTGTGGATCGCCGGCACGACGCACTATCCGTTCCTCAAACCCATCGCTGAATCGGCCATTCCCGCGGCCTCGGTACGCGTGCGATTCGGACATGACACCGCTGGCCCGAGCCCGTCGGACAACTGGACGGGCGCGTCGGATCATGCGTCGTTCCACCGGCAGCGCATTCCGTTCCTCTACCTTGGCGTCGAGGATCATCCCGACTATCACAAGCCGGGCGACGACGCGAACAAGGTGGAGCCAGCGTTCTTCGCGAGCACGGTGTCGTTCGCCGAGGCGCTGGTGCGCGCACTCGATGCGCGACTGGGCGAGGTGCACGCTGCCCGCGGCAGTACGCCCTGATGTAGCAGCAAGCGCGGGAAACGACGAACGGCCGCTGCGTAAATCCGCAGCGGCCGTTGTTGTCCTGAGCCGGCTCATGGCGATCGCCAGAACCGGAAATCCCGTAATTAACGGGCGGTGATCAGGAGACCACTTGCCCGGTACGAGCCGGCTGAGGGACTTGGCTTAGACAATGGATCACCTCCTGTATTTCGGGTGGGACAACGGGCGAAAGAGGTGCATCATGCGGCGACCGCTTCTCGCAGAATGACGCCCTGACGCACGATATACGGTGGTCCAGCCTGCGACAAGGCCCGGGCCGCTACGCGTCGTCGGGTTTGCAAACCGGGGTGCCCGGCTGCGGATTGGTCGGCGGCGGCGGTCGCACGCTGTCAGGAAACGCAATCGTGTCCACCGGCACAAGCGGCGGTTCCTCGCAGTCCGGTGGAGCGAGAGCGCCGTCGGCCGACACACACGCGGCCAGCGGCGCCAGAGCCATCGCGCCAACAAGCACCCAGCGAAACGGGCGCCTGGCGATCCTGGGACGGAAGCTCGTGTCAGGGTGCATGGTCATAAATATAATGCGGTAAGTGCCTGAGGCTCAGCTTCAGCGATCGTCACTCGGGTGACGTTGTCTCCGAGAGTTTGCCCCTCCCCGCATCTGGCAGGAGAATGCCCATGTCCCGATTCCTCGCGCGCGCTGCTGTCGGCGCCGTGCTATTCTTCGCCGTTACCGCGCCAGTGACTGCGCCTGCCCCTGCGCTTGCGCAAGCAACCCGCACGGCGCCCGCCACTGCGAGTAGCACAGCGAGTAGCACAGCGAGTAGCACAGCGAGTAGCACAGCGAGTAGCACAGCGAGCGCCACCGCGAGTACCAGTTCGGCCGCACCACGCGCCATGCAATTGAGCGACTGGTACCGCATCCATACCCTGTCAGATCCGGCGATGTCACCGGACGGCCGACATGTGGCGTTCACCGTTACCACGGTGCGCGAGTCGGAGAACAAACGGCATCAGGAAGTGTGGGTAGTGCCCACTGCCGGCGGAGATCCGCAGCGCTACACATCGCCAGGCACGGAGAGTTCGAATCCGCGCTGGACGCCGGACGGCAAGTACCTGGAGTTCACGTCGACGCGTCCGGGTGGCCACGGCAATACGTGGGTGCTGCGCATGGACGCACCGAGCGGTGAAGCAAGGCAGATGAACACGATTCCGTCAGGCTCGATGCCAGGCAATGGCTCGTTCGCGATCTTCACGCAGCCGGCCGAACGCGACACATCGGATGCGGCAGAGAGGCGTCGGAATGATCCGTACGCGCGCATGGAGTCGCCCGCGCGTCCGCCGTTCGGTGCGATTACCCGTCCCGCCGATCCGGCGCGTTTCGACGGCCGGCAGTACGTGGAAATGCCGATCAAGCGCAATGGTGGCGGCTATTCTTCGAATCCGCGCGAAGGCCGCGAGTATCGTCCGTCGCAGCTATGGCGGCAGAACATGGGCGACACCGCGCGCACCATGATCACGAGCGCCAACTACTCGCACCGAAATGCGGTCGTATCGCCGGACGGTCGCTTGATCGCGTTCGTGGCCGATGCGTCGCTGCGTTCTGATTCAGCGGTGCAGGCCGAACGCGACTCGCTCGATCGTCTGCCGTACGATCGCGCGCGTGCGGAAGAGGAGCGCAACGAGTCCGACATCTACGTCGTGCCGGTCGCGGGTGGCACGCCGCGCAAGCTGGCCGATTGGGCGGGTGGTGAATCGCAGATCACATGGTCACCCGACAGCCGGCGCATTGCGTTCGTTGGACGGCCGGGTCGCACGCAGTCCGCGCGCATCTTCGTGGCGAACGCGGACGGCGGCACGCCGGTGAACGTGCTCGGCCGCTTCCAGTACGAGCCGGACGACATGCAGTTCCTGCCCAACGGCACGCTGCAGTTCTCCGCTGCCACCGGCGGACGCACGGCCGTCTATCGCGCCGACCTCACGGGCCGTACCGCGCCGCGCGAAGTGCTCGGCGGTCGTCGCCGCGTGAACGGTGTGTCGTACGACTCGGCGGGACGCACCATGGCGTATGTCGCAACGAGTCTCTCGCGTCCCACGGAGCTGTTCATCGCGAACG
>JBBSJG010000322.1:0-2586 GCA_038257485.1 Longimicrobiales bacterium | reverse complement strand
CGGTCTGCTGGCGCCGATCGTGTGGTCGGCGGCGTCGCTGCTGGTGTCGCCGTTCCGGGACAAGGTCGGGATCTGCGCGAATCCGGAGTGCAATCGTCTGTTCGTCGACCTGAGCCGTCGCGGGAACCGGAACTGGTGCGACATGGCCACGTGCGGCAATCGGGCGAAGGCGAGCCGTCACTATGCCCGTCACCGGGCCAGCTCCGAGAATCAGTGATGCTTGGCACCCTATCTGCAGCCTGTGGTGTATAAGGCGGATCCGGCAGCAGGAGGTTTCCATGGCCAACTTACGACACCGCAACAGGTTCGCGGTGATCTTTTCAGCTTTCCTCGTTTTCACGGGCACCAATTGCGCGCTCGCGGTAGGTGCGGAGGAGCCGCAGTCGCGCGCGAGCACCAATGGCGCCAATGCCGCTGGTGATGTCGACAGTCCGGCCGTACAGCCGGAGCCGACGCGTCCGAAGCTCGACCCGAAGCCCGTCGCCGCGGAAGCGGACAGCGCATCGAAGCGCGTGCTGCGTCAGGCGAACCTGGCGAAGGGCCCGAAGATCATGGTGTCGATCGCGCAGCGTCAGCTGTGGCTGATCAACAACGCGGACACGCTGCTCGTCGCACCCGTCGCGGTCGGCATGGGCAAGGATTTCGAGTTCAACGGCAGGAAGTTTCACTTCTCCACGCCGACCGGCCGTCGCAAGGTTCTCGCGAAGTCGGAAGCTCCGATCTGGACGGTGCCGGAGTGGCACTACATGGAGCGCGCCGCGGCCGAGGGTCATACGCTGCACTATCTGAAGGCGAGCGAGAAGGTCAAGCTCAAGGATGGCACGTTCCTCGAAGTGCGCGGCAAGGATGTTGGCCGTGTGAATTCGTTCGGCAACTTCTGGGCGTTCGAGCCCGGTCTCGAGATCATGTATGACGACAAGGTGTTTGTTCCGCCGGTGACAACGAACCAGCGTCGTGTGCCGGATGCGCTCGGCCCGTACAAGCTGGATACAGGCGAGGGTTACCTGATCCATGGCACGCACCAGTTCAACGAGAACTCGATTGGTGACGCCGTGAGTCATGGTTGCGTGCGCATGGACAATTACGATCTCGAGCGGCTGTACTACATGGTGGACGCCGGCACGCCTGTCTTCATCTTCTAAAAGGTCGGCAATCGTGGCACTGGATTTTGCGACGGCAGTTCGGTTGTTCATGGGCACAGAAGAGGAGCTGGCGACGGCGCTCGAGCTTGCCGTCGGCGATCTGCGCGCTGCGCGTGCGACGCCGAAGTTTGTGACACCGGAGCTGACGAAGAAGATGGCTGCAGTGCTGATCGAGCGCGGCAAGGGGATGGCGCGAGTCGGCGAGATGCTGCTGGAGTAGCTGAACGCGATTGCACAAATGAAAGCCGCGGTCCCTCGATATTGAGGACCGCGGCTTTTTGTATGCGACGGCGTTCGGGCCGTGACTACATCGGCGGCGTTCTCGGCGGCGGCGTCATCGGCCCGCCCATGCGGGGCGAGTCCATGCGGGCCGAGTCCGTGCGGCGGTTCATGACCTTGCCGACCAGGAACCCGACGGGCACAGCCAGGAGTGCGACGGCGACGGCGGAGATGCGCGGCGCATAGCCGTGCTTCATGTCGTATTTCGTGTGCGCGAGGCGGGCTGAAGCCTTGGGGTGAAACAGGGCCGCAGCAGCGCGTGGCGCATGTTTGTAGGCGAGTACTTTGGCGATTTGACCGATCATCTATTCCTCCGCAAGCTATTCAATCCCATCACTTAACGATGGGTTGAAGTGCAAGAGGCGTGCTCGGTTCGGCCAGCGCGACCTCCATCTCCATCTCATGTGCCCAGAGCGACCCCGGTATGCGACGGAATCCGGCTTTCTCGTAGGAGCGGATCGCGCCGCGGTTGGAGGGCTCGACGGACAGCCAGACGTAGCGATGGCACGCCCGGCGCGCGAGTTCGAGGCCCATGCGGTTGAGCATGGTGCCGAGACCGCGGTTGCGGACGGCCTGGTGGAGGAAACTGGCGAGTTCGACAGCGTCGGGTCGATCTTCGATCGGCATGAGCATGACATGCCCCACGATGGTGGTGCCGAGCTCGGTGATCATGTGGATGCCGCGTGACGTCGCGTTCGCGAGCCAGCGGCTGATGCTTTCGGCGTCGCCGGGCGGGAGTCCCTGTGCCGAACGCTTCGGCTCGAACTCCGCGTAGAACTGCTCGAGTGCATGGCGATCACGCGCCTGGTATGGGCGCACGCTGTAGGCGTGCCCCATCGTGTCCAGGATCATGATTCTGGTGAGCGCTTCTTCGGACATCGTCGTTCGAGTTTGCTGGCGTTGCCTTGGTCTGCTACAGAGTGGCCAGTGGTCGCGTACGAAGTGGCGGGGCCGGCGCGTCCTCGACGGCATCGAGATCGACGGACGGGCTGCCCACGTGGTAGCCGATCTTCCGCAGCGCCTCCATGATCGGCTCCGCGTCATCCACCTGCAGGTGAACGATCGCGAGGGAGCGCTCTCCTTCGATGGGCGGCACCACCATGCCCACGATGTTCGCGCGCATCTCGATGCCGATGAGGCGGACAATGCGTGCGAGCTCGCCGGG
>JBBSJG010000321.1:0-2597 GCA_038257485.1 Longimicrobiales bacterium | reverse complement strand
GCCCGCGGTGGCTGCGAGCCACAGCAGGGCACCGGCGACGGCACCGTAGACCAGCTCCCGTTTGATATCTCCCTGATGACGTCCAGGCAGGATGAAGTAGAGCATCCAGAAGAGCCCGACGAGCAGCGAGAAGACGATGGGCCAGCGCAGCAGTGTCATGACGGGTCCGAGTCCGAGGCGCGCGAAGATGGCGGGACCCGCGACGATCAGGATACCGCCGGCGAGCAGGACGAGCCCGCCGGAGAACATCATGGTCACTGCCTTGATGCGTTTCTTCCACCAGCTCGAGGCGGTTACGTCGAACATCGCGTCGAGTCCATCCGCGATCGCGGCGAAGAAGTTCGAGGCGGACCAGATGGTCATGACAATGCCGAATGTCAGCGCGCCCGGTTTCCTGTCCCGTGTGATCTCGGTGACGACGGTCTGCAGCGCTTCAGCAGCCGCGCCGGGCACCGACCGCGTGATCCATGTCATGAGCGTGTTGAACGCGGAATCGCCGAGGAATCCGGCGAATGCGAATGCTGCCAGGAGCAGTGGGAAGAAGGAAAGAAAGAAATAGTACGCGGCTTTTGCCGCTTCGCCGGTGATGTTGTCGTCGAGGGCCTCGCGCAGAGACCGCTTTGCGGTGTCGACGAAAGCTACGTTCGCGCGGTGATCTCCGACTTGAATTCTTTCAGTTTCTTCGCTGCCCATCGCTTGTCCTCTTGGAGCGTCTGGAGTGTCTCGTCCGGCTTCAGCACGCCGGAACGGAGCCCCTTCACGCCGCGGTTGGCGAGTACCCCACCGACAGCGAGGAAAAGGAAGCCGATGATCGCGGCTGCTGTCGCGTAGTGATCGCCGAGCAGGTTACCCAGGCCGAGGATCAGCCAAGCAACGATGGCGAGACCGCCGACGACTGCGAGGGCGATCGCGGCTCCGACCTTCACGCCTTCCAGTGCTGCTTCCCTCGCCATTTCTTTCGCTTCGAGCTTGGCGAGCGCGATCTCGCTGCGAAGCAAGGCAGTGCTTTCCGTGCCCAGCTGGCGCAGCAGCGCGGTCACTCCGGGCTCACCTGTACGTGTCGTGTCCTCGTGCACATGACCTCTGACGACTGAGTTGGTGGTGGGCAACGCAAGCGGTATGCCCTGAACCTTGCCGATACGGCCGTTTCCGCGCTACGCAGCGCGGTCCCGCGGCGACCATGTGCCGCCGAGCAGTGCGTACACGCGGGGCGCGATGACAACGGCGATCGTGCCGAGCACAAGACCGAAGAATGCGTCGGTCGCGTAGTGGAACCCGCCGTAGACCGCGCCGTTTGCGAGCAGGATGGTTGCGACGGCGAGCGCTGCTGCGGTTTTCGGCATGTATCGCATCATGACGAGGGCCATGGTAACGGACACGCCCACATGCGACGACGGAAACGCTGCGCCGCGGCTGGATCCCGCTTCGAGCAGATGGTGGGTCAGTCGATACAATGCGCCATCGGCGATCGCGCCGCCCGGCGCAGGGAATAGATAGCGCGGCCCCTGCACGGGGAAGTAGATGAAAAACAGGTAGTGCAGGAAGAACGACAACAGCACCGTAAACACTACGCGACGATAGTCCGCGCGACGTCCGGCCAGATACAGGGCGAGCGGCGGCAGGAAGATGATGAAGTAGTAGGACAGGTATCCCGCATGCAGCAGTTCGGAGAGCCACAGGATCGGAAATGTCGCGGCGAGCTCGCTGCTCGGCATGCCGACGACAGCCTGTTCGATGGCAATGATGAGCGGATCGAAATAGCGCCCGGCATGCACCATCAGGTTGAGCGGTGCGAGCTCGGTGTAGAGTGCCGGCACGAGCAGCAGCGGCAGCCAGTCGAAGATGACGCGAAAGAAGCGTGGCCAGCGGGATGTGATGATGTCCCATCCCTGCTGGAACGGCGGCAGTGGCCAGTACAGTGCGACGATCATCGCGTGCATGATGACGACGATGGGCCAGGTCGCGGGGCGGTGCGGGAACAGTACGGCGAGCCCGGAGAGCAGCGCGTAGATGGCCCAGAGTCGATGCAGCGGATTGCCGACGATGCGTTCACTGGTCATGTCAGACTGCAAGTTGCTTCTCGTAAATGCGGTAGGTCTTGTATCCGTCGCCACCGATCTTCTCGATCGCGAGACGCATGGGCATGTTGTCTTCCAGGATCCACGAACATTCGCCGCGGGCCATGTCGATCGGCTCCGCATTCTCGAAGACATGCAGGATGAGGAGTGCGTCGATCCCCTTGCCGCGGTACTCGGGGCTCAGACCCAGCGTGATGACGCGGATCGCGTTGATCTTGCGGCGGTACCAGAGCAGCTTGAGCAGACCGATCGGGAAGAGCCTGCCGTTCACATGTTTGAGCGCCTGGTTGTAATCGGGCAGTGCGAGGATGAATCCGATCGGGTTGCCATCCACTTCCGCCATCGCGCACAGATTCGGGTTGACCACTGGCTTGAGCTGCTTCGCCATGTAGTCGATCTCGTCGCCGGACATCGGGATGAAGCCCCAGTTGCGTTCCCATGCGCTGTTGTAGATGCGCTGGATCGACGCGACCTCTTGCTTGAAGCGCTTCATGTCGAGCGGCCGGATCGTCAGGCGAT
>JBBSJG010000320.1:0-2609 GCA_038257485.1 Longimicrobiales bacterium | reverse complement strand
TCGAGAACTACGAGAAGGGCACCCATTCTGCGGCGGCCCTGCTGGACGAGCTGCGGAAACGCTGATCCGGCCGCGACACCGGCACGAACGTTCGCTATTGAATCGAAGGCCGGCTCTTCGCGGCGTTGATTTCGCGCGTAACCTGCGTCTTCAGTCGCATGAACTTGTCCGGATAGCTGTGGCAGCCCGGTGTGTTCGTGCCGCGCACGCAGCCGTTGTAGCCGAGCAATGCCTTCCGCTCGTCACCCTTCTCGCGCATGTACATCGCGAGAATGTTGCTGCCGTTGCAGAGGTTGTCTTCGATGTCGTAGAGGTCCGAGCCGCAGCCCCGCCACTTGCCCGCCCAGAACGGCATGACCTGCATCAGGCCGCGCGCGCCCACTGAGCTCTTCGCCGTCGGAATGCCGTCGCTTTCCATCAACATGATCGAGACCAGCGTTGCTGGCTCCATCTTGTGCTTCTTTGCATTCTCGACGAGCGGCCAAGCAACCTTGCGTGCCGTCGCCTGCGA
The DNA here is from genome assembly GCA_038257485.1 of Longimicrobiales bacterium. GTDB lineage: Bacteria > Gemmatimonadota > Gemmatimonadetes > Longimicrobiales > RSA9 > DASUXU01. Next base: position 2,098 of record JBBSJG010000320.1, on the reverse strand, counting down.
AACGCCGCGGCGGCGCAGCACCTGCTCGACCGGTGCGACTTCGTTCTTGTAGTTGGTTACGTACGATACCGTCTGACTGCCGTCTTCGTTGAGACGCGACATCATCCGGCTGAGTGCATCGATGCGAACGCGGGGGACATGGTTGGCCGACGGCGCTGTGACCTGCGCACCCGCGGGCAGCTCGAGTGCTTCATTCGTCAGATTACCGACACCGAACCCTGCGAGCAGGAGAATGGGGGCGGCGAGGGGCAGCGCACGCGCGCGCTTCTTCCACCGCTCCAGCTCCTCCGCGAATCCCGTACGGGCCGGGATGTCGGAGTCTGTTTTCCTACGGAAATGCTTCATCGCCACCGAATCAATGCTGGGGTCGAAATCGAACGCCAAATGTCGGCTTTCTGGCGGGATGGCGCAATACCCCTGTTAAGTCGTTGTGATGATGCACCTTACGGGGCCGTCCCCAGTCTTATAGCAGGCCGAGGACGGGTGTATGGCTAATTCTTGCGGATTTACTGCAACATATTGCCGGATAAAAAGTTATGGAATTGCTATGCGACGGCGTCACCGCCGGCCTCGGCATCCGGGCCCGCCGCGAGCGCCGTCAGGTCGGCCGTCGTGAAGTAATACGTCTCATTGCAGAACTCGCATTTCAGTTCGGTCGGAACGTCATTCGAGTCGGCGATCATGGATCCGATCTCGTCAGGGCCGAGGAGTGCAATGGCGTTCGCGGCCCGCTCACGGGAGCACGGACAGGCGAACGCGACGGGGGTCCGGCCGAGGATCTGGAAGTCGTCCCCGAAGATCCGCGTGAGGATCTGCTCGGGGGAGTCGCCGTTACGGATCATGGCGGTCGGGTGCGGCAGCGTGCTGATGACCCGCTCGATCTCGGCGACCACATCATCGGGCACACCCGCGAAGATCTGCACCATGTAACCACCGGCAGCCGCGACACGGCCGTCGGTCTCGATGAACACGCCGATGCCGACCGCAGACGGGATCTGCTCACTCGTGGCCAGGTAATACGCCAGGTCTTCGCCCACCTCGCCCGAAACGATCTCGACGGTGCCGGCATACGGCTGTTTCATGCCGAGGTCCTTGGTCACGGTCAGGTGACCCGACGTGCCGACCACGCCCCGAACATTGAGCTTGCCTTCGCGGTTGTCGTCGACATCCGGCTGCGGGTTCTGGATCAATGCGCGCACCTCGCCGCGGCCATTGGCGCTGGCGAGCATCGTACCGCCCGGTCCGTCGCCCTGGAAGCGGATCGTCACCAGCTGGTCCTCTTCCTTGAGGACCGCGCCGAACAGCAGCGCGCCCATCGAGAGGCGGCCGAGTGCAGCGGTCGCCGAAGGCGACGTACCATGCCGCTCACGCAGTGCTTCCACGACCGACGTCGCATTCACGGCAAGCGCGCGCACGAGCCCGCCGTGGGCCGCCGCGCGGATCATGTAGTTCGAATCCATGTCAGTCACGAGGGGTCTACCAGTCGATGTCTTCGGGTGGTGTGTCACGGACGAGGCCGAGGATCGCAGCCTGCGGGACGACGAGATATTTGTTGTCCTCGAACGTGATCTCGACCGCGGCGCGGCGGAAGAAAATCGCGAAATCGCCGATCCTCGCCTGCATCGGCATGTAGCGCGGCTCGCCACCGCTGTCGTTGCCCATCTTCCACGGCTCATCGCCGAGCTCCGTCGGCGCCGAAACCGGCGTACCCGGACCGGTGGCGACGACCGTGCCGGTCTGAACGGCCTGGTTGTCGACGGCGGACGCGGGCAGGTAGAGACCGACCCGCGAGCGGTCATCGCCCTCTTCAGGCTTGATCAGGACACGGTCTCCGACCACGATCAGCTGCTTGCGATTGGCTGCCACATTTCCTCCAGTTTTGCGAGTGCTCCAGTACACCGGGCTCACTCGCTGGATCCCGACGCTCGCCGCGCACGCGCGGGAAATTCGGTCCCATCCCACCATGGAGGTGCGCCGGTCCGGACATCAATGTGTGCGTGTGGCCATCAGTGGCAACACAACATAGTTCCCGGGAGGCGCAGCGATGAGTGAGTTGAAGCTGGATAACCGCGGGGTCCGACCACGCCGCAGCCGCGCG
>JBBSJG010000319.1:0-2609 GCA_038257485.1 Longimicrobiales bacterium | reverse complement strand
CCGCAGCGCTTGGTCGCGACCTGGTCCTCGATGTGCATTCCGGCGGCGCCGGCGCGTGCGAGCGAGCGCACTGTGCGCGCGATGTTGAACGCGCCACCCCAGCCGGTATCGGCGTCGACGAGCAGCGGCAGGTTGCAGGTATCCGTGATGCGGCGCGCATCCACGAGCACGTCTTCGAGCGCACTGATGCCGAGGTCCGGCGTGCCCAGTGAATTGGCTGCAACGCCGCCGCCGGAAAGATAGATCGCGCGGAATCCCGACCGCTCCGCCATGCGCGCGGCATACGCGGTGATCGTGCCCACGACCTGCAGCGGGGATTCCGCAGCGACGGCCTTCCGCAGGCGGGTGCCAGGGGAATCGTTCGGGATCATCGGCTTGCGGCGATCACGTCAGGAGATGCGCGACTCCGGACCGCTCTTCCTCGAGCTCGGCCAGGGTCTTGTCCATGCGGACGCGCGAGAACTCGTCGATCTCGAGGTCACGAACCAGTGTCCATTCGCCGTTCGACGTGATGACCGGCACCCCGTAGATCACACCTTCAGGCACGCCGTAACTGCCGTCCGATGGCACCCCCATGGTCACCCACTTGCCGTCGCTGCCGCGGATCCAGTCGCGCACGTGATCGATGGCAGCGTTGGCCGCCGACGCCGCCGAGGAGAGCCCTCGCGCCTCGATGATCGCGGCACCGCGCTTGCCGACCTGGGGGATGAAGGTGTCGGCGTTCCATGCTTCGTCCTTGATCATGGGTGTCAGTTTTTCGCCGCGAACCGTCGCATAACGATAGTCGGGATACATGGTGGGACTGTGGTTGCCCCACACGATCAACCGTTCGATGTCGCCGACGGCTTTTCCCGTTTTCGTCGCGAGCTGCGAAAGCGCTCGATTGTGATCCAGCCGCAGCATCGCAGTGAAGTTCTTCGACGGCAGGTCGGGGGCGGACTTCATCGCGATGTAGGCGTTGGTGTTCGCCGGGTTGCCCACCACCAGCACCTTGACGTCACGCGACGCGACCTGGTTGAGCGCACGCCCCTGCTCGGTGAAGATCTTGGCGTTCTCGAGCAGCAGGTCCTTGCGCTCCATGCCCGGGCCGCGCGGACGCGCTCCCACCAGCATGGCGATGTCTGCGTCCTTGAATGCGACCAGCGGGTCATCGGTGCCGACCATTCCCGCCAGCAGCGGAAACGCACAGTCCTCGAGCTCCATCATCACCCCGCGCAATGCGGCCTGCGCCTTGTCGACGGGCAGCTCGAGCATCTGGAGGATCACCGGCTGGTCCGGACCCAGCATCTCTCCGGCAGCAATATGGAACAGCAAGGCGTACCCGATCTGACCGGCTGCGCCGGTGACGGCCACACGAACCACAGGTTTCATGAGTCAGCTCCGTGTGTGGGGATCGGGTTACAGGAGGAGGAAGGCGCGGGATTTTCCCACGCTGGTCGCGCGGCTTACGAAAGTTCTGCGAAAAACTCCCGGAATCTCTCCAGACCCGGAGCCAGTTGCGCCGTCGGGCAGGTGTAGCTGATGCGCAGCGCACGCGGTTCGCCGAACGCGGAACCCGGTACGCAGGCGACGCCCTTGGCTTCGAGGAGGGCGTTGCAGAATTCGACGTCATTGCCGACGGGAAGCCCCGTCGGGCGATGGGTCTTGCCGAACGCGCAACTGATGTCGGGAAATACGTAAAAGGCCCCCTGCGGTCGCGGGCATATCAGGCCCGGGATGCTGTCCATCACCGCAAGCACCTGGTCGCGCTTCGCCTGGAATTCCGCGCATCGATCGCGCGGCACATCCTGCGGTCCACTCAGGGCGGCGAGCGCAGCCGCGGTCACAACCTCGGGCAGGCTGGTGATGTGATTCGAGTTCATGATCGCGACCGCATTGGCGACCGACTCCGGTCCCGCCACGAAACCGACGCGCCACCCCGGCATGCCATAGGTCTTCGAAATCGAGTCCACGAAGATCACGCGCTCGCGCAGGACGGGCTGAGACATCACGAAGTTGTGATACCCGAGGCCGTCGAAAACCATCCGGTTGTAGATGTCGTCGGTGATGATCCACGTTTCGGGATAGCGGACCAGGATGTCCGCCAGCGCCTCGACTTCGGACTTGGTGTACACCATGCCGGTCGGATTCGACGGGTTGTTGAACAGGAACACGCGCGGCTTCTCGCGCAGGGCGGCGTCGAGTTGTTCCGGCAGGATCTTGTAGTTCTGTGACGATGGGCATGGCAGCAGCTGGATACGCGCGTTGACGATCTCCGCGATATCCAGGTAACTGGTCCAGTACGGAGTCGCGAAAGCAATGGCATCGCCCTCGTCCAGCAGGACCTCTGCGAGCGTGTAGAGGATGTGCTTCGCGCCGATGCCCGTGGCCACGTTCTGGCGGGTGTACCCGTCGAGCCCGATGCGGCCCATGTGGGCAAGGAACGCGTCCAGCAACGCCTCGCTGCCCCGATTGCTGCCGTATTGACCGGAGTCGTGGGCCAGTGCAGTCCGGGCGGCTTCGTAAACGTGCTCGCCAGGCAGGAAATTGGGTACGCCGATCGAGAAGCTGATGATGTCGCGGCCCTCGGCCTTCAGCCGCTTCGCGCGCTCCGCCACCAGCATGATGGT
>JBBSJG010000318.1:0-2636 GCA_038257485.1 Longimicrobiales bacterium | reverse complement strand
CGTATCGCTCGACGTGCACGAAGGCGAGATCTTCGGCCTGATCGGCCCGAACGGCGCGGGCAAGACCACCACCATGGAGTGCGTGCAGGGGCTCCGGAAGCCCGACGCCGGCCATATCCGCGTGCTCGGCCTGGATCCCGCACGCGACAGCACCGCGCTGCGCCAGCGCATTGGCGTGCAGCACCAGGAGGCGCACCTGCAGAAGCGCATCAAGGTGTGGGAAGCCGTTGACCTCTGGTCGTCACTCTACGATCGTGCGCAAAGCGTGGACGCGAACGCGCTGCTCTCGCGACTTGGACTCGAGGCCAAGCGCGACGCGTGGTTCATGAACCTCTCCGGCGGACAGAAGCAGCGACTGTTCATCGCGCTCGCGCTCATTCATCAGCCGGAAGTGGTATTTCTCGATGAACTCACCACGGGACTCGATCCGCACGCACGCCGCGCCATCTGGGAGCTGGTGACCGACATTCGCACGCGCGGCACGACGGTGTTTCTCACCACGCATCTCATGGAGGAAGCGGAGAAACTCTGTGATCGTGTCGCCATCATCGAAAATGGCCGCATCATGGAAGTGGGTTCGCCTTCGGAGCTGGTGCAGCGACACTGTCCGGAACGCCGCGTGATCTATACAACCGAGAATGACGGCCAGACGACGCAACACGTGATGCGCGGCGAGGGCGACGATTTCGTCACCGACGTCATCCAGCGCATCGCGCAGGACGGCACTCGGGTGCGTGGCTTCCGCACCGAGATGCCAACGCTCGAAGATGTCTTCCTGAAGTTGACCGGCCACCTCATTCGCGACTGACGCCACCATGATGCTCAAGGGGCTGTTCAAGCTGAGCTGGATCGAGACCAAGGTGTTCATGCGCGAGCCACTCGGATTGGTTGGCGCGCTGCTGGTGCCGATCTTCATCTACGTGCTGTTCAGTCGCGTGCTCGGTGAGCCCGGGAGCACGGCGCTGCCGGCCGACGCACCCTTCAACGTGGCCGTATTCGCGACGATCCTCATCGCACTCGGCGCAGTGCAGTCGCTGATCGCGATCATCGCCATCTATCGCGAAGGCGGGATCCTCAAGCGCCTGCGCGCAACACCGCTGTCTCCAGTGACCATTCTGGGCGCGCATGTGTTCGTGAAACTGGGATTTACACTGGTGAGCCTGGTGCTACTCGTGCTCGCTGGACGTCAGATGTTTCCGGGCGCCATGCAGGTGAATATCGTGGCGTTTGCGGCGGCGATGCTGGTGAGCACGCTGAGCATTCTCTCGCTGGGATTCGTCATTGCGAGCGTTGTACCCACGGCGCGATTCGCACAGCCACTGGGCGCCGTGATTCTCTATCCCATGCTCGCGGTGAGCGGCTTGTTTGCCCCGCTCACGCTGTTCCCGCGCTGGCTGCAGATCATTTCGAACGTGCTGCCAACTACCCACGCCGTATCGTTGCTGCACGGCGTGTGGGACGGCGCGTCGATCGGTTCGCTCGTGCCGAATCTCCTGGCACTGGCGGCGTTCTTTGCCGTAAGCGTGGCGATTGCGACACGCGTGTTTCGCTGGGAATAGCTGTCAGGCCAGCAGCGCCGCGATCTCATCGCCCTTGAACGGACGCACTACACGACCAACTTCCACGCCATCACGCACGGCCACGAATGTGGGCCAGAGCTTGATCCTGAACGAACGACCGAGCGGGCGTCCGCTGCCGTCGTGGACCTTGAAGTGCTCGACGTCGGTGCCATCGAGCACCTTCTGTACGGCCGGCTGAATCGCGGCGCAGAAGCCGCAGTCCGGAGCGCCGAACTCGAGCAACGTGAGCCCGGACTGCGCGTCGATGTCCGCACGCGCGGGTTCCTGTGTGAGGTATGTGTTGGTATACGGCATGCTTACGGTGTGAAGGTGGCTCCGACGAGGCGGGCGACCGCGCCGAGTGTGGTTTGTGCCGCGTTCAGGCCCAGGCGGAAATCCTTGTCGCTGTAGCTCTTGAACAAGTCGGTCGGCTGGTGCCAGTGCGGGCTCCATCCGCTGCCCGTCTGGGTGCCGCGCTCGTTCTCGCGCAGACTGATCGACGCCACGATGTCCTGGAACGGTCCCGAGTCGGTGTTGGTCATGTGCGGCCCGACCTGCACTGGATAGTCGGTCGCGTAGCGCGCATTGGCCGAGTGAAAGGCCCACGCCAGCGCCTGTGAGTCGAGTGTCTGCTTCGAGTTCATCTGGAACTCGACATTCACATCGGCCTCGGGACGTTGCTCGGGTGCGTAGGTACCGTCGGGCAGTGGCATACCATGATCGAACAGCATCATGTCATGCTGAATCATGCCCAGCCATTTCGGTTCGGGATAGTTGCCCGAACCGGCCGGCGACTCGATGCCCTGAAGCGCTTCACGCTGCTGCACGTACGCACGCGCGCCGTTCAGTCCGGTCTCCTCGTTGTTGAAGAGGATGAAGCGAATCGAGCGCTCGGTCTTCACATCGGGGTTTGAAAAAATGCGCGCGAGTTCCATCACGATCGCGCTGCCAGATCCATCATCGTTGGCGGCTTCACCCCAGCCAATGCCATCCATGTGACCGCCGATGATGTACATCTCGTCGGGATGTGTCGTGCCGATCTTGGTGCAGTACACCTGCTCGCGCTCGCCCGGCGTG
>JBBSJG010000317.1:0-2656 GCA_038257485.1 Longimicrobiales bacterium | reverse complement strand
GCGAGGTTCTCTGTTGCACGCGGTATTTGAACGTACGCTGCGATCGTTCACGGATGACAGGGCGGCGATCACAACAGACGGGTTCGAAGCGTGCGCGATGCGAACGCTCGATGACGAACTGGAGATGCAGCGGGACCGGGTACCGCCGCCGGGCGATGCGATCTTCCACCTGGAAGTGGAATCACTGAAGGACGATGTGCGCGCATTCATCGCGCTGGTGCGTGAGGACGGTCCTCGCTGGATCGATGTCGAACGAACGTTCGGTCGTGACGGCGCGGACGCTGTCGAGATTGACCTGGCGGGTTCGACGATCCGTCTGAATGGTGCCATCGACCGGATCGATCGCCTCGAGGACGGCAGTCTGGTGATCATCGACTACAAGACGGGCAGTCGCATGCGGTTCGGTGGTCGCTCCGGTGAGTACGACGGCGGACGCAGGCTGCAGCATGTGCTGTATGCCGCGGTCGCCGAGCGCATGTACGACGCGAAGGTTTCGCGCGCCGAATTCCAGTTCCCGTCGCGCAAGAGTGAGAACCACCGCGCGATCTATCGCCAGCCGTCGATCCGGAACGGCCTGCGCGTCGTGAACGACCTGCTGGGCCTGGTGGAAGCCGGGCAGTTCTATCCGACGAATGATCCGGACGACTGCAAGTTCTGCGACTACGCCGCGATCTGTCGTGTCAAGGTGGACGACTACGGCAAGGTGCACTCGCCGTTGGCGGAGTGGTCGCGCGAGGCGGGTGACCCGGCACTGCAGACACTGCGCGACGTGCGCAGAGTCTGATGGATCAGTTCGACCTTTTCGGCGCGCCGTCGGCGGAGCCCGCGGCAGAACCTGCACGGGTCGCAGAGCGCGCGGCGATTGCATTGCCGGCTGTGCGCGAGCTGCCGGATGAATCCGCTCGCCGTCGCATCCGCAGCGACCTGGATACGAGTCTGCTGGTAGAGGCGGGCGCGGGCGCCGGCAAGACGACGGAAATGGTGCGACGCATGGTCTCGCTCGTCGGCACGGGTCGAGCGGGCGTGCATCAGATCGCAGCCGTGACGTTCACGCGCAAGGCAGCGTCCGAGCTGCGCGAACGGTTCCAGACCGCACTCGAGCGTGCGTTGCACGGATCACGCACGGACGGGGATGTTGTCGCGGCTGAGCGATTCGACCAGGCATTGCGCGACATCGATCGCGCGTTTCTCGGTACCATCCACGCATTCTGTGCGAGGCTCCTGCGCGAGCGGCCGCTGGAGGCGGGACTCGATCCAGGGTTCCGCGAGACACTGGGTTCGGAAGAGCGGCGCCAGCGGCGCGAGTTCTGGCTGACGCAGATGGAGCGGCTGTCGAACAATGGCGACCCCGAGCTGGCGGCGCTGTCGGCGATGGGTGTGCGACCCCAGCAGTTGTACGGCTTGTTCGAAGAGATATCGAGTCAGCCCGATGTCCTGTTCCCCTCGCCGACCCGGCCACGTCCGGATGCGCATACCCTGCGGCGTCGCATCGAGCAGTTGATGGATGACGCAGTGACGTATCTGCCGTCAGAGGAGCCCGGGCGGGGGTGGGACTCGCTGCAGACGACACTGCGGCGTCTGCGCTTTCATCGCTTTGTGCTGGGCTGGACCAGTGATGCGAGTTTCCTCGACACAATCGGGGAGTTGCGACCGAGCAGTTTCAAGGCGACGCAGAACCGGTGGCTGAATGCCGCTGCAGCGAAGCGTATTCAGGATGAGTTCACCGCACTCTTCGAGACCGGCGCATTGGCGGAGCGCGTGGTTCGCGAATGGTGGGAGTTCCGATATCCAGCGGTGCTGTCGTTCGCGCGCAACGCGGAGCGCGCATATGCCGCGGAACGGATGCGAACCGGCACACTGAATTTTCAGGACCTGCTGTTGCTTGCAGCGTCCCTGCTGCGCGACAGTACGGCGGCCCGTCGCGAGCTGGGCGAGCGCTATCGCTACCTTCTTGTCGACGAGTTTCAGGATACGGATCCTGTTCAGGCCGAGGTGCTGTTCCTGCTTGCGTCCGAGCCTGATGGTGAAGCGGAGGCAGGAGCATGGTGGCATGTCGTGCCTCGACCCGGCGCGTTGTTCGTCGTCGGCGACCCCAAGCAGAGTATCTATCGGTTCCGCCGCGCGGACATGACGCTGTACGCGCAGGTGAAGTCGCGGTTCGAGCAGTGGGGCAGCGACCTGGGCGGCGTAGTCGAGCTCATCTCCAACTTCCGGTCGCGCCAGCCGATCGAGACGTTCGTGAACGACAATTTCGTCGACAAGTTTCCGCCCGAAGCGACGGAGACGCAAGCGAGGTATGCACCGATGCGGGTGCAGCCTCGTGATGCGTCCGGTACGGAGGGCGTATTCTGGTACGAGATCGGAACACCGCATGACAAGGTTGATCGCCTTGGGAGCGAGGATGCACAGCGCATCGCGACGTGGATCGCGCACCGCATCCGGCCGAAGGATGGCAAGCCGGCGGAACGGAAGCCTGGTGACTTCCTGCTGCTGACGCCGAATACGAAGCGACTGGCCGAGTACGCGTCGGCGCTCGAAGGCCGCAATGTCCCGGTGCAGGTCACGGGCGCCGGCATCGTGGAGAAGGTGGAGTTGCGTGAGCTCCGGCTGCTGTTGCGCGCGGTCGCCGATCCTGGTGATCCGACACTGACGGTCG
>JBBSJG010000316.1:0-2683 GCA_038257485.1 Longimicrobiales bacterium | reverse complement strand
TCGTCGCACGCGCCTGCACGTACGAGTAGTTCCAGTCCTTCACCTGGCCGGCGCCGAGACCCGTGAGTTCGATGCCGCTGCCGACATTCGTCATGCCCGCCTGCAGGATCGTTGTCAGCTTCTCCGTCACCCGCATGTCTACACGGCCCTCGCCGCTCCAGCGCTCGACATCATTGTTGCGTGCGCCGATCGTTGCGATCCGTGCGTCCGCCTCCGCCTGCGTGATGCCCAGGGCGCGCATCACGCCGGCGCGATACGCTGCGGCCGTTGTTGCACCCGTCGCGCGAGCGCGCTCCGACGCTTCATCCGGATCCACGTAGTTGAACTCCGTCGCCTTCAGGTACGTTCCCGAGACCTTCGCACCGATGCGATCCGAGAGGCGGTGCGCTGTGCGGAGTGTGCCGGAAAAGAGGTCCTGCGTTCCGCCCGTGAGGCTGAACGTGGTGCCCGGATCGACCAGCGGGGACTTCGAGATCAGGTGGAGCACACCATTCGCCGTGTTCGGTCCGTATAGTGCCGAGCCCGGTCCGAGCACGATCTCCATACGCTGCAGATCCTCATCCGTGGTCGGGATGAAGTGCATCACGTTCACGCGCAGCGACGGGACACCGGCCATGCGATTGTCCGTCAGTGTATAGAGCGCGCCAGAGAAGATGTTGTTGAACCCGCGCACCACCACGTTCGACGACTGCACGCCCTGTGTGATGATGTCCACGCCCGGCGTGCCGCGCAGGTGCTCGACCGACGTAGCTGCCGGACGCTCGTTGATTGCGGTGGCGCTCACGACTTCTACGTGGGCGGGAGCTTCCGTCGCCTTCTCCTGCTGTTTCGATGCTGAGACTACGATCGGGTCGAGCTGGAATGCTGCCTCCGTGAGCGCTGCATCCGCGGTAGTTGTTGCACCGGCGCGGACTGTCACGTTCGGGATGCTGGTTGCAGCATAGCCCACGATCTGGACACTCAGGTTGTAGCTGCCGGCAGGCACCGTGAGGCGGTACTTGCCATCGGCATTCGAGAGAGCGCGCGCTGCGAGCGTCCCGGTCAGCGTCTTGACCTCGATGTTCGCGTTGGCGAGCGCACTGCCCGTCTTCGCCTCGGTAAGGCTGCCGATGATCGTGCCATCCTGAGCCTGTGCCACGACGGGCGTCAGGACAGCGAGCAGGAGCGCGGCGGCCAGCAGGAACGGACGACGGAGTTTCAAGCGCATGAAGGGTCCCCTCGATGAGGTTGGGCGAACGGGTTGACGCGCGGAACGACGAGGGGCCTGCCAGACGTACCCCGGCCTGCAATCCTGTTGATCGGCTATCCTTCGTCGGAATCCGCTAATGGAAAGAACAGCATGAGTATACGCATGCTGAAGTCGCAGAGTCAAGCAAAATCAGGTCATGGCATCGCCTTTGACGGGTGGGCCATGCTGTGGCGATACTGGGAGCCGGGACGCGGGACAAACGGAGGGGAGGCGGATCATGACGGATCGGGCGGACGCGCCAACGGCGGAGCTTACGGGCAACCACTATATGGCCTTTCCCCGGATCGATCGCGCGGATGGCAGCGTCGCATCGATTTCGGCGGTGCACGCGGGGATGGGCGGGATCGTTTCCTGGGACGGGGACCCCTTCGCACGCATCACGATCGGCCGCGCCGGCGAAACGCCGCAGCCACTTGGCAACCTGCAGTGGCAACGGCTCGAACGGTGGATTCCTTATGCGGAAACGGAGATCGACGCACTCCACGTTGCACTGACGTACTGCGCGCCCGGCGGATATGAGCCGCTCGCGCGAGGTGGGTTCATTCAGTGCGAGATCCAGAACCGTGGCACGGCATCGGTAGACATCGACGTCGTGCTCGAGCTGCAGGTGCGTGGGGCGAGCCTCCACGTCGCGCGACCACGACCGTTGCATGGCGGACACCGCGCAACCGCGGGTGCGATGCAGAAGGGCATTGCATTCGAGATCGGAACGCCGTCGCCTGTCTTCGCTTTCGGCATCGCCGCTGACGATGGGGACGCAGTGTTCCGCGTCGTCGGCGATCACGGCGAACGCTTCTCGCCGGACCCCGGCCGTGATGTCATCCGGGAGCAGGGAACCGTGCTTCATGCGGAGGTCTCGGTGCGCGCGCGCATTCGAGGCGGACGCAGCGTTCGCCGCGCGTTCTACTTCGGCATCGGACGCGATCGCGACAGCTCGCTCGGGCACGCAGCACACCTCGCGCGCGTCGGCGCTGCTTCGCTGTTGAGGGATGCCCGTCTCGAACTCGCACATCTCATGCGCCGCGCAACCGACGTCAAGCTCTCCGAGATCATCAATCGCAACCTCCTGTTCAATCACTTCTTTGCACTCGGTCGCGCGTTCGACGACGATCGCATCTATCCCGTGTCATCCCGATCGCCCCTTCATGTGCCCGGCGCTGCCGTCAATGAACGCGAAGTTCTGTTCTGGACACTGCCATGCATCACCATGACCGATCCATTGCTCGCGCGCGAAGTTCTGCGCGATTCCTTCGAGTTGTATTCCGCGCAACCGGGGCTCCAGTGGCGCTACCTCGATGGCGGCGTCATCGAACCGGGATTCTGTCTCGAGCAGGCACTCCTCTATCCACTCGCGCTCGATCGCTATGTGCGGGAGACCGGTGACGATTCGATCCTCGACGACCCGTTGATCCAGGACGTGCTGCGCGAGATCGA
>JBBSJG010000315.1:0-2693 GCA_038257485.1 Longimicrobiales bacterium | reverse complement strand
GGTCCCGATGTGCGCGAGCGCGGCGTCCATCGTCGCCTGCCGCTCGACGCTGACCTTCGCCTCGATCACCCTGTTCTCATACAAGGGCGGCCGTGACAGGATCGCGCCGTTTGAGTCCGCGCCCCGGATCCACTCCGCGAGGCTCGCGGGCAAACCAAAGTTGATGGACTCGATGAAGAACGGGGAATCGTTCAGTTCGAGGCCGCCGAGGATGAAGGACTCTAGGTCTGTTGCGGGGACTGCCGGGACGACGATGGGGCTCATGCGGCATCCCTCCCTGAGTGCTCCTCACGCAAAGCGGTCATCAGACGCGCAGGATCGTGAAGTAGAAGATGAAGCTGGGAGAGTCGATCGCCGCAGCGGTCAGGTTGCTGACACGTATCGCGATCACGTCCGTCGCGCCGACCAACGGCGTCCCTTGGATGACGAGTCCGTGGCTCAAGGCCTCGATCCCCACGTGGATCACCCGATCTCCCGCGAGCACAGTCCCGGCCGGCGTCGTGACGTTATGCACGATCGTCGTGTTCGCCGCTATCGACGGGAGGTCCACGCCGATGTTCACCGTGTGGATGCGCTTCAGCGGGCTGCTTCCCGTCCCGATCTGGATGTCGCGAAAGTTCCCGCCGCGCCAGATCATGCTGCTCGTTGACGTGTCGGTCAGGACGCCCGGCGCGATAGCCGTCCCAAGCCACACGGTGGCGACGCCGCTCAACGTCACACCGTCGCCGACGCCGCCCTCGATGTACGGCGCGATCCACTGGTTGGAGTTGCCCGAATCGCGGTACGCGCCAGCGGCGTTGCTATCGGCGTGAGGGGCGAGGAACAGGTTGTTGGACGACGCGCAGTCCACCCCCCAGCCGGTGTTTCCCGTCGCGTCGATGTTCAAGAAGCTGATGACGTTAGAGTCGGCACCGCGGATGTCGAAGCCGTTGCCGCGGTTGAGGTTCGCGCGACAACGCCGCAGCGACATGCAGTTCGCGTTGCCGCCCGTCGAGTCGATGTTGAAGCCATGGCGACCGAACCCTTCGACCGTCACCTGATCCAGCTCAAGGCCGTGGGCGCGCAACCGCAATCCGTCATCGGTCCCCGCGATGGTCGACAGGCTGCGAATGTACAGCTTGCTGAGCGTCGAGAACTGTGCCGTCGAATTCTCGAAGATGATGCCCGACTGGCCCGCCGCGAACTTCAGCACCGTGCCCGCGCTCGCGTGTGGCAACCCGTCACTAGCGCCCTTCAGGTCCATCGCGCGGTTCACCGTCCACGGCGCGGAGAAAAAGTACTCGCCCTGCGGCATCAGAACGGATTTGCCGCGCGTACCCATCGCCGTCTGCATCGCGTTGAACGCCGCGAGCGAGTCCGCGACGCCCGTAGGATCGGCCCCGTAGTCGACGGGATTGAACACCAGCGTCTTCAGCACGCGATTGCCTTCCACCGCAGTCACTCGCGCAGCCACCAGTCCACTGACCGCGTTGACCTCCTGCGCCACACCGTTGACCGTCAGTGTGTGAGTGCCCTCCTCGACATAGCCCGGCAGCCCGCCGTTGCTGTCCGTCACGAACGCCGGGGCCGAGATCGTCGTGCCGCCCGTACTGGCCGTGTACACCGTCGTATTGATCGCCGCCAACTGCCCGCTGACCGGGACACTCAGCCCGCGCGACGTCGGGTTCTTCTCCAACAGGATGCCCCACGGCTGCGTCGCTACAAGCACTCGTGCCATGAGACCTCCCTAGATCCTCGAGAGCGCGCCGCTACCGGGCATCGACCGGCGCTGCTGCACACCATTACCAAGCTGACCATTGATGATGTCCGCAAGAGCACGAACAGCCTGGAACGACGTGACAGCCGACACGCTGTTAGCGAACGCGGTCTGCGCGTCAATGCTCGCCTTCAAATCCCGTAGCGCAGCCGTGTTATCCACCGTCGCCTGAGCCGCAGCCTCCGTGATGTCACGCAACTGGGCCATCACTTCCCACTGCTGACGCTGATCCAACGTGCCCGACCCAAGCGCAGCCGTCAACGTCGCCACCCGAGCCGCACGCGCCTGATCAGCCGACAACAACCCAGCGCGCTCCTGCAAATCAATGTCACTCAACGCCTGCCCAACCGCGTCCATCGGATCCGGAGGATCGGGCGGCGCATCATCCGGCGTACCGGCAACCTCGCCGGCCTCCTTCGCCAAATCACCGATATCCAACTCCGTGTCCTTGACCGCCACGCCAAGCGCCTTCAACTCCGCCTTCAACTCCGACAGGCGATCCTCATACGCGCGCAACCGCTCGTTGATCTTCGCGCGCTTGGCACCCTTCGCCTTGTTGCGCGCAGCACGTCCCTGCTTCAACAACGCCTCAAGCTTCGAGATCGCCCGCTTCAACGCCGACGCACGCTTCTTCATCCGGCCGACCTGCTTACTCTTCTGCTCCCTCAGCGCAGCTATCTCAGATAGGCGGGCATCGCGGCCAGCCTTCGTACCGAGCTTCTCGTCCGACTGTCCGAACGCCCGCTCCGACTGACCATACGCCGTGTCAGCATCCTCGATCGCGGTCCCGAGCCCCGACGCCTGACTGGTCGCCGCGCGGATCGCACCCGAGAACTTCGACGCGATCCGGTTCACCGCACGCGAACCCGCACGCTCTGCGCGCTCCTTGCGCTTGGCGCGCAACTCCGACGGCGATGGCCCCGCTGGCGCAGCGGGC
>JBBSJG010000314.1:0-2717 GCA_038257485.1 Longimicrobiales bacterium | reverse complement strand
GGCATGATGGGCGAGGTCACCACCAGCACCCGCAACGGTCTTCGCAAGCTGCTGATCGCGGCGGCATCGCGCGACGGGCGGGGGCTTGTGAATGGCATGCGCGACGTAGGCGTGCTCATGGCTTCGGCCGACACCGTCGAACTCGAGCGCGCCATGACGCAGCTGTTCGCGAGATTCGGCGGCATGGGCTTCGCGGAGTTGCGCGAGATCGACCCACGGGAGTTCCGCGACTTCGCGGTGCAATTCGGCGAGGTGGTGCGGTCTCTGCCGTTCCAGCTTCCGGAGAACTTCCTTCTGGTCATCCGCGCGATGTCGCTCACCTCTGGGGTCGCCAGCGCGCTCGACCCGAAGTTCAACCTCTGGGACTCGGTGGAGCCCTACGCCGCGCAGATTTTGCGGGACGAGGGGGGAAACGCGGTGCAGGACATCGCGCAGCAGGCGCTCGAAATCGCCGGTATCGCGTGGCGTCTGCCGAAACGGATCGACCGTTTGGTCACCGGACTCGAGGATGGCACCGTGGCGGTCACGAGCCCCGCGCTCGAGCGCAGGGTCGCCCGGCTCGAGCGCACTGCGCGGCAGGCGATCTCGGCGCTGATCTTCGGCGCCGCGCTCATCGCCGGAGTCGTGCTGCGAGCGGATGACGCGGTGTTCGGTACGGTGCTCATGATCGGGTCGATATTCCCGCTCCTCCACGCGGTGTTCGCGGGGCGTGGCGGTCGCTGAGCGAGCCTCCGTCAGGCGCCGCGCGCACCCACCTGAATGATGGGGATGGGAAAGTGGGATGCCCGCAGCGGGTCGAGCAGGTCGTCGGTGATACCCGCGGTGAAGTCATCCACCTCGAACACCTTGAATAGGGCCTCCCTGCCGAACTTGGAGCTGTCGGCCACGAAGAACGCCTCGCGCGCAATCGAGCGCATCTTGCGCTTCAGCTCCACCTCGTAGCTGCTCGTGTTGTAGAGACCGTCGTCGCAGACCGTGTCCGCCCCGAAGATCGCGACATCCACCCGGAGATTGCTGATCTGCTGCACCGATGCCGGACCCCACATCGTGTAGACATTCGGCAGCAATTCGCCGCCGATGAACACGAGATGAGCGGAGCGCCGTTGCGCGATCTCCATGCCAATCCGGAGGTCGTTGGTGACCACGGTGAGGCGCCGCTGCGCGAGATTGCGCGCCACCTCGAGGGTGGTCGTGCCTCCGTCGAGCAGCACGGTCTGCCCTTCCAGCACACGTTCGGCCATCGCCTTGCCGATCGCGGCCTTCTCGGCGAGGTGCAGTTCCTCCTTGAAGCTGTGCGGCGTCTCGGACTGCTTCACCGGGATAGCCCCGCCATGGGTGCGCTTGAGCAGGTCCATGGCCTCGAGCCGCTCCAGATCGCGCCGGATGGTGGAGGCGGTCACGTCGAAGCGGGCGGCGAGGCTGTTGACCGATTGAAACCCTCGGTCCTGAAGGGCGTCGATGATCTCGGCCTGACGTGACATCCGGATCCTCTTCCTCGAGACGCTTGCTCAGCAATCTACTGCGCGAACGACGATCCGCAAACTTTCTCGCGCGAAAGTGCGCAGTCGATGTGCGCATTCACGTCCCGTTGCCGCCCTGCGGAGCGCGATAGGCGGCGCGACGGCACGTTTTCGGCGGAACGCCATCTCCGAGCGCTCCCCGCGGGCCGAATTCGCCCGCTCCACGTAACGATTCGGGAGCGGATGTGCGTTTATGCGCGAAACAGCGCATTTTCTGCGCGGTATCGCTTGACGGCGTCCGGTCAACTGTGGCTTACTTCATCCCAGAGCGCGCATCCCGAGGGTGTGCAGCACACCAGTGGCTCGGCCACCCATCGTTCACAAAGGAGTAAACGAATATGAATCGCATGCAGACCCTCCGGGGCACCGCACTTCTCGTGGGGGCCTCGATCGCCCTCGCCGGATGCTCGTCAGTAGGCAGCGTCGGCGGCAGCACCACAGACGGTGGATCCGACGGCGCGTCACAGTCCGCCGAAGACATGGTGATGGTCACCGTGGTCAAGGCCCAGACCATTCCGTGGTTCCAGCGCATGGCCGTGGGAGTCCAGTCGTTCGCCGACCGCACCGGCGTCGACGCCCGCCAGGAGGGTGCTGACGACGTCAGCCCCGAGAAGCAGGTGCAGATCGTGCAGGACATCATCGCGCAGCTGCCGACCGCGATCACCGTCGTACCGAACTCGCCCGAGGCGCTGTCGGCAGTGCTCAAGCAGGCCCGCGACCAGGGCATCATCGTGGTCGCCCACGAGGCAACCGGCATCGAGAATGTCGACATCGACATCGAAGCGTTCGACAACGCCTCGTACGGCTCCGAGATCATGGACAACCTCGCCGAGTGCATGGGCAACACCGGAGAGTACGTGCAGTTCGTCGGTGGGCTCACCGCCAAGACCCACATGGAGTGGGTGGGAGCGGGATACGACAACCAGACCGCGAACTTCCCCGACATGACCCGCGTCGAGACGCCGATTGAAAGCACCGACGACCAGGGCACCGCCTACGAGCGCGCGAAAGAGGTACTCGCGAAGTACCCGAACATCGCCGGTTTCCAGGGATCGGCCGGAAACGACGTTCCCGGCATCGCCCGCGCGGTGCAGGAGGCCGGACTTGAAGACGAGGTGTGCGTGATGGGCACCTCGATCCCTTCGGTCGCAAACCAGTACCTTGCCGATGGCTCCATCGACAAGATCTTCTTCTGGG
>JBBSJG010000313.1:0-2825 GCA_038257485.1 Longimicrobiales bacterium | reverse complement strand
GTGGAGTTCAACATCGAGGGCAACCCGTTCGCTCCGGCGCAGAAGGGATATACGGGACTGCTCGAAATGGTGCGCGAAGTGCGGCCGCGGCAGTGCACTCTGGTTCCCGACGCGGACGGCCAGCTCACCTCGGACCACGGCTTCGATCTCGAACACGATGCGCCGCGCCTGGCACCCCTCGTTGCTGCCTTGCGCTCGCTCGACGTGCGTGTCAGTGCGTTCGTCGACGCGGGCAGCGAATGTTTCGACGCTGCCGCAGCGATCGGAATCGAAAGGATCGAGATCTACACGGGTCCTTATGCATGCGCATTCCTCAGGAACGATGCCGCGCAGATGGCCAGCGCGGTCTCGGCCTGCGCGCGGACCGCGCTCGCAGCGATCGCAGCGGGACTCGGCGTAAACGCCGGCCACGATCTCGACCAGGACAACCTCGGCGCCTTCCTCACCGCAATCCCAGGCGTACTCGAGGTCTCCATCGGCCACGCCCTCATCGGGGAGGCGCTGTATGCCGGACTCGACTCAACCGTCCGCAACTACCTTTCCATAATCGCCACCAGCACATCAAAAGCGCACTGCGCTCAGTGACATTGCTGGTGGTATTGCTTTGGGTCGCGGGTGCGTTGCTTCCGGTGTTTTGAATCGGCATGTTGACGTTCGGCAACGACGGTTTGATCGCGCTGGTCGCTGGGTCTTGCGTGCTTCTCCCAGCATGGTTCGGGCCTCGACGCTTCGGTCCTGGCCTCTCGAAAGCGTGGCGAGAATCGGTCCGTGAGTACCCCGAGCAGCGGCACGCCGCTGTAGAGGCCGGTGCGTCTCTCGCTGCGCACGGAGCGTGGAAGCTGAGCGGCCTCAATGCAGCGCAGGGATACGCGGCCTTGAGTGAGCCGAGCATCGGAGCAGACGACCGGGACTTGATGCGCAGTATGTTTGCATTGCGCAAGCAGGCGTCCCTGCGGCTGGGCGTCCGGCCCGAACATCCGTGTGCGTGCGTTCGCGGGGTCGCGGCAGAGCCGCGACAAGTCCCCGCTCACCCAGACAGGTTCTTGAATCCGATCTTGTTCATCTGCACGCGCTTGGCCGTGGCCAGCACATCCGCGACCGCCTGGTACGGCGTCTGCTTGTCCGCATCGACCTGCAGAACCGACTGGGGATCCTTGCCGGCTTCCAGTCGCAACTGGGGCTCGAGCGCCTCGCGGATCAGCGGCTGACCGTTCCAGAACATCTCGCCGGTGGCCAGGATGCGCAGTTCGATCGGGGGCGGCGGATCCACTTCCGTGATCGGATTACGGGTCTTCTGCGGCAGGTCGATGTCGACTTTGTGGGCCAGGATCGGTGCCGTGATCATGAAGATGATGAGCAGCACCAGCATCACGTCCACCATCGGAGTGACGTTGATGTCGGCCATGGGCCGTGCCCGCTTCTTGTTAGTGAATGCCATGGTCTGTGCCTTGCACGAAGCCGTCGCGCGGCGTCAGCCGCCGCGCTGCGGCGTGGTGATGAATCCGACCTTCTTCATGCCGGCGTTCTTGGCCGAAACCATGAGCTTCGCTACCTCGCCGTAGGGCGTGTCGCGATCCGCACGGATCTGCACGTCGGGCTGCGGCGTGCGCTTGGCCTCGATGCGAAGCTGGTTGTCGATGCTTTCCTGCACCGTCGGGGAGTCGTTCCAGAACACGTCCCCGTTGGTCTTCATCGTGAGGGTGATGGTACTGGGCGGTTCCTTGTTCGGTTCCATCTGCGCCTGCGGCAGGTTTACCTTCACCTTGTGCGACATGAGGGGTGCCGTAATCATGAAGATGATCAACAGCACCAGCATGACGTCCACCATCGGCGTGACGTTGATTTCCGCCATCACGCCGCCGGGTTCGTGGCCTGCTCCCATACCCATCGTGGTTCTCCGTCAGCGTCCGGGGATCAGACGCGCGCGGACTGCGCGGCGGGCGGCGCTGTACCGGCGCGTGGCGCGGTATCCACGCGCGAACCGGTCGCGAAGAAGTCGTGCAGGTCGTTGGCGAACTCGTCGAACTTGGCGTTGATGTTGCCGTTGCCGCGTACGAAGAAGTTGTACGCGAGCACTGCCGGGATGGCGACGAACAGACCGAACGCGGTCATGATCAGCGCCTCACCGACGGGACCCGCGACGGCGTCGATCGACGCCTGCCCGGTTGCGCCGATGCGGATCAGCGCCTTGTAGATGCCCCAGACCGTGCCGAGCAGGCCGACGAAGGGCGCCGACGAACCGACCGTGGCGAGCAGGGTCAGGCCGTTCTCGAGCTTGTTGCTCTCGCGGGACACGGCCTGGCGCAGCGCACGGTCGATGAACTCGGACCGGTTGAGTGCCTCGACCAGGCGCGAACCCTCGTGACGCTGGTGGTGGGCGGCGGCGGAAGCGCAGTCCAGCGCGATCTTCGAGAACGGTTCCCACTTGGGCTGCTGTTCCATGAAGCGGATCGCATCGGCAGCGTTCGGCGTCTGCCAGAACGTGCTCATCGCCTTGTCCATGCGCCCGGTGATGCGCGCGTTCCGGATGGCGTTGATGACGATGTAGAACCAGGAACTGATCGACATCACGATCAGCAGGATGAAGACGGTCCAGCCCACCCAGTCGAAATCCCGGATGAGATGGTCGAAACCCATCTGCTGAAGGGCGGCGGCGTTGTCGGTGCCTGCGGCGAGTACTGCGGATGGAGCGTTGGGGTCTTGCAGCATGACGTCACCCTTCGGTTAGCTTGAAGTCGATTGGAACGAGTACGACGCCCGCAATGGGCTTGCCGTCGCGGATTTCGGGATTGAAGCGCCACTTCTTCACGGCCTGGATGGCCGCC
>JBBSJG010000312.1:0-2857 GCA_038257485.1 Longimicrobiales bacterium | reverse complement strand
TTTGCGATGACATCATTCACGGCCCACAGCGGCGCAATCAGTCCGGTGAAGTTGCCGGCGAGGCAGTTGCCGGGAAAACCGCCGTAGTCGCCGAGCATCTCGCCTCCAACGCCAACCATGCATGCGTTCAGGAACATGAATGGAGCGTTGTTGCGACCGAGCGGCGTACGGCGAAAGAGCATCGGATTGATCGCGGTGCCGTTGTTCAGAAAGAGCGCTGCATCTCCCGGGCGCAGTGGGTCTACCTGTCCGTGTCCGGCGAAGTGCACGACCTGTGCGCCACCGCCAATCGATGCGCTGAGCAGGCTGCTGAGTGCCGGTGCACTGCAGTCGTAGCGGAGCGCACCACGACTCTTGTACGCGGTTTCAAGCTCGGTCACTTCCTCTTCGGCCTTTGGCAACTTCTTGAGGCCGGATGTAGCGGCCATGTACATGCCGGCCATCACAGCGAGCGAACGCACCTGCAGTGCGGCGCGCGGCGGGGCGGCGACCGCGGCGTCGCCGAGGATCCAGCGTCCCATGCTCACCTGTGCGGCGAGCACCGGCACGCGCGACGGGTCGAGCGGTGGATCCACCAGCGCAAGCTCCCATGGCACGTACGGGTCGGCGCTGTTGAGCTGCAGCGTGAGCGCACGCGTATTGCCGACCGCCGCGTGCACGTCGCGCAAGATCTGCCAGAACTCTTGTGGCAGCTGCTTCGCGATCAGGTCGCCGGCACCTTCCACCATGAACTGCAGCAGTTCGCCGCCGTCATTGCGCGGCATCTCGTCGATGAGTTGGCGCGCGAACGTGCGCGGATCACTGCCGAGATCTACTGGAAGCGCTGCATCTGGCACAGGAATGCCGTGTGCATTGCGTATGGTGCACAGGAACGTGCCGCGCGCGACGTTGCCGTCGGCTTTGGCGATGTTGAGTTCGATGTCAGGCACGCCCGCCGATGGTGCGACGGTGATTGACGGGGCGTCAGGTTGGTGCTGTAGGATGTCGATCCCGCGCGGATCGGCCGGAGGCATGATGATGCCGGGCATGACCACGGCGAGATATCGGGTGATGGAACCGCGTGTAACGCCGTCGTACGCGAAGTGCACAGTGATCGTACGCGCCTTTACCGGCGTGTCTTGCGATTGCGGGATGAGCGGCACTGCGAGCACTGCACTGACCGGATCGGTCACGGACACGTTCAGCACATGCCGCCACCCGTTGGGAGCGAGAAAGCCGTCGGCGACAATCTGGATCTCGACAGGAAGCGTCGCGGTGCCGGTTGGTGCGGTGAGCACCATCGGACCAGTGTCGACATGACCGGCCATGACTGTGCGGCCGAGTCCGATGCTGAGATCGAAGGGCTGGGCAACGGCAACTTGTTCGGGATGTTCGACCCGCGGATACGCACTGACTTCTACGAGGGGGCGGGTTGCCGGATCGGCGGGTGGTGGTGCTGTCGGTTGCGCCATTGTGGGTGGCGGTGGTGACGCGGGAGGCGGCGCGCTCGCTGGTGGTGCCGCGCCCGCAGGCGACGGCTGCGCGCTGCGTGATGTGTCGCCCGTGCCAAAACTGTCGGGCATGCCTGGCGCCTGCATGCGCGGTACAGGCCGAGGCTCGGAGACAGCGACGAACTCTGTACCTCTCAGCACCACGCCTGCGAAGTCCTCGGCGAGCGTTGGTGAGGAGGTGACGACGTCCACCTGTTCAGTGTCTGCGCGTCCCGTTTCGTGCAAGTTGAGCGCGCTTGTGATCGACACGTGGCCGTCCACCTCGCGCAGCTCGTGCAGCACGTGTTCGGCGGGATACGCGTACCAGTACACGGTGAGCGCTTCTTCCCGGCGAATGGCGATCCACGCATCGTCAAGCGGCTGTTCGAGCGCCTGTCTCGCGGCGGACATGTCGGGCATCGGGACGTTGTGATGTGTCGCAGCGCTGACGCGTTCGGCGGCGGATCGCCGACGTTCCACGAATGCGTCCAATACATCCTGGGCAGCGTCATCGGCGGGATCGAGCCAGAGTCCGTGCTGCGCAAGACGCCGACGCGCCTCGTACACGGTCATCGCGGCGTCGAGCAAGACGGCAGGGCGCAACATGTGCGGAGGGGAGGTGAGGTAAGCGCGAGGCACCTGGTTCGGCAACGGTACAACCGAAGCGGGTTGCTGCCAAGCGCGCTCAGCTGCAGGGAAGACGCGAAGCGAGGCGTGGTGCAGGTGGCAGGAGCTGTGCGAGGTGCGGACGCAGTTGCGCGAGCTCGCGAAGGCGCGAAAGCGCGAAGGGTCTGTGGGAGGTTCGCGGTGGGACTGCCTGGCGCAACGCGTTTACGGATCAGTCCGACAGGAGCGTTCGACAGATGCCGGCACGCGTGCCATTCTTCAGCCCACCCTATCACGATGCATGTCATCCGAGGTGACCGAGTGACTGATCAGCCGAAGAAGCGGTCCGCTACCGCGAAGAAATCAGCGAAGAAGTCGGCGAAGAAGTCGGCGAAGAAGTCGGCGAAGAAGTCAGCGAAGAAGTCGGCCAAGCAGTCGGCGAAAAGACCTTCGAAACACTCGGCAACGCCAGAGGCCCGGTCGGCGACGACGTCGGGGCCGAGTTCGAGCACCGATTCATCGAAGCCAGCGGACACCCGTCGCGAGCTTCGCCGCAACATGATGCGGTCGATCGTGACGGAACCGCTGCAGTCGCGCATCAATGAGAATCCGAGCGGCGTCTTCGACGTCATCATTGCATTGAATGAGCTGTTCGAAGGTGGGCTCGACGGCGCGCTCAAAGAGGTCGAGAAGCAGGCGGAAGCGTGGCAGGTGAAGTACTCCTCGGTGTCGAACTATGTGTTTGCCCGGTTGTCCGCGACGCAGATCCGGTTCCTCGCCAT
>JBBSJG010000311.1:0-2863 GCA_038257485.1 Longimicrobiales bacterium | reverse complement strand
TTCCATTGGATCGAGCGGTCATGAAGGCAATGCGATGGTGGCGCGACTGACGCGCCACACGGATCCTGCGTTCCTGCATTACCGCAGTGGCGCGTTCATGGCCGAACGTTCCCGTCAAGTGCGCGGTATCGATCCGGTGATGGACTCGGCGCTGTCATTTGCGGCCAGTCGCGACGATCCCGCTTCGGGCGGCCGGCACAAGGTCTGGGGATCGAAGCCGCTCTGGGTGCTGCCCCAGACTTCCACCATCGCCTCGCATCTTCCCAAGGCACTCGGCACCGCCATCGCGATCGAGCAGGCGAAGCGGATCGGGCACGATTCACCGATTCCGGGCGACAGTGTCGTGGTCTGCTCGTTCGGCGACGCATCGAGCAACCACGCCACAGCGCAAACTGCGTTCAACGCAGCGGCGTGGACCGCCTACCAGCGACTGCCGGCTCCCATTCTGTTTGTCTGCGAGGACAACGGCATCGGCATTTCGGTGAAAACGCCCGGCGGCTGGATTGAACGCAATTTTCGGCAACGTCCGGACCTCGATTATTTTCAGGCGGACGGGCTGGATCTGGCGCGCGGTTACGGGCAGGTTGCAGAGGCGATCGCCCATTGCCGACGCACGCGGCGCCCCACCTTTCTGCATCTGCACACCACACGGATCATGGGGCACGCCGGCACCGATTTCGAGATCGAGTGGCGTTCGATCGAGGAATTGTGCGCAGTCGAGGCGTCCGACCCGTTGCTGCGCACGGCGGCCATCGCGCTCGAATCCGGACTCATGGACAGAGAGGCACTGCTGGACCGATACGAGTCGATCCGCAAGCGCTGTTTCGATGCAGCCGCGGAAGCCGACCGGCGGCCGAAGATCGATTCGCTCGCCGAAGTCATCGCGACACTGGCGCCGTTCTCTCCGGAACGGGTGGACGCGGAAGCGCGACGCGCGGATTACCAGGAGCGCAGGCTCGAGGTCTTCGGCGGCGAAGCGCGCCTGCCGGAGGGGCAACCGGCACGTCATCTCGCGATCCAGATCAACCAGGCGCTGCACGATCTGATGGCGAAGTACCCCGAGTCGCTGCTGTTCGGGGAGGACGTGGCACAGAAGGGCGGCGTGTACACCGTCACGCGCGGCCTGCACAAGGCGTTCCGCAATGCCCGCGTGTTCAACACGCTGCTGGACGAAACCATGATCCTTGGTCTGGCGCAGGGCTATGCGAATCTCGGCATGCTGCCGCTACCGGAGATCCAGTACCTCGCGTATTTCCACAACGCCTGCGACCAGCTCCGGGGCGAGGCGGCGTCGCTGCAGTTTTTCTCCAACGACCAGTACCGCAACCCAATGGTGATCCGGATCGCAGGCCTGGGCTATCAGCGCGGTTTTGGGGGTCACTTCCACAACGACAATTCCATCACCGCGCTGCGCGACATACCGGGCCTTGTGCTGGGCTGTCCGAGCCGGGGCGACGACGCGGCGACCATGTTGCGCACACTGGCCGCGCTCGCAAAGGTCGATGGGCGGGTGAGCGTCTTGCTTGAACCCATCGCGCTCTACATGACCAAGGATCTGTACGAACCCGGCGATGGTGGCTGGCTGACGGTCTATCCGGGCCCGGACGAGGCGATGGCTCCGGGCAGCGAGCGTGTCTATGACGCGGACGCCACGGACTGCGTGATCTTCACCTACGGCAATGGGGTACCAATGAGCCTGCGTGCCGCTCGCACCATTGCCGCCGCGCATGGCTGGAGCGTCAGGGTCGTCGACCTGCGCTGGCTGGTGCCCCTGGCTACGGATGTCGTAGTGCGCCATGGCTCGGAATGCGCGCGTGTACTGGTCGTGGACGAGGGACGATTCAGTGGCGGCGTGGGCGAGGGTGTCATCACCGCGCTGGTGGAGGGCGGTCTCGCGCATTTGCCCATCCAGCGCGTGACGGGCACCGACACCTTCACTCCGCTGGCAGGTGCCGCATTTCTCGTCATTCCCTCCGAGACCGATATCGTGACCGCGGCCCGACGGCTCGCGGAAGCCGAACTTGCTTCCGGAATGCGCTGACTCTGGCGCCCCGAGGCGTCATCGCTGCATAACGGGACCGCGCTTCACCCCGGTCCCCGGGGAGGGTCCCTAGTCGTCTGCCGATCATTTGGCCTATGATCCACGCATGAGCGAAGTCCGCCCGATCACGATTCTGTTCGCGGATGTATCCGGCAGCACCAAACTCTTCGAGACTCGTGGCGACCAGGTGGCGAGGCGGCTCATCTCCTCCGTGCTTGCGGCTCTCGGAGGTGTGGCGGAGAGTCATGGCGGTCGCACCGTCAAGACCATCGGCGATGAGATCATGTGCACATTCCCCACCGCCCTGGGGGGAATGCTGGCCGCCTGCGACATGCAAAAGAGGCTTTCACACGATCCCGAATTCGTGCAGGAGCGTCTGGGCATTCGTATTGGTCTGCACCATGGCGAGGCGATCATCGAAGATGATGGCGACGTGTTCGGTGATGCCGTCAACACTGCCGCGCGTATGGGAGCGCTCGCCAAGCGCGAGCAGATTGTCACCACCGCTGCCACTGCGGAGCAGGCGCGTGCAGGGGATCTGAATACGCGTGCGCTGGGCGAGGCGCGAGTCAGCGGCAAGGCGGTGCCGATCCCGATCGTGGACGTCATCTGGCACGAGGACACCAGCAACGTCACCATGGTGCAGCGGGCCATCCGCATCGACGACTTCCAGCACGTGGGCGGCAGCAAGCTGGTTCTGCGCTTCCGCGGCCAGGTGATCGAGATTTCCGCGACTTCACCCGCCTTGACGCTCGGTCGCGACCCGGCAAGCAGCCTCGTGGTCGACACCGAATGGGTCTCGCGCAATCACGCCATCGTCGA
>JBBSJG010000310.1:0-2864 GCA_038257485.1 Longimicrobiales bacterium | reverse complement strand
CGGATCTCGCGTTCACGGGGAACTACGCGATCCAGGGCAATTACAACGGCTACCAGGTTTACGACATCTCGAATCCTGCAGCGCCGAAACTGAAGACGGAGTACTACTGCCCGGCGTCGCAGAGCGACGTGTCGGTGCATCGCAATCTGCTGTTCGTCTCGGGCGAGGGAAACTCGGGGCGCGTGGACTGCGGGGGTCAGGGCGTGCAGGACACTGTGAGTATGGAGCGTTTGCGCGGCATCCGTATCTTCGACATGACGGACATCGCGAACCCGAAGTACGTCGCCAACGTGCAGACATGCCGTGGCTCGCACACGCACACGGTGGTCGAGGACCCGCGTGACGCTGCGAATGTCTACGTCTACGTCTCGGGTTCTGCCGGTGTGCGTTCGCCGAACGAACTGCCCGGCTGTCTCGATGGTCCGGTGAGCGATCCGAATTCGGCGAGGTTCCGCATCGAGGTCATCAAGATCCCGGTTGCATCGCCGAAGGATGCTGCGATCGTGAGCTCGCCGCGCATCTTCAATGACCTCGTGGCCCCGCCGCAGCATGGCCCGCCGGCGTCCGACACGGTCGGCCGCGGTGCACGTGCGGCGGCGGCAGCAGCCCGCGCGGATGCCCCGCCAGCGGGTGGACGCGCAGGCGCCGGTGCAGGTGGTGGTGCCGCGCGTGGTGGGCCGAACCAGTGCCATGACATCACCGTGTATCCCGCGATCGGTCTGGCCGGCGGTGCATGCGGCGGGTACGGCCTGCTTCTCGATATCCGTGACGTCGCGAACCCGCGTCGTATCGACGCTGTGGCCGACTCGAACTTCTCTTACTGGCACTCGGCGACGTTCAGCAATGACGGATCGAAGGTTCTGTTCAGCGACGAGTGGGGTGGCGGTTCAGCGCCTCGCTGCCGTTCGACGGACAAGTACGAGTGGGGCGCGAATGCGTTGTTCACCATCGAGAACGGGAAGATGGTGCACAAGAGCTACTACAAGATGCCGGCTGCACAGACGTCGTTCGAGAACTGCGTTGCACACAACGGCTCGCTGATTCCGGTTCCGGGTCGCGAAGTGATGGTGCAGGGCTGGTATCAGGGCGGCATCTCGGTGTTCGACTGGACGGATGTGAACCATCCGTTCGAGATCGCGTTCTTCGATCGCGGCCCGATGGATTCGACGCGGCTCATAAGCGCCGGCTCATGGTCGGTGTACTGGTACAACGGCCACATCGTGAGCTCGGAGATTGCACGCGGTCTCGACATCCTGGACCTCCTGCCGAGCCCCGCACTCTCGCGGAACGAGATCGATGCTGCGAACACCGTGCGGTTTACGGAGCTGAATGCACAAGGCCAGCCGAAACTGGTGTGGCCGCCGAGCTTCGCACTGCCTCGCGCATTCCTGGATCAGTTGGAGCGCAACAGCGGGATGTCCGCTGGAGGTATCTCGAGCACACGCAGGTCGCTTGCCGCCGCTGAACGCAAGTCTGGAAAAGCCCGCCGCGACGCCCTGTCTTCACTCGCGACGAAGTTGAATGGCGATGTGAACAGCGCGAATGACAAAGCAAAGGCGCGCATGCTCGCGGATGCAGTCAGAGATCTCGCAGCAGTGCGGTAGTACTGAAAAGCCCCGCGAGCTGTCTGCTCGCGGGGCCTTTTCATCGGGCAACTGCCAGTCTTTACATGCCGCCGGCGAGTTTCTTCCGCGTGAACGGACGCGCGTACGCTGCAGGCGGGTTGTGTCCCGTCGCCATGTCATACGCCTTCCTGTAGATCTCCGTCGCCTTGTCCTTCTGGCCGAGCTTTTCGTACGTCGTGGCCAGCAGAACATGCATGAATGGGTCGCTCGCGTTGCCCTGGATGGCGAGTGCCTTCGTCAGCTCTGACTCTGCAGTCTTCAGGTCATTGGTGTAGAGTGCGACGTAGCCGACGAGGTACGGGAAGAACCGCTCCTGTGTTCGGGCCATCGCCGAATCGGAGTCGAGCGCTTCGCGTGCCGCCGCGACCTGTCGCTTTGCCTCTTCGGCATTGCCGCGGCGGGCGGCCAGCCGGCCGAGCGCATGGGCCATGCGGTAATCCCAGAGCGACTTGGGATGCGTGCGCGGCTCCGGCTCCTTCATGCCGAGCTCGTAGCCCCGGCGATAGTACTGCTCCGCGACGGCGAGTTCGCCGACATCGAGGCAGATGCGCGCCGCCTCGTTTGCCATCTCGCCCTGCTGGTAGAACGCATTCTGCGGCTCCTCCGTCTCCCGCGTCTTCCAATAGTCGATCACCATTTCCTCGTACTTCACGGTGTTGGCGCAGTCGCCATCGAAGCCGTATGACATGGCCATGGCGCGCTGGGCGGCGGCCCTGGCCGCGGGCGTCGGCGCCTCGTCGATGATCTTCTGGAAGATGGCACGGGCCTCGACGGTCCTGCCCTGCGAATCGAGGGCATTGGCCTCCCGGGTCGGTGTCTGCGCGGGATTGCCCTGGGCGGTCGCGCTGGTCGCAGTCACAAGGGCAGCGAAGCCCAGCGCGAGGGTGATGGGGATGGGTCGACGGGTGGATGGCATGGCAACCTCTTTCGGACCGTGTTTGAATGCATCAGGGATGGCCGGTCCCAATATACAAGTGTCCCGTGACGGCCGCGCCAGCGGCGGACCGCTTGCAGCCCGGCCCCGCGCATCCCATGGTTAGCCAGAACAGCCACCCCACCCCATCGGAGGCACCATGAAGAAACTGATCGCCCTGTCCGCGCTGTTGATCGCGGCCCCGGCCATGGCCCAGGCGCCCCAGGCGCCGGACGCGAGTCCGGGCGTCACGGCGGCGAGGAATGTCTGGAGCCAGGCGCAGGCCTACGTGATCCGGTCGGCGGAGCAGATGCCGGCCGAGAAGT
>JBBSJG010000309.1:0-2876 GCA_038257485.1 Longimicrobiales bacterium | reverse complement strand
GGTGTGCTGTCGAACGGTGCCATCATCACCTGCTGCGCCAGCACCTGCCAGCGTGCTTCCCCTGACGCGACGCCGTCCAGTAGCCAGCGTTCCTGTTTATCGCCTAGCAGCGTGCGCGACGGCTCGGACCAGTCGCCGCAGGGGGTGCGCTTGGTGCCATCGTTGCACGCCTGGTCGCTGCGATACTGGCGCGTGTCGAGCATCCAGAAGTCGGCGGTGCGTCCCCAACGAATGCGTCGTGTGATATCGAGATCGGCCCACGTACGCGCACGCGACACGCGCACCGGCTGGTTCTCGTACCACGCCTGGTACGCGGCGGCGCGTCGCGTACGCATTTGCTCTTCCGACTCCATGCGATTCTCACCGGTGAGATCGGCGTAGTTGTTGTCCACCTCGTGGTCATCCCACACCACGAGCCACGGACACGCGGCGTGCGCGAGCTGCAGATCGGGGTCGGTCTTGTACTGCGCGTAGCGGCGGCGGTAGTCGTCGAGCGTGCGGATTTCGAGTCCGTGATGTCGACGCACACGATCGGCGCCGGCGTACTCGTAGATGTAGTCGCCAAGGAACGCGACGAGATCGGGGTTCTCACGCGCGAGGTGTGCGTGCGGCGTGAAGTAGCCCTGCTCCCAGTGTTGGCACGAGGCAAACGCGAGCGCGAGCGGCGCGACCGCGTCGTTGAGCGGTGCGGTGCGCAGGCGGCCCACAGGCGACATGGCGTCGCCTACGTTGAAGCGATACCAGTACCAGCGATCGGGGTGCAGGCCGCGCACATCGACATGCACGCTGTAGCCGAGTTCGAACGATGCAATGCTGGTACCGCGCGCCACGACGTCGCGGAAACTGTCATCACCTGCGACTTCCCAACGCACCGTCGTTCGCTGTCCATCCATGCCCCCGTCCGGTTCGAATGGTCGCGGCGCGAGGCGCGTCCACAGCACGCCGCCATCGGGGAGCGGGTCACCCGACGCAACGCCGAGTGTGAAGGGATCATCGGCCAAGCGCTGACGCTGCAACATGCGCCACGCATCGGGCGCGACCGCGCAGATGGCGGCAGTGCGGCTCAGGTCGAGCAGAAAGTTTCGGCGGAGCATGGGACAGGGCGGGATGGAGGAACGTTGACCGCATACAAATCTCCCGCCATCGAACGTCTGGGCCAAGTCACCGGGCAATGTTCGTTGCGCAGACGGTACGGAACGACGTGTGCGTCACCCGTTCGCCGCCTCCGGCGACTCAGGAGGACTTCCGCCGCCAGCGTGTCGCCTACCCCACCCGCTGTGCAGCCACAGATGAGAAAGATGTACAGCAGCACTCGCCCGTGAGCGCCTCGTGGGCGTCCCTCAGCAGCGGCGCTTGCTCCGACTTTCGACCGCGAGACGCTTTCGCGTCGCGCGTGACTTGCCCCTCAAGTCATTATGCATTCATTTTGCAGTCATGCCACTTCGCACGCTCACCATCCGTGGTCTCCCGGACGCCACCCTGAAGCGATTGCGCGAACGGGCTTCCGCGAATCGTCGCAGCCTCAACGGGGAACTGCTGTCGGTGCTCGATGCCGTCTCGGCAGAGCCTGCTGAGGCATCCTCCAGCGCTTCGGTGGTGAGGGAGCCCGCAGCCGTGCCATACGCGTCGCAGGAAGCCGACGGGCCGCCGCTCGTCGCGTCGGTAGATAAAGCCGCACTCGCATCGGTCTGCCAACGACACCACATCCGCTGGCTCGCAGTATTCGGCTCGTACGCCCGCGGTGACGTCCGCCCGGACAGCGATGTGGACGTCGTGGTGGATTTCGCCCCGGGCAACACGCCGGGGTTTGCACTGGTGCGGGCGGCCGAGGCGCTCCGACCACTCTTTGGAGGCCGACGCGTAGATCTGCTCACTCGCCGGGGGCTCTCACCTCGCCTGCGCGGCCCGATCCTCAGCTCAGCGACCACGCTCTATGCCGCGGAATGACCGGCTCGCGCTCGAACAGATGCTCGACACCGCGCGGCGCATCGTTGCCCTGGCGAGATCGCACACGCGTGAGTCGCTCGACGCAGACGAAGTCGTCCACCTGGCGCTGCTGCACCTGATCCAGCGGCTCGGCGAGGCCGCGAGCCGTCTCTCGGCGGATTTTCGCGCCACGCACGAAGAGTTTCCATGGGCCGAGATGATCGGCATGCGCAATCGCATCGTGCACGGCTACGACGACCTGGATTCCGAGATTGTCTGGCGAGTGGCCACCGACGACATCGCGCCCGTGTTGGCGTCGCTCGAACGGGCGCTGGCTGACTGACCGATCGCGTCTCCCGGACGAAGCGTTCGGCGCCGAGCACTGCGGCCAGTTCGGGCTTGAGCACTTTTACTGCGACGCGCCGCTTGTGCTTGAGGTCTTAGGCGAGGTACACGGTGACCATGCCGCACTGGCCGAGTTCGCGCTCGATGCGGTAGCGATCCCTCAGGGCGGCGGTGAGGCGCTCGGGTGCGGTCATGCCCGGATCACCTCAACGTCATACCGACACAACTGCGGATCAGCGCTGATGATCGGAACCTTTTCCATCTGAGCTTGGGCAACAAGGAGTCGGTCAAAGGGATCCCGGTGGTGGGCGGGGAGCCCTGCGACGTGCAGCGCATGCCGATGATGGATCGGGAGTGGGATCACGCTCGTGTGCACCATCATGCGGGGGATGTACTTCGCTGGGGATTCGGGGAGTTCGAGTTTGCCCAGTCCGTACTTGATGGCGATTTCCCAGGCGCTCGCTGCGGAGAGCAGCAGCTCAGTTTCTGCGGAGGCGAGCAGCGTACGACTGTCTGACGCGAGCCGCTCCGGCGCTGCCAGCATCCACAGCCAGACCTGGGTGTCGAGCAGGAGTCTCACCGTTCGAAGTCATCAAGGAGTTCTG
>JBBSJG010000308.1:0-2905 GCA_038257485.1 Longimicrobiales bacterium | reverse complement strand
TCCTACCCTTCCTGTCCGACCGCGACCAGCTCTACCAGCTGCGGCGTATGGCTCGTCGTCGCCAGCGCCAGACTCTCGTACGAACTGCGCAGCTCGCCGAAATCCAGATCTTCCAGCTCCATTGCATGCGACAGCACCACTTCATCACCCTCGATCCCGTAGCTGCCATGCACGATATCCGTCGCATTCAGCTCCAGGAGACGGCGGAACAGCGTCGTGCACCGGGAATCCTCCCCACCCGCCGGAAGATCCATGATCTTCGCGCGCAGAATCGCCAGCGGCGGCGCGAAGCTGACCACGATCGACGTCGTGTCCTGCTCTCCGCGTATCACCCACATCCCATCATCGACCTCGTCGTATTCGACGCCCAGTCGCATGAGGTAGCTCTCGAAATCTTCCCGTGTCGTCATCTCTCAGCCGTTGCTGTGTTTGAATCCTGTTGAAACATAGGAAGCCGTACGCAGATTGGCCATGATCCGTTTCCCTCCTGGACACCACGCTTGACCGAGGGGCCATCCCGAATTATAGTGAACCACATGGTTCAGTATTCGCGACACACCGACCTGGCATTCGCTGCCATTGCCGACCCGACCCGCCGCGGCATCCTCGAGCGGCTCGGGCACGGGGCTGCCTCCATCACGGAGCTGGCGGAGGCATTCGGCATGACGCTGACGGGCGTGAAGAAGCACGTGCAGCTGCTGGAGGCGGCGGGGCTGCTGAGTACAGTAAAGGTCGGACGTGTGCGAACCTGCGCGCTGGGTCCGCGTCGGCTGGATGAGGAGCGGGCCTGGATCCGGAGTTATCACGAGATGCTGGAGTCGCGGCTCGACCGTCTCGGCAGTTTCCTCGAACGTACGAAAGGCGCAGCGTCATGAGTTCATCGGGAGATACCAGCAGGGCGATCATGCGGACTCCATCGGATCGCGAGATCCATGTGGAGCGGATCTTTGATGCGCCGCGCGAGCGGGTATGGAAGGCGATGATAGACCCGACTCTTGTCGCGCAGTGGTGGGGCCGCGGGAACAAGCTTGTGGTCGAGCGTATGGAAGTGGAGCGGGGTGGTCACTGGCGATTCGTGGAGCATAGTGATGGCGGCACGCACGGTTTCGAGGGCCGCTATCGTGAGGTCACGCCGATCGAGCGAGTTGTCCAGGCCTTCGAATGGGACGGGATGCCGGGTCACGTGATCCTGGAGACCATGACACTGGAGGACCTGGGCGATGGCCGCACGCGGCTGATGAACACATCCTTGTTCATGACAGCCGAAGACCGCGATGGCATGATGCAGTCCGGGATGGAAGAAGGCATGAACGAAAGCTACGCGGCGCTGGATCGACTTCTCTCGACAATGGAGTGACCATGTACTGGTCGAGCGCGCGGCGCAGCGCCGGCGGTACTGTGCGCGTGCGACGTCCGACATCGAGCGCGCTCCCGTCTTCGCCGTGGGTCATGATGACGCGCGTTGCATCACACGCCAGCCGGCGGGACGTTTCCGCGGAAACGCGGACACCGTTCCCGAGCTCGCACGTGTCGGCCACCTTCAATGCCGCGGCGTCCACGTGCACGACGACCTGGAATCGCTCTGCGCGCGACGCGTCCGCGTCATTGCGCTCGAGCGCGAGCTCCGCAACGAGGCCGATGGCATCTGCGCGCTGCTGCGCTGGATTACTGCTCCTGATCGGCCTCCTCGTTGCGATCGACGGTTCGCCAACTCAGCCAATGCGCACAGGTGCGGAAGCCGCGGTGCCAGCCGTCGCGCTCGTCGAACTCATACAGGAGTGTGAGCAGCCGGTAGGTTGCGGCGTCGAGATGGGCCGCAAGCACGGCGACGGGAAAATCCGTCAATGGCTGGATGGGACAACTTTGGACGGGCTGATTGCGCGGGGGACCCGGGATCGCGTCGGCGCTTCGTATGCGCCGCCAAACTGACGGCAGCACCTACGCCTTCTTTGGCTTTGGCTTCTTTGGCTTTGGCGGCGGGACGTCGCGCTCGGTGATCCGGATCAGCTCGGTCAGCAGTTCCGGCTCATCGAGGTGTTCGTCGATGACAAAGTATTTCTTGGCGCCGGGAAACGGCGACGCCTCGACCGGACTCCTGAGCAGTGCCCGGTTCCCCGCAGTCGGCTTGAGGAAGAACTGATTGTCGCAGATCAGACCGATGACCTTGTCGCCGACGTAGACTGCGTACTCCCCGAACATGCGGCGGTGCGAGAGCCGGGGAACATCCCGGATCTGGCCGCACGCATACTCTGCGAATTCAGCGTCGGATGCCATGCCCTCGCTCCCCCATGTTCATCACCAGTCGACGTCCTGCACATCTGACCACGGAATCACGTCCACGGACTTCCTCGTCTCGCGCCGATCCCCACCGTAGACAAGGCGAGCATCTCGCGGCGTGGCGGATTCAGAAAAAGTGCCTGGGTCCGCGAACTTCCCGATTGAATCGAAGAAATCACTTGCGATCGTGGCGCCGGACTTCACTTCAACGCCGTACACGCGCGCATCCGTTTCCGCGATCAGATCGATCTCGACGCCGCGATCCTCACGCAGATGAAAGAGATCGGCCGGACGGCCTGCATGATATCGCGCCTTCAGCACCTCGGACGCAACCCACGTCTCAAAGATCGCGCCTCGCAACGGGTGCAGCTCGAGCTGCGGCGCGCTCCTGATCCCAAGCAGCTGACAGGCGAGGCCGGTATCGACGAAATGCAGCTTTGACGTTTTCACCGCCCGTTTTCTCGCGTTGCGGTGCCACGGCTGCGCGCGGAACACGACAAAACTCGCTTCGAGCACGGAAAGCCAGGAGCGGGCCGTGTTGTGCGACACTCCCGCATCAGCGCCTAGGGTCGAAAGGTTAATCTCCTGCCCGGTCCGCGCGGCGGCGAGGCGGAGGAATGTCGTGAAT
>JBBSJG010000307.1:0-2909 GCA_038257485.1 Longimicrobiales bacterium | reverse complement strand
GTCCTCATCACGGGTGAGAGCGGTACGGGCAAAGAGCTCGCGGCGTCGGCCCTGCACGAGTTGTCGGCGAGGGCGAGCCGGCCGTTTGTCCGTGTGAACTCGGCCGCGATCCCGCGTGAGCTGGTCGAGTCGGAGATGTTCGGTCATGAGAAGGGTTCGTTTACGGGTGCGCACGAGCGGCGCATGGGCAAGTTCGAGTTGGCGGACGGTGGTACGCTGTTCCTCGACGAGGTTGCGGACCTGGGCGGTGAAGCGCAATCGAAGCTGCTGCGCGCACTGGAGAGTGGCGAGGTAGAGCGTGTGGGCGCGCAGAAGCCCGTACGCGTCGATGTGCGTGTGATCGCTGCGACGAACCGCGACCTGGATGCAGATCGCGCGGCCGGCCGATTCCGTGACGACCTCTTCTTCCGTCTCAATGTCATTCGTCTGCACATGCCCCCATTGCGCGAGCGGACGGCGGACATTCCCGAGTTGATCGAACATTTCATGACGCGTCTGCAGCGCCGCCACGGTCTGGACCAGCCGGCGCTGGCGGAGGACGCACTGCTTCGCATGTGTGCGTATGACTGGCCGGGCAATGTGCGTGAGCTTGCGAACGTGTGTGAACGGCTGGCGATCCTTTACAGCGGCAGGGATGTCGGCGCGCGCGAGGTCGCGGCCGTGCTCGCTCCTGTCGCGAGCAGTACCGAAGCCCTCGACGACGCCTCGCTCGGCCTCAGTGACAGGCTCGATGTCATCGAGCGACGGCTGATCGACGATGCAGTGGCGGATGCGCGAGGCAACATTGCCGACGCAGCCCGCCGCCTGCAGACGGACCGCGCAAACCTGTATCGCCGGATGCGGCGGCTCGGAATGGATCGATGAAGAGAATTTTCGCGGCACTGCTGTTGATGGCGTGCGTCTCGCCGCTCGCTCCGGCGAAGGCCGCAGCGCAACAGCAACGTACGACCGTGCAGACACTGATTCCTGATACCACGGTACAGCGCGTGATCGCGCTTTACAACCGCGAGGCGACCACGCGGTTCACGGGCGAAACGCGCATCGCAGCGGGCACGTCGGTGACAGGCGATGTCGCATCGCTCGGCGGTCCGCTGGAGATCGGCGGCCACGTCACGGGGGACGTTGTGGTCATCAATGGCGATGTCCACCTGCTTGCAACCGCCGTTGTGGACGGGACGGTGACGGCGGCCGGCGGCAGTGTGCGAGTCGAACCTGGCGCGCGCACGGGGAAGGATGTTGCATCGTATCGAGAGATGCTGCGTCTGCGTGTCGAAGACGATCGTCTCGAGTATGTGCAGGCGCCGCTGGAGCCCGGTATCTCGGCAGGGTACGACTTCCCGTTCGGCCGTACGGACCTTCTGCTGGCGGTGCGCGGATCATACAACCGAGCGGAAGGTCTGCCGATCGCATTCGGACCGCGCGCCACGCTCGGCACATCGACGCCGACGCGTCTGCAGGCGCTCGCGATCTACCGCACTGCGAGAGGTCTCGAGATTGATCCGAATCATCTCGGCTACTTCCTGGCGGTCGATCAGTATCTGAATCGCAAGGTCCGTCTCGAAGGCAGGCTGTATCGCGAGATCCAGGCGATCGAAGACTGGGACCTGAGCAACCGCGAGGCGTCCCTTGCTGCATTCATCCTGCATCGTGACTACCGCGACCACTACGAGCGCCGCGGCTGGAGTGCGGGCATCCGCATGAAGGACCCGGGCAGCCCGCTCGAGTTGTCGCTCGGATTCCGCGACGAAACGAATCGTTCGGTAGGGGCAGCGGACCCGGTGGCATTGACGCGCAATGGCGAGGAGTGGCGCCATGAGCCACTGATCGCGGAAGGTCGCCTGCAGTCTGTGACCGCCGCGTTCGGGTATGACACGCGCAACGACATCCGCGATCCGGCTGATGGGTGGTACATCCGTGGCTCCATCGAACAGGGGCTCGGCGGATCCCTCGAGCCGCTCGCCATTACGGCACTGCCCGCGTCCGTACAGACGGTGGATGAGTTCACGGCAGCACTGGTGGATATCCGCCGCTACGCGCGCATCACGCCGTATTCGCGTCTCGCGCTCCGCGTCATTGCGGGCGGTTCCCTCGATGGCGGGCCGCTGCCCGCGCAACGACAGCAGACACTCGGCGGCGCGGGGTCACTGCCCGCGTATCCGCATCTCGCGTTCGATTGCGGTGCGCGCGCGACTACAGTGGAGCGGGACGGCACATTCTATCCGTTCCATGGCTGTGACCGCATGGCGATCATGCAGGTGGAATACCAGGCGAGCTTCCCGTTCGCCAGCAAGGTCGCGGACGAACTCGGCCTCGGCAGTTGGCTCACCAACTCCGTGCGGTGGTCTGCATTCTTCGATGCGGGCCGCGCGTGGACGGAAGCCGAGTCGCGCAACGGTCGCACGCGTGGCACTGACGACTTCAAGGCGGATGCAGGACTCGGTCTGCGGCTCGGCCCGCTCGGACTGTACTGGGCAGTTCCACTGTCACGCAGCGAACACCAGTTCAACTTCTTCGTGCGGCTCGGACCACGCCTGTGATCGCTGCCATCGTCCTGGCGCTGTTCGCCCTGTCGGGCAGCATCGCACAAGCGCACGCGCAACAGGCGGCGCCGTTGCAGGTGACATCCGATCCGCGTGATCATCGCGCGGTCGTGCGCCTCGGTGCGGTGCTCGCCAATGATGAGCTGGAGAAAGCAGCAACATCGGGATTGCCGATTCGGCTCCGTGTCCGGACGGAACTCTGGCGCGATGGCTTCTTCGACGGCCTCGTGGGCAATTCGACATGGACGGCTGTACTGGTCTACGAGCCGCTCCGCCGTCGCTACTATGTGCGACCGGTCGGTACGACGGGTCCCGCGCGATCCTACGAGTCGTACGGCCTGGCGAGGTCCGCGATCGAGGGCGAGCTGC
>JBBSJG010000306.1:0-2948 GCA_038257485.1 Longimicrobiales bacterium | reverse complement strand
CTTGTAGAGAGCTGCGGTCACGCGCCGCTCTCCGCATCCGCTGCCTGAAACTCGCGCGACGCGCCTTCCAGGTCACCGATCGCATTGAGCACGTCACCACGCAGCAGGTGGTAGACCTTGCCGATCCCGTCACCGGACGCGGCCATGCGCGCCAGCGCACTCCCTGCCTCGTACATCATGCCAACGTCGCGGTAGGCCAGCGCGAGAATGAACAGGCCGTCCGACCACGGATCGATGCCCGCCGCCTGCAGCTCCTGCATCGTGCCAGCGACTCGCGCGAACTGGTCCGCAGTCACTACACGGAACTTCTGCTTCTCCGCGATGCGACCATTCTTCGCGCCCACCGACCACTCGTATGTCGCGCCGGGAACGAGCGGCGGGGCGGAGGACGGGTACGACCAGATCGTATCACCGTCCGTCGTATGACGGACCGGCTTCATGCCCGGCACATCGATGCGCTGCAGCTGGATCATGTAGTCCGCTGCGCCCGGCACCTTGTACCAAACCAGTGTGGGCCGGACATCAAGCACGATGATGTCGTTGCGAGGCGAAATGGGCGCGGGTGCCCCTTCCACCGGACGGATCATTCCCTGTCGGTTCGGCTGCTTCGCCGCGTCTGTCGATGCGACCTGCGTGATCGTGTTGACCGTGCGCGCATACAGCGATCCCGCATCCTTGCGCGAGGGCTCCGCGATCGTCAGCGCCGCCGTCGCCGTCTGCATCTGACCCGTGCGATACATCAGCACGAGCTTCGAGCCCGTCGGTACCGCAATCTTGTCCCCGGCCAGCAATGCATAGCCGACCGCTGCATTGACAGGCTTCGCGTTGGGTCGCTGGACCTGGACCTGACCGCTCACCTGCACGACGACAGCGACGGACTCCGCGCGATTCCGCGAGAATGTGAACGCACTCATCAGCACTGCGAGCAATGCCACTCCGATCCAACGTCGATGGCTCTGCATGAACCCTTCCTTTCTGTGTTCTCGTCGCAGGCCGCTACTTGATCTGGCGGCGCTCGACAAAATCCCAATCCGCCGGTGGCGGATTGCGCATGTATTCTTCACTTCTGCCCAGATACAGCAACGACGGTCCATCCGCCGGATCCACTTCCAGCGCGGCCTTCCAGTATGTCACAGCCAACTCGAAGTCGCGGTTGCGATGCGCCGCGAGCCCCTTGTCATACAGATCCAGGAGCTCCGCTCGTTCGCCCAGGGCCTCGCCGGTCAGCGCCACCAGCTCGTACACCGCCACCGGTTCCGCTTTGCCGTACACCGCAAGGAAATCAAGCTCCCGCACGATCACACCTTCACCCGCCAGGCGACGCGTCTCGTCCGCGATCATGATGCCGACGCCGTAATTCTTGCACGCCGGCTCGAGCCTCGCCGCCAGATTCACAGAGTCGCCGAGCGCTGTATAGTCGAACCGCCGCTCGCCACCGATATTCCCGACGACCGGTGTACCCGTATTCACACCGATCCGGATATGCAGGTCGCCCCACTCACGGCCTTCCGACCGCCAGCGCGTATTCAGTTCGTCCAGCCGGCGCTGCATGAGCAATGCCGTTCGACAGGCATGCAGCGCGTGGTCCGGCAGTGCCGTGGGCGCGCCGTACAGCGCCATCACTGCGTCACCGATGTACTTGTCCAGCGTACCGCCCTCATTGAACACAATGTCCGACATTTCGTCGAGATACTGGTTCAATACCGTCAAAAGTGTTTCGGGCGACAGCACTTCCGACATCGATGTGAATCCCTGCACATCGCTGAACAGCATCGAGATCGTCCGCTTCTCACCGCCCAGTCGCAGCTTCGACGGATCCGCGACCAGCTCATCCACGACGCCGGGCGGCACATACTTCGAGAACGCACCGCGGATCATGCGCTTCTCCTGACCCTCCACGATCGACACATACGCGGCCGCCGCCATGAAGGACAGCACCGCCGCCACCGTCGGCGGGATCATCGGCACCACGAGCAGCGTTGCATCGAACGCTTTCACCGCTGTAATCCACACGACCACGAGCGACGCACCGGCCGCAATGGCGCCCCACTTCGCGCCCCGCCAGAACGTCATTGCCGTCGCGGCGAGTGATACGGCGAACATCATCAACAGCACCCACGCGGCCGCAAGCGGTTTCATATAGCTGGCATCCAGCATGTTCTGGAGCGCGCTCGCATGCGCTTCCACGCCATACAGCCAGCCGTCGATCTCGCCCTTCTTGCCATCGTCGCGCTTGCGTTCGTAGAACGCATTGCGAAACCGGTCGCCCGCGTCGTAGCCACTGCCCATCAGGACGATGCTGCCATTGAACATCGTGCCCAGAAACTCGGACTGGCCGAACCCGCCCAGCGCCCGCACCACGCTCGATGGGTAGGCCCGGAACGTACCGGACCGCACGGGCTGGCCCGTCACCGAATCGATCGCGGAACCACCGACCATCTCGCCCGGCTTCGTCGGCGGACCGGCGAAACGGATGGGAAACGACATGGCGCCGTGCCCGGGTACGCTCCGATACGCGGCCGGCAGGCCGGGCAGGTTGAGCCGGCCCGTCGCCTGCGCTTCCCGCATCATAGAGTCAAGATCCAGGCCCCTGCCCACTGCATACAACGCGAGCGCGAACCCCGGGATCAGCCCTTCCTCCGTCTGGATCGCGACACCCGCGTCCCGCAGCACATCACCCGGCGTCGGCAGGTCGGCGGAGGCGACAGCCGCTGCGACATCGGCGAAATATGGATCGGGGCGGCGCAGATGACGCACCGAATCCGATCCCTCCGTCGGTGCTACGAGAACGACATTACCCGCCCTGGCGATCGCATCACGCAGACGCGCATCGCCGTTGTCCCACGCATTCAACTCCGGGTATACCCGGTCGAGATACACGTCGAGGCCGATCGCCTTCGCACCATTCAGTGACGCTGCCGTGATCAGGTCGGCAAGCACTGCGCGAG
>JBBSJG010000305.1:0-2966 GCA_038257485.1 Longimicrobiales bacterium | reverse complement strand
CGATGCGAGCTGCTGGCCGTCGCGGCCGACAGACTTTCGAGGTTCGCGCGCGTCATGCCTGCAGGCAACTGAAACGCGATTCGTGTTTCCCGATTGCGTGCACCAAGCACCGGTGTGTCGACCGTGAGGCACAGCGCCTGACAGCCCGCCGCCTCGGCACGCTGCACCAGTGCTCGCGTGAAACCTCGATCGGGTTGTACGTACAGCTGGAACCAGAGACGAGCACCCGGAACCGTGCGCGCGATGTCCTCAATGCGTTCGGTTGCAAATGAGCTGACGATCATCGTGGCATCGGCGGCCTCGGCACCGCGGGCCGTCGCGATCTCACCCTCGGGATGCACGATCTTGTGGTAGGCCGTCGGCGCGAGCAAAATCGGGTGCGGCAACGTGCGCCCGAACAGCTGCACGGAGGTGTCGAGCTGCGACACATCCACCAGTACTCGCGACCGCAGTTTGATCTCGCCGTACGTGCTCTGATTCCAGGCGAGTGTCTGCTCGTCACCGGCTCCACCGCTGACGTATTCGTAGGCCATCGTCGACATCCTGACGCGAGCAGCCCTCTCGAAATCCGAGACACTGGCAAGCGGGTCTGCGGCAAACGCGGTGGCGCTTGCTGCGCTGTCCACTGCATGGTCCGATGCGTCGACTGCTCCGGACAGTGTGTTCAACGCCGACTCGGCCGCTGCGCCGCGGGGTGACAACGCCATCGCCGCACCAGCACTCGCGACGGACCCAAGCAACTGACGGCGGGAAACGCGCGAGTCGTCGTCGTTCATGGTCATTCCCGGGGTGTGAGAGGAGCCGTCATCATGGCGAAGAAAGTAGCGCTCCGCGGTCGCTCATGTAATGCGCACGTTCAGCATCATGCCCATGTCCTCGTGCTCGAGGTTGTGGCAGTGCAGCAGAAAGAGGCCACGCTCCGCGGTGAACTGCACAGCCACTCGCACTGTCTCGAACGGATGCAGCAGCACCGTGTCCTTGCGCCCTGTCTCCCACGGCATGAGTTGACCGCGGCCTCCGCTGCGCGACAACACGCGAAAGTGCGTGGCGTGCAGATGCACTGGATGCGGCAGCCCGCTCGCGTTCTCGAAGACCCAGATCTCGGTGTCACCGAACGGCACCACCACATCGTCGCGCGTCATGGAAAACGCGCGTCCGTTGATGGTGTGATTCATCTGGAACGACTCGAACACGAATCGGCGTTCGCGCACCGCCGCCGCCGGGCTCGGCAGCGACACGGCGGGCAGCGAGGTTGGCACGACGGCCTGATCGTTCACCTGACGCGCAACGCGGAACTCGAGCAGGTCGAGCGGCTGTCCCTGCAGGTTGGCGCCGCCCATGAATCCCATCCCACCCAGCAATGTGAATGGGGCCGAGCGCAGCATCAGGCGGGTACCCACCGAGAGGCCGC
Source organism: Longimicrobiales bacterium (assembly GCA_038257485.1). GTDB lineage: Bacteria > Gemmatimonadota > Gemmatimonadetes > Longimicrobiales > RSA9 > DASUXU01. The sequence continues at coordinate 1,555 of JBBSJG010000305.1, read as the reverse complement.
GCAAATCGAGCAGGATGTCGGCGCGTTCTGCCGGCGCGAGGTCCAAGCTGGTCATCGTGACAGGCTGCGGCAGCAGACCACCGTCACCGCCGATGAGCACGAACGGCTGGTCGTCACTGCGCGCCAGGCGAAAGATGCGCGCGTTGGACCCGTTGAGCAGACGCAACCGGTAGAGAGCCGTGTCGACGTCCACGAACGGTTTGTGCACGCCGTTGACGAAGGGCTCGGGCCCCATCACGCCGGCCATCATGGCTGGGCCGGCATTGTTGTACACGGGCACTCCGGCTGCATCGAATCGACGGTCCTGCAGGATCAACGGCAGTTCGCGCGTACCCGAGGGCAACTGGAGCGCATCTTCCTCGGCGTCCTGCACGAGCAGCAGTCCAGCCAGCCCCTTGTACGTGTGCTCGCCGGTGTGCATGTGCGTGTGGGAGTGGTACCAATACGTGCCGGCACGATCACGCACCTCAAAGTCGTACTCGTACGTACCGCCTGGTGGCACCGCAAAACGGGGGTGTCCGTCACTGTCCTCGGGTGCGGTGAGGCCGTGCCAGTGCAGGATGAGATCCTGCGGCAGCTGGTTGCGCATCGTAACACGGAACCGGTCACCACGTCGCGCGCGAAGAAGCGGTGATGGCAGCGAGCCGTTGAGCATCCACGCTGGGGCGTTCGTGCTGCCGAGGTTCGCCGTACCCGCCGCCGCCGTCAGCGTGAGCGCCGTGGGCGAGACCTCGGTCGCGAGGCGCAGCCGAAAGCGTCCATCAACAGGCGGGGTGGGTAGCTCCGGATCGGGGCTGCCGGTGGATTCGGAGGAACTGCACGAAAGCAGGACCGGCGCGCCCAGCGCGAGCACGACACCGCTGGCGGCCATACCATGGACAAACGAGCGGCGGGAACTGACGGTCACCTGGGGCGACTCCGAAGCGTGGGCTGCAACGCGTCAGCCTGCGCGACTCAAGGAGCGGGCGCGCTGCGCCGTGCGCGACATCGCGCTGCGGAGGAGCAGGATCGGTTCGCCCAATGGGGCAACTTCGCGACCCAGGATCGGATGCGGAAGGCCGACGGCTCGTGATGCGGGCGCCCTTCCTGTTCATCACGCCGCGCTTCGCCGCGCTGCGCAGCACTATATACTTCGCGAAAACGCACGTGCATTCCTGCATTTGAACTCGCAGCTCACCTACGCGCCGACACGAGACCGCCATGTCCCGACTCTACATCTTCTCGCTCGTTGCACTCGCCGCGCTCGCCTCTACCGCATGCGCCCCCAGAACGACCACGCGTCCGGCGGGACCTTCCGCATCCGTCGTTGAGAGCCCGGTCAGCGCGGCGAGCACGACGAACGCGAGCAGCGCTGCGAGCGCGACCAGTACCACGCCGGTGGGCCGCTATCGCTTCACACGAGGAGAGCTGATCCGATCCACGCGCAACGACTCCATCTATCGATTCACCGACGGCACGCCAGCCACGGTCTCCGTGATTCGCTACGACGTACCGGAAAACGTGAAGGTGGGAGCGGATCCGCAGGCATGGACCACGCCGGAAGGTGAACGATTCG
>JBBSJG010000304.1:0-2996 GCA_038257485.1 Longimicrobiales bacterium | reverse complement strand
GGCCTGCGTCACGCCGCCTGATTCGGCGAGCGCTGCGCGTCGTGCGTCGTGTGGGGACATGCCGCGGCGGATGTTCTCCTCCGTCGCAAACTCCACGTGCGATGCGAGTTCTTCGCGCAGCTCGTCTTGGAAGTCACGGCTCGCGTTACCCGACGCCGCCGTTCCGCGCAACCGCGTCAACAGTTCGCGCAGCCGTCGCATCACGCGTCCTCAAGCGGCCGCAGGAACGCCGCGATCAGCTCGGCGGTGGCGTACCACTCACGCGTCTCACGCGCGAGCCGCCTGCGACCGGCGGCGGTGAGGCGGTAGTACTTGGCGCGCCGGTTGTTCTCGCTCGCGCGCCACTCGCTGGCCACATCGCCTTCCTGCTCCAGCTTGAGCAGCGCCGGGTAGAGCGTACCGTAGTTGAGCGTGAGGCGTTGCCCACTCGTCTCCTCGATGCGCCGCGCGATGCCGAAGCCGTGCAGCGGTCCGAGTCCGTCGAGGGTCTTGAGCACCATGAGGGCGAGTGTTCCCTGGGGGACTTGTTGTCGGGGGGCCATGGGAGGGGTCCGTCGTATGGGTTACCAATATGAGTACGTGTTTTGGGGGGCGGGGGCAAGGTGGGTGGGACGAGTCGATCTTCCCCTGCGGAGGCCTCGCCGTCGGCGCAGGACTCTTCGGCGCAGGAGCACGCACTTCCGGTTTGCCAGCGAATAGCTCGGCGAAACTTTTGACCTTCGCAGCAGGTACGGGTGCATGCCCACCCGATGCACCTTCCCGACGCGGGGCTTGCCGTGAGATCGTGTTCGTTCGTGCTCTTCGCGCTGCTCATGACGTCCTGCGAGACGGCTCGGCACGGCGCCTCCGCGCAATCCACCGAACCTGATCTGGAGTCGTTCGCCGCGACGCTCGATTCGCTGCGGCTCGCCGCGCAGATTCCCGGCCTGTCTGCCGTGGTCGTGCAAGACGGCGCCGTCATCTTCGCGCATGGTTTCGGCTACGCCAATCTCGAACGCCGCATTCCGGCAACACCCGAAACGCCGTTCAACATTGCGTCCGTTACCAAACCCATTTCGGCCGTCATCGCGCTTCGACTGGTGGAGCAAGGCGTGCTCGACCTCGACCGGCCCATGGCGCAGTACAGCGAATGGGCTGATTTCTGCCGCGACTTCAGCGAACAGCCGTCGATCTTCGCGCGCGGTCTGCGCTGTGATCCGGCACCACACACGCTGCGCCATCTGCTCACGCACACCGCCATCGGCACGCCGGGTGAGCACTTCTCGTACAATCCCATCCTGTATTCATGGGCGTCACGCCCGATGCAGGACTCCGGCGACACTCCCTTCTCGCAGCTCGTCGCGGAGCTCGTCCTGCAGCCTGCAGACATGACGCGATCCGCGAGACAACACCGCGATCTCGACCTGCCTGACGATCTCGCGGAAGCGCTCGCGGTGCCCTACCGCATCGACAGCACCAGTCGCGTTGTGCGTGCAGACCCGCCGTCACCGCAGGGAGATGGCGCCGCCGGTGGCGTGATCGCCACCGCGATGGATCTGGCGAAGTTCGATATCGCGTTGGAGGGACGACAACTCATCTCGGCTGCGTCGTACACACAGCTCATGCAGCCCACGCGCTCCGTGAACGGCGCCACTCTCCCCTATTCGATCGGCTGGTTTTCGCAGACGTATGACGGTCATGAACTGCGCTGGCACTCCGGCTGGTGGGAAGACGCGTATTCGGCGCTCTATCTCAAGGTGCTCGATCAGGATCTCACTCTCATCCTGCTCGCCAACAGCGAAGGACTCTGGTGGGACAACCCTCTCGACTCCGCGCGAGTGCAACGATCCGTGTTCGCGCAGGCGTTTTTTGCAGAGTTCCTCGAGCAGGCGGCCAGCCGCTGAGCTTGCCGAGGACGGATCAACGCCGTATGGCGCAGGGTTCCGATTGCGGCTGGCAGCTCATCGTTGAACCTCGACGGCGTGCAGCCATCGGCGTGGTTCACATGGCGCAAGTGGAAACCTCGGCGTTGCTCGGCGCCCAGATTTCCTCCCGTACCCCGGTTCCGGTGTTCGCCCGCGTTCGCTATCAGCACGGTCTGTCGGACGCCACCAGCGACGGCCTCGCCCGAAGCCGAGCTACCGTGATGAGCGTTGGTGCTACACTGCTGCGCTGGTAACGACGTGCCGTCCGCCGAGAACCAAGGGGACTTGATGTAGACCACGAGTGAAAGACGGTACTGCGCGGCGCCAGGTAGAGCCACCCTTGCCGCGTCCGGATGTACATGATGTCCGTTGCCCAGGCCGAGTTGCGTTTCGTCGGCGAGAAGTGGCGCATGAGAAGGTTCGGCGGCGCGCCCGGTTCCTGGAGTTCGAAGCAATACCGGTGGTGCGCGAGACATGTCCTAGCTCGCCGTGAACGACGCGCCGATCGATCGCAGCAATCGCGCGTCCTCCGCCGGCCCCGATGACGGTGGGCACTTCAGCCATCGGTAGTACGTACTCGGCGCGACGCCCACCTCCCGATACATCACGTCAGTCGGGAACCGCCTCTAATGCGCTTTGATGAACCCGTGCGTCCAACGAACGCGAGCTGCCTTGGGCATTGCTGGCACGAGCGCTGCCTCTCGTTAGAAGTACCTGACTTCAGTACCCTCCACGAAAGTCTGGCAACTCCAGCGACAACGGCGAGCTACTAGGGCGATGTGAGTCAGGGAGACGCATAAGTGGAACAGTCTAAACGCGATGCGCGTGCGCTCTGTTGTGGCGCAAGTAGCGACCGCGGCGCAGATTAGCGATCGATTCGTTTGAGATAACCTTGCGACATCGACGCGGTTAGGACGTGGCGCTGCAGTTCGCTTGTTCTATCTAATTGGCGTTGAACTAAACCGCTGCGCGGTAGTTGTGGTTGAGGACGGTTCCCGGCCGGGGACCGTCCTTTTGCGTGGCGACAGGCGGCGGTAACGTCGCGGGAGCAGGTCCTTTATTCTCCCGCTGACGGAGGTTCAGATGCAGACG
>JBBSJG010000303.1:0-3002 GCA_038257485.1 Longimicrobiales bacterium | reverse complement strand
AGGTCGCGGTGCTGGTCGACGGCATCCCACTGACGCTCGGATGGGACGCGCGCGCAGACGTCTCGACGATCGCCGCGTCGGGGCCGCAGGAGATCGCATTCACACGCGGCCTTTCGACGATGCTGCATGGACCGAACGTGCTCGGGGGCGTTGTCGAGACTTCGATCGTGAGCGAGCATGCGCGGCCGCCCCGGTCGTTTCAGCTCACGGGCGCATACGAATCGAGCGGTGGCTACGGTGCCTCTGCAGCGATCACACTGCCTTCCCAACTGTCCGGCGGCCACTTGCTCGTGCGTGCCGGCGGCGGACTGCGCGATGCACCGGGGTTCCCGCTCGCGGACGGTGTTGTCGAACCCGTAGTCGTAGATAGCGACCTGCGCCTGAATACCGACGCCCGCAGCATGGACGGTTTTGCGGCCGTCCGTTACAGCAGCAATGCTGGTCCGTGGTTCTCCCTTTCCTCGTCCGGCACACGGTCCGACCGCGGCATCGCAGCCGAACTCGGTGTAACCTCGCCTCGATTCTGGCGGTATCCAGAGCTGTCTCGGACGATTGCAGTCCTTTCGGGCGGCACCGGCTTTCACGAGACGGGGCTCGGCCGTGGAGATCTCGAGGTGAGTCTCGGCTACGATGTCGGGCGCACCGAGATCGTCGCGTACTCCGACCGCACCTACAGCACACGGTCCGACTTCGAGAACGGCGACGATCGCACGCTCACGATGCGCATGCTGGCCGATCACACGCTTGGCGCGCGGGGCGATCTGCGGGCAGCGTTCACGCTGGCCGACATCCGTCATGACGAGGAACTGCCAGCGACGGACTTGCGCTACAGGCAGCGTCTCATGAGTCTCGGTGCGGAGACTGTATGGATGGTCGCCGAGCGTGCGGGACCGTTGCGTGCCCTGCGGTTCACCATCGGCGGTGCATATGACAAGGGCGAGACCCCCGAGACGGGCGACAAGCCAGCGGCGGAAGGCGTCGACGACTGGGGCGCTCGCGCGGGGATGAGTGCATTGCTTTCAGAGCGTTTGCAACTGCACGCGAGTGCGAGCCGCCGCGGGCGGTTTCCGGCGCTGCGTGAAACGTTCTCTGGTGCGCTTGCACGGTTTGCTACAAACCCCGGTCTCACGCCGGAGCACCTGACCGCGTTCGAGGCAGGTGCAACGACTACGTTCGCCGCGGGGCAGGTCCAGATCGTCGGATTCCACCATGATCTCGATGAAGTTATTGTCCGCATCACGCTGCCCGACCGCCGGTTCATGCGCGTGAATGAGAATCAGCTACGCACGTCCGGGCTTGAAGTGCTGGCCGCCTACCGACACCGCAGCATCGACCTGTCGGGCGACCTCGCGATCCAGTCATCGAAGTTCATTACGCCGACACTGACGCAGGGGCATGTTGAGAACCAGCCGGAAGTGTTCGGCAATGCACGCGCGCGTGTTCCGATCGTCTTCGACGCGGCGCTGTCCGCGCACGCCGAATACACTGGCGCGCAGTACTGCCTCGCGTCGACGGGCCACGACGTGCGGCTCGACCCGGGCACGCGTCTGGGCGGGGACGTATCCCGTCAGTGGCGAGTACCCGGCGCGAAAGCCGGAAGCATGCTGTCCAATGCCGAAGTTCGGATCGCGATCGATAACGTTACCGACGTCGCTACCTATGACCAGTGCGGACTGCCGCGTCCCGGCCGTCTCGCGCGTTTCCAGATAAGGCTCTTCTGATCCGTACTGATTCACCGGGCGGCCTCGTTCACCGGCGGGGAGAACAAGGAGCAAGTCTGACGGCTCACCTCGTTCCGGCAGACACGTCCTGAAGCTGATGCGCCGACGCGACAACGGGCGTTACGCATGGTAACCTGGACCGGCTGCGTCGCCGCTAGCGGCGCATCGGCACGCGTTCGTTCGCAGTGGGATACGAAGGCGCCGGATACGGCCCGATGACCGACGGCGCGTACGCGCTGGCCCAGAAGTCCGGCGGACCCTCGCTGTCGGCAACGACGTTTCTCACCGGCTTCACCCCACGCTTCAGATACGCAGCGATCGCCCACAGATCTTCGTCCGGCATGTGACGCCATGACGGCCACGGCATGGGCGGCGCCATGTACTTCGGGTTCGACGGATGATTGCCCTGACCGGGCGTCGTGGACGTAATTTCAACGTCCGGTGTCTCGCCCGGGCGCAGGCCGAACCGCAACGCGTTAAAGATCTGCCGCTCCGAAAATCGTCCGAGTCCCGTGGTGTTGTCCGGTGTGAGGTTGCGCGGCCGTGTCTTGAATGGTCCGATGGCAAACTCCTGTGCGGGGTCCATGACGCCCGCAAGGTAGCCGGGTTTGTCCGTGTTCGAGCCGCCGCCATGACAGCCGCTGCACGCCTTTTCCACGACGAGCACGCGACCGCGCGCAATGCGCGGATCTCCGACCAAGGATGCGACTTCGTTCACCGTAGGGAATGCCGGCGCCGGCAGGGGACCGAGCTTCTCGAGCGTCGACTCACTCGCCCACGAGTCCGGTGGCGATTCGCTTTCCGCAACGGCATTTCGCACGGGATTGAGTCCGTGCTTGACATATGCCGAGATGGCGCGGATATCGGCATCCGGCATGTGCCGCCATATGCCCCATGGCATCGACGGTGCGAGATATTTCGGCTGCAGGGGATGGTTGCCGACTCCCGGCGTCATTGATGTGATGTCAATGTCGGGAGTGAGCTTCGGCTTCAGACCATAGCGCAGCGCATTGAAGATCTGCCGCTCGCTCACTGCGCCGAGACCGGTTGCACTGTCCGGCGTGAGGTTGCGTGCGAACGTTTTGAAGGGGCCGACGGGAAAAACATCCTCCGGCGTCCTTGCCCCGGACAGCCATTCCGGCGATGCGGCATTGGTAGAACCGCCGTGACAGCCGCTGCAGTCGCTGGTGAGCACGACCTGCCGGCCGCGGACCACCTGCGCCTGAAGCGCCTCCTGCGATCGGGCTTCGGAAGTCGTTGGCTTGTGCGCGGGCTCGCTGT
>JBBSJG010000302.1:0-3028 GCA_038257485.1 Longimicrobiales bacterium | reverse complement strand
TTCGCCGCGAAGTACTGCTTCTCCGCGAACTTGTCGCCGAAGATGCCGGCGACGATCGACGTCGGAAAGCTCGCGCGCGCGGTGTCGAAGTCACGCGCGGCCTCATTGTACCGCATGCGCTCGACGGAGATCCGGTTCTCGGTTCCCTCGAGTTGTGCTTGCAGGTCGCGAAAATTTCGGGTCGCGGTCAGGTTCGGGTATGCCTCCACGACCACGAGCAACCGAGACAGCGCGCCACCGAGCTGATCCTGAGCTTGCTGATACTGCCTGAAGCTCTCGGGGTTCGTCGTCGCGTCTTTCGGGACGGCGGTCTGACCGACACGGCTGCGTGCCTCGGTGACGTCGGTGATCGTTCCGCGCTCGAACTCCGCCGCACCCTTCACGGTCGCGACCAGGTTTGGCACCAGATCTGCGCGTCGCTGGTATGCGTTCTCGACCTGCGCCCACTGTGCGGCCGCTCCTTGGTCAAGGCGGACCAGCTTGTTGTACGTGACCACACACGTTCCGCCGAGGAGCAGGAGCGCCGCGGCGATACTAATGGTGACGATGCCGGCCTTGCTCATGCTTCTCATGGCAAGAGTCACAGCAACATGGAGGCCACGTAGTGTGACCGTGCCGCTCACACAGCCATCGAGAGGTTGTTGATCGAGACCTCGTGCATCGGCTCAGAACGAGGATTGCGGATCGACGGATTCAAGAGCTCGGTCCCAGTGCGCCGAACGATCGTCGTATGCACGCGCATCACCGAGGCGAGTAGTTCGTGATGCGTGGGCGGATTGCCCTGGCGCCCACGCTCGGCGGGCGTCTGGGATGCGCGCAGATCTACGTAGACTCCTTGGAACGTCGGAGATCTTCCGTCCGTCGATCAGTCGAGCAGGCTCGAGCAAATCCTTGCCCGTCTCGTTGACGGGTCGTAGTGACGCAGAGCTTGATGGATGCACCTAGCGTCTCGAGCGCCCTGTGAGTCCGCTCTCCATTTTCGCCTGCGCGTCGAGCCTGCGCAGGATCTGCGCGGATCACATCGGCTCGTTGTCGTTTCAATCTGCCTCGATGTTCCCGACGAGAGTTGGGCGACCTGTGCAGTTCGCCGCGACGGGCAACGATCTTCGCGCTCGCGCTGGTCGGCTCCTTCCTCTCGCGCCAGATGACCGCGTTCCAGCTCCATCACATCGGATCGTTCGCAGATCCCATGAGCGGCTCCGGTCCGAGGTGCATCCTGACCTCTCGTGCGCACTTCCGATCCCCGACGCGCGTCGCGTAGTCGTAACAGTGTGGAGGGACGTACGTGAGTGGTCGATCATCGGGACCCTTCGGATCGCTACTTGCAACAGCGCAGTAGATGCTCTGGGACCCAGAACGGCACACGTGTCCAGTCGTTGCAGCGACGAAGCGCTCGCCACATCACAAATGGGCACCGGTATTCGCACCGCAGTCTCGTGACTGCGTCGTCAAGAATCGGAGCGCGCGTTGCGAGCAGCGTGCAAAGCGCGACGGACGCGAATCGGATCTGCGGTTGCCACGTGAAGGTCTATCGCACACGACGCCTGCGGGCGTTCACCCTCAATAGCTCACCCTCACAACGGGAGATCGCAATGACAACGGAACAACTCAACGTATCGGGCATGACGTGTGGCGGCTGCGTGGGCAATGTGACGCGCGCTCTCTCCGCGGTGCCTGGAGTGGACAAGGTCGACGTCTCGTTGCCGAAGCACACGGCGACGGTCAAGTTCGATGAGGCCCGAACCTCTCTCGACGCCATGCGCACGGCGGTCCAGTCGGCTGGCTACGACGTCGTCGAAACGCCCGTGAAGACCGCGGGTGGCGGCTGCTGCGGCGCCTCGTAACCCATGTCGTCCAGGAAAATGATCGCTCAAGAAGCAGCATGAGCTCGACGGAAGGCCGGCTGCGTTCGCCTCAAAGCGCGTCGACAAGGTCTTCAATCATGACAAGCAACGACCTCACGAAACGAGAACATCATGCACTTCTATAATGGATATCACTTCGTTGGAATGCACATCATGTGGTGGCTCGCCTGGATCGCATTCATCGTGGTCTTGTTCGGCGCGTATTCCCCGGTACGAAGAGTGCGTCGGGGGAGAGCGTGACCGGCGACGCGGTATCTCCGGGAATGTCTATGGTCCTGAAACCTGTATAGTAGGAGCCGTGAGCCATCGCCTTCGCCGGATCACCCTTGCCGCTGCGGTGCTACCGCTGCTGGTCCTGGTGGGCTTGCGATCGGCGTGGGCGTCGTATGCGTGCCGCATCGACCTCGAGGTGCGTACCGCGTGCTGCTGTCCGCACGACGCGAAGAAAGCAAAGTCGCAACAGCAGCCTCCTTCCGATGGTCCACATCTGCAAGCGAGGTGCTGCTGCGACGTAACGCTGGGCGCAACATCTGCGGCGCCGGACGCGCGCGCTGATCACTCCCGGACCGATGAGGTTCCCGCCACGATCGTGGCCGTGGCGCACACGACGGCGGTCCCGCTTCGGACTACGCCATTCGTCGGCTGGACTGGCTTCGCGCGTCCACCGCCTCGTTCGAATCCGATCTACCTGGTCAATCGCACGATCCTGCTCTGAGTGCGCCGCTGGCGCCCGGCGGGATTCGCTCGCTCGTGCGCCGGCACGGTGGTCGCACACCACCGAAGGCACCACCGTCTCCACGCGGTGACGATCAGGAGCGAGCATCATGCGAGCGTACTCTTCCCGGCGAACTGCCGGGCTTGCCTTACTTACATCGATTGTTGGCTGCGGCGCAGGAACGAGCGCGCAGGAGGATGTCCTCTGGCGTGCGTACCGGCAGCCGGCGCATTCGCCGGCCGACGCGAACGCCACGAACCTGTTCGCGAACGCGGACGAGCTCGAACGGCGGGCGCTGGTCGAGGCGGTGCTCGCGCGAAATCCGAGTGTCGATGCCGCGCGCGAGGGCTTGCGTGCCAAGCTCGCCGAGATCCCGCAGGCGACCGCGCTCGACGATCCGATGGTCGGGTACGAAGTCGCGCCGCTGAGCGTGACCGGCGACGTGCCG
>JBBSJG010000301.1:0-3040 GCA_038257485.1 Longimicrobiales bacterium | reverse complement strand
CATGGCCAGAGCGCCCGTTGCCAGAGCGCCCGTTGCCAGGGCCAGGCCCGCGAGCCGTCGCATAATCATCATCTATGTCCTCCAGGACCGAGAAACATCATTTATTCGTACACTGGGGCAGACCGCGGGATCCGAGGTGCCTATACGGTGTCGGATTCCTTGTCGCCCCTGACTGCGAAAATCGCAGTGGTTATGTCTGTGAGCATCCGTTCATAAATGGCGGCGCCCTTGGCGGCCGTGGCGGCGGTCGGGTATCCGATGAGGCCTGCGCCGCCGCGAGGCGGTTTCGGGAGGCGGTCGCGGATATAGCGCTCGAAGTCCTCGGGGCTGAGCTCGAAGTCGCGTGCGCGGTCCATCCGGACCAGGTCCGGATAGAGGTGGAGCATGACGGAGGTTTCGGCTTCGCAGCCGTGGAGCGGCCCGGGCTGACGGTCGAGGAGGTCCGCGATGTCGACATCCCATGCGGAGACGACGCGGACGCGGGCGGTGTTGGTGACGAGGGTCGCGAGCGCATCGAGATGGGGCTCGTGGCGGTGTGCAGTGAGGAGGATGAACTCGGCGATGCCCTGGATTTCCCAGGAGGCGAAGATCTCGTTGAGCACGCGGTGGAGCGTTTTCTGGGTGAGGGTGGCAGTGCCGGCATAACGTCGCTCGGCGCCTACATTGACGCCGTAGTACATGGTTGGTGCGCGGAGCACCTCCTGTTGCTGCGACAGGTCGACCGCGAGTTTGCGTGCGACGAGTACATTTGTACCGAGCGGCAGATGTGGACCGTGCTGCTCGAGCGCGCCGATTGGAATGATCAGGCGTGGGTTGCGCGCGAGGTGCGCGGCGACATCGATCCAGCTCAGCTCATCGAGAGCGAGGGATGTTTCTGAAGGAAGTGACATCGGCTAAAGCTGCAGTGGTGGAGGTGCTCAGGGCAACCTCTGTGCTGGTGTGCGGGTGGGCCGCGGCCATGTTGCTGCTGCTCTGGACGCGCAATCTGAATGCTGGCTTGCTGGCGGCGGCTGCGGTCGTGCTCGCGCTCGCGGCTGTCCTGTATGTGCGGCAGCGGCCTCATGGGCGTGGTCTGCGTGTGGCATTCGTCGTGCTGGCGGGTGCACTTGTTCTGGGCGGAGTGGCGCACTCGCGCTTCGAGTTGATCGAGTACCGTTGGCCGTCGCTTGCGGCTGCGGGTGAGCATGAGGTGGCGACCGAGCTTGCGTCCCGCATGGACGACATTCAGGCACGGGCGAGGTCGGCGGCGCAGCGGGCAGCCGACATCGCCAGTGCCACGCAGCCGCAGGCGTTGCTGCTGGAACGACTCGACAGTCTGCAGAAGCAGACGGGTGTCGATGGGATCGCGATCCTCTCTGATGTGGGCGAGTTGCTCGGGTGGGCAGGCACGCATCGGGGTCGACTGCCCGAACGCATACGGGTAAACCCGCCGTCGCTTCATTTCAGTGAACGCGCGCTGTTCAGCTACCTGTACTACAGTGTTCCCGTGCGTGGTCTGCCGCGCAACACGGTTGTCGCGATGCTGATCGAGACGGGATTCGAGGGGGATGCGACGGGTGGCGGGTTCGCGTCCACATTCCGTGACCAGGTCGATGCGGGTGTCACGTTCCACAGTGGCGCACCAGGCGACGTTGGCAAAGCGATCTGGAGCATCGCCGCGGGTGACGACACGATTGTGCATGCGCGCATCGTGCCGACGACGCAGGCGGAGCGTCGCAAGGATGCCGAGGTATGGCCACGGCTGTCGATCATGCTGCTCGCATTCATGGCGTATGCGCTGCTGGCCGCGGCGTGGATCCGCGCAATGCGCGCGGCTGGCCGCAAGCGGGGCTTTGGCGTGCCGCTGCTGGGCGCGATTCCGCTCTTTGCATGTGCACCCCTGGGCGACGCGCTCGCGTTGCGCGGCGTGTTCTCTCCGATGTTGTTCGTACCTCCGGTGGCATCGGACATCACGCTCGGTTCCCTGGTCGCGATCACCATCCCATTGGCAGCGTACGTTGCGTCGATGCGTCGATCCGCGCGGTCGACGAGTGCGCACCGCATCATTGTACCGATCGCGGGCGTCCTGGCCGGGGTCCTGTACTTCTTCATCATCGATCAGCTGCTGCGCGCTGCGACGCCCGGACTGCTCCAGGGCGGGCGAGCGCTGTGGTTCGGGCTTCAGCTTTTCGCGGTGCTGCTCCTGACCATCGTGGGCGCGCTGCTGTTCCCCCGCGCCCGCCGGGATGGCTCTCCGGGTAGAAGTGTTCGGCCGCTGATCCTCCTGGCAATCGTTTCGAGCATCGTGCTGGGTGCGATCGTGGCATCTGCGATTGATCCGGAGGTTCCGGTCTTCAGCACGCTTGCAGTGCTGTGGGCCATCCCGTTCGTTCTGTTCGCATTCGGCCTGGCGGGGTATGGCGGTCCGTGGGGCGGTCTCGCGCGCTGGCTGGCCGCTGGTTGGCTTGCGACGACTGCAGTGGTGCCGCACATGTGGGACGCGCACATCGGCGCGCGGCTCGCGGTCGCCGAGGAAGAACTTGCAACACTGGGCACGAGTTCCGACCCGTATCTCGACTACCGCCTGGAGGCATTCGGGAGGGAAGCCGTCCTGCGGTATGATGCGGGCGAAGAGGATCTGCAACTGCTGTATGGCAGCTGGGTCGCGAGCGGGCTCGCGCGCGAACCGTACTCATCAGAGATCATGATGTGGGATCCGCGCAATGCGCAACGGATCCAGCTGGGTTCACCGACCGGCATTCACACGCGCGCCGAGGATTCTCTCCTGATCGGACTCGTGGATACCGTGCGGACCACGGGTGTCCAGCAGATGTTCGTGTTCAAGGATAAGCCGCATATCAGTCGCGCACTCGTGATCCCGTTTGGGGACGGCCAGGTCGTGTCCGTTGTGATCCCGCCGCGCCGCGATCTCGACCGACGCTTCGGTGTCGCATTGTTTCTCGGAGGCAGCCTTCCTGTCACGACGCGGCTCAACCTGGTGGAGGCCAAGGAACCCGATCCCGATACACATGTCGTTACGTGGCGACGTGCGACCCGCGAT
>JBBSJG010000300.1:0-3057 GCA_038257485.1 Longimicrobiales bacterium | reverse complement strand
TGCCCTCCAAAAGACGCCAAAGAGCTGGTGAAGTTGAATTCATGGACAGTGCTCCGGCAGTGTCGGCGGCACCATCGGGTCGCGGGAAGCCGGTCCGGTTCGAGGTTGCATACGCGCATCTTCTGCTTCCTGGTGGCGGCGTCAAGATCTTTGAACGCAGGTCACACAATCGTGTCGACTTGCCGCCAGCCTCGGGACCGTGGCGATCGACCCGCGCATCGCTTTTCCAGGCCCCGTGACGGACAGTTACAATCAAGGGTCAACCGGCCTGACCGGGGAGTCACCCGATGAACACGCAACCTGCCCAGCTTCCAGGAACCGATGCGGCCAGCACACCGCTGCGCTTCGTGACCGCAGCCAGTCTGTTTGACGGTCACGACGCCGCAATCAACATCATGCGGCGGCTGATCCAGTCGCAGGGCGCCGAAGTGGTGCACCTCGGCCATAACCGCTCGGTCGAGGACGTGGTGCGGGCGGCGCTGCAGGAGGATGCGGACGCCATCGCCCTCTCGAGCTACCAGGGCGGGCACGTCGAGTACTTCAAGTACATGGTCGACATGCTGCGCGAGCGGGGCGCGGGACATATCAAGGTGTTCGGTGGCGGCGGTGGAACCATTACCCCCGAGGAAATCCGCGAGCTGGAAGCTTACGGCGTCGAGCGCATCTATCACCCGAACGACGGCATGCACATGGGCCTCGTGGCCATGATCGAGGACGTCGTTCGTCGGGCCAGCGACGGGCGCAAGTACGAAGTCGGGCGGAAGGCACAGAGCCAGCCTGCTTCCCAGGATCCGGAATCTGCCAGGAGTGATCCCTCAAACAGTGTCTCGGACCCCGAGTCCCTGTTGCCCGAGATCGAGATCGGCCGCCGCCTGTCCGCCATCGAGGATGGCATGCTGGACGAGGGCGAGCTCGCCCGGCTGCGCAAGGAGTGGCAGCTCGCGGGAGGCCGTACGCCCGTCATCGGCATCACGGGCACCGGCGGTGCCGGCAAGTCCTCGGTCACCGACGAGCTGCTGAACCGGTTCCTCGCCAGTTTCCCGGCGATGCGCATCGCCGTCGTTTCCGTCGATCCCACGCGTCGCCGCACGGGCGGCGCGCTACTGGGCGATCGCATCCGCATGAACTCGCTGCGTTCGCCGCGCGTGTTCATGCGCTCCATGGCCACCCGACGTCAGCACGTCGCGACCAACGCGGTACTGAAGGACTGCATCGCCTACCTGAAGAGCCTTTCGTTCGATCTTGTGATTGTCGAGACGGCCGGCATCGGCCAGAGCGACTCGGAGATCGTCGATCTCGTTGACTTCCCGATGTACGTGATGACCAGCGACTACGGCGCGGCCTCGCAGCTCGAGAAGATTGACATGATCGACTACGCCGATCTGGTCGTGCTCAACAAGTATGACAAGCGCGGCGCCGAGGACGCGCTGCGCGACGTGCGAAAGCAGTGGAAACGCAACCGCGTAGCGTTCCAGACCAGGGACGAGGATGTACCCGTCTATCCGACCATCGCCTCGCAGTTCAACGATCCGGGCATCACCTGGATGTTCGTCAACCTGTGTCGGCTGCTGCGCGAGAAGGTGGGAAAAGGGGGTCAGAGTGCCTTTTCCTCCCAATCTGATCGTGAAACGGAGGAAAGTGCAGGGAAAAGGCACTCTGACCCCCTTTTCCTCACGCCGAGCCTGGACACCTCACTCAAGGAGCCCCGCGCCACGGTGCTGATCCCCGGTGCGCGGGTGCGGTATCTGGCCGAGATCGCCGAGCAGGGACGACGCATCAACGCGACCATCGACACCCAGTCAGAGACCGCCGATCGCGCGCAGGCCTACTGGCAATCGCTGCAGGACATCGGCGACACCGCACTCCCCAGGGCGCTCGAGCTTTACCCCGACAACGCCCTCCTGCCGGAGAGCGGCCCCTCATCCGGTCCTGCGGACCAACGTCTCCCCGCCAGCGGGGAGAAGGCCAAGCTCTCTCCTTCTCCCCGTGACAACGGGGAGAAGGTGCCCGAAGGGCGGATGAGGGGCGATCCCGTCGACCGCTCGATGCTCACACTGCGCCAGCGCTACAACGATGCGGTGCAATCCCTCACGAGCGATTCGCTCAAGCTGCTGCGCACCTGGCCCACGCGGCTCAAATCCATCACCGACGAGGTGGCGGAATACCAGGTCCGCGACAAGACCATCCGCGTCGAGAATTACCGCGAGTCGCTGAGTCATCAGCAGATTCCGAAGATCGCCGCGCCCACTTATCGCAGCTGGGGCGAGCTGCTGACGTTCCTGCAGAAAGAAAACCTGCCCGGCGCCTATCCCTACACGGCAGGCGTGTACCCGTACCGTCGCAGCGGCGAGGACCCGATCCGCATGTTCGCCGGCGAGGGTACGCCCGAGCGCACCAACCGGCGCTTCCATTACCTGAGCGTGGGACAGCCCGCCGCGCGTCTCTCAACGGCATTCGACAGCGTGACGCTGTACGGCGAGGATCCAGCGCCGCGTCCCGATATTTACGGCAAGATCGGCAACTCCGGCGTCAACGTGCCCACGCTCGACGACATGAAGAAGCTCTACTCGGGCTTCGATCTCTGCGCGCCGACCACGTCGGTCTCGATGACGATCAACGGTCCCGCGCCGATGATCCTGGCGATGTTCATGAACACCGCCATCGACCAGCAGGTGGAGAAATACCTGCGCGAGGACGACGCGCGCTGGCGCCAAGCCAACAAGCGTATCGACGCGATGTTCGAAGGCCACGAGCGCCCGCGTTACGCCGGCATGTTGCCGGACGGCCACGATGGCCTCGGACTCGGCCTGCTCGGCCTCAGCGGTGACCAGCTCGTTGACGCGGAGACTTACGAAAAGATCAAGGCGCGCACGCTCACCACCGTACGCGGCACCGTGCAGGCCGACATCCTCAAGGAAGACCAGGCTCAGAACACCTGCATTTTCAGCACTGAATTCGCGCTGCGCATGATGGGCGACATCCAGCAGTACTTCGTCGACAACGGCGTGCGTAATTTCTATTCGGTGTCGATTTCCGGCTATCACATCGCCGAGGCCG
>JBBSJG010000299.1:0-3105 GCA_038257485.1 Longimicrobiales bacterium | reverse complement strand
CGGGATGCACTGACGCGGCTTGCACTGGGCGCTGAGACGGCAGGGCACGCCGAGGCGGCGACCGGATGGTGGCGGAGCCTCACGGAACAGGATCCCTTCAATGCGACGTATGCGCTCGGTCTGATGCGGGCATTGGAGCAGACCGGTCAACGGGCAGCAGGCATCCAGCACGGGCGCGCACACGCCGCACTGCTTCGATCCGAGTTTGATGCCGACCCCGATCCGGCCGTGACTGTATTCGTGGAAAAATTGAAGGAGCGCGTTCCGGTATCGCTTCCGGCCCCGTCCCCGTCGCCATCCGTCGCACCCGAGCCAACGCCGTCGCCACCGTCGTTGCCAGCCCCGTCGACGTCCGCGCCACCGCCACGGCCAACGCCCCCGCCACGCAAAGGCAAATGGCTGCTTGCGAGCAGCTTCCTCATCCTTGTCCTGGTCGTCGCACGGTTCCATGCCGGTCGCTCGCAAGACAGCCTGCCAGGCGAGAGGGCCCCTGTCGTACTCGCAATCATGCCGTTTGATGTGCGTGGCGCTGATTCGCTGTGGCGCGAGGGGATGGCAGAGTTGCTGAGCACGCACCTCGACAACGCCGGCGATCTCCACGTTGTAGACCCGAACATGTTGCTGAGCTACCTCGCGAAGGAGCGCAGTGCGATCACGACGGTGCAGGGTGCCGCCGCTGCGAAGAAGTTCGGTGCCGACTATTACTTGCTGGGCGACATCGTGCGCGACGGCGGTGTGTACCAAATCACTGCATCGCTGCATAACGTCGCCTCCGATTCGCTGATATCAACTGTGACCGAACGCGGCAGCGCGGACAGCCTCCTGGTCCTTGTCGATCGAATTGCTGCGAAGCTGCTGGCATCCAGTCCAATCGGTGCGGACCACCTAACCGAACTCGCCGCGCTCACAACACCCTCGTATCCCGCCCTGAAACACTACCTCGAAGGCGGGAGCCACTACCGCGCCGCCCGCTACAAAGAGGCTGTAAAATCATTCAGTCAGGCGACGCGGATTGATCCGAACTTCGCGCTGGCGCATTACCGGATGTCGGCGGCCGCGGAGTGGAGTTTCAACTTCAAGCTCGCCCGCAACGCGGCACAGCGGGCGATCGAGAACACAGACCGCCTGCCGGGACACTACGCGCCGCTGGTGCAGGCGTGGCAATACTTCCTGCAGGGCAAGGCAGACGAGGCGGAGCGCGTATACGAATCGATCCTGACGGACAATCCCAACGACATTGAAGCGATGTCGGGTCTGGCCGAGGTACGCGTACACTTCTATCCCGCGCGCGGAAAGAGAACCTCCGAGGCACGCGCCCTATTCAGGCGCGTGATCCTGCTTGCACCTGCGTACGGGGAAGTTCGCTACCACATGATGGAGTTTGCGGCGCAGGAACGAGACGTTGCCGCATTCGACTCGCTGCTGCTGACACTCGATCCGGGGAATCCCCAGTATTTCGCGTGGCGCGCCGTCCGCGCGTTCACGTGGGGCACGCGTGCCGAGCAGGAGCGCCTCATGCGCGAGCTCCGCCGCGCGGATGAATTGGAAATCGGCATCGCGGCTGGTCGTGTGGCCGCTCACACGCACAACTTCGAAGCGGCCAGGAGCCTGGCGAGGGAGCTGACGCTGGGCAGCCGGACCAGGCAGTGGCAGGCGGGCGGCCACCTGATGACTGCTGAACTCTATCTCGCCGATGGAAAAATCGCCGAGGCGAAGCGCGCGCTCGATCAGGCGGCACGGCTCGAGGAGGACTGGAGTATCGAGCTCGGTTCGCTCCTCCTGCTGCACCCCGCGGTTGCGCCGACTCCTGCGGAGCTGCGCCTCCAGCGGGAGCGGCTCATCGCCTGGGATCCCCTGTCACATGTGCCGGACGCCACCTTCTTCCTGGAAGCGCACGCGCTCGTGCACCAACATCTCCGCTTGTATCTGCTCGGCCTGATCAGCGTCCGCCTCGGCGAGGTGGCCCAGGCAAAGGCATACTTGAGTGAACTCGAGAAAGTCCGCAGCGGCCCGGAAGAGGAACGCTTCGGTGTCGCGCTGATGCAAAGTCTCAAGGGTCACATCGCATTTGCCGGTGGCGATGCACAGCAAGCCATCGAACGCCTCGTTTCAGCGCAGGTGGACGGATCTCCGGAAGCCGTCGCCGTGTCGCCTTTCTACTCCCGCGCGCACGATCGCTTCGCCATTGCGGAGATCCTGGCGTCTACGGGAAGAAATGCGGAAGCGCGCAAGTGGTACGAGTCACTGCGTGACGGACACGACTTCATGTATGCACGGGTTGCCGAAGCACGGCTCAAAACGATTCCGCGGTGAACACCTGATGGCCGTTCTGATTCCGTTCGACAACAGTTATGCGCAGATGCCCTCGCAGTTCTTCACGAGGACGCCGCCGACCCCCGTCGCGGCGCCCGTCCTCGTGCGCGTGAATGCACCACTCGCGGCGGATCTCGGACTCGACGCTGGAGCGCTGGCGAGTGCTGAAGGAGCAGAGATTCTTTCCGGCAACCGCATCGCGGATGGCGCCGACCCGATTGCGACGGCGTACGCCGGCCACCAGTTCGGCGGATTCGTGCCGCAGTTGGGTGACGGCCGCGCAATCCTGCTCGGCGAAGTCATCGACACGAACGGCGTCCGCCGTGATATCCAGCTCAAGGGTGCGGGTCCGACGCCGTTTTCGCGTGGTGGCGACGGCAGAGCCGCACTGGGTCCGGTCCTGCGCGAATACGTTGTAAGCGAAGCGATGGCGGCGCTCGGTGTTCCGACGACGCGCGCGCTCGCGGCGGTCACGACGGGCGAGGCGGTGATCCGCGAGACGCCGCTGCCGGGTGCTGTGATCACGCGCGTTGCGTCGAGCCACATCCGGATCGGAACGTTCCAATACTTCGCGAGCCGTGGTGACAATGATGCGGTGCGTCGACTCGCCGATCACGTGATTGCGCGTCACTACCCGGAAGCGGCCACAGCGGACCAGCCGTACCTCGCCCTCCTGTACGCCGTCATCCATGCGCAGGCGAACCTGATCGCGCAATGGCTGCACATCGGCTTCATTCATGGCGTCATGAACACCGACAACGTGTCGATCGCAGGCGAGACCATCGACTACGG
>JBBSJG010000298.1:0-3161 GCA_038257485.1 Longimicrobiales bacterium | reverse complement strand
TCACCATCTTGTTCTGACGAGGTGTAAAACGAAAAAAAGGACCGGAGTGAATCCAGGTCCTCTCGTCGCTGGCCCCGACACCATGCCGGGGTATTCTCGTCAGGAATGAACGTAACAGTGGGCCATTCCCGTGTCAAGGACGACGTTTCCACGGGGAGGGGGGCGGAGCCTCGAGACGGCGACTGGAGCCGCAGCCCTCAGGCAAGTTCCCGATACTTCGTGATCAATACTACCGACGCCGCCAGGACAGCAATGAAAGCGAGTGTGATTGCGACGGACCCCGCCGGGATGCGCGGGCTGCGCGTGGTGGCGCCGTAGTAGCGGCGGGCCCAGGCCATGACCCACGTATCTGCAGGCACGCCGAACGCGGCCGCAAAGGCTGGCTCCATTTCGGCGTCGGAGGTCCAGAAGCGAGCGAACTTGTCCGGCCCGAACTCGGCTTCGACATGAGAGAGCATTGCGCGTTCGCCCTCACCGAATACGTCGGTCTGATACCGGGATGTGGGCGCGAACGCGGCGTAGCCGGGGCCGTCCACCCGATGCGGGGATCGTACGGCGGCAATACAGCGGGGTGCGTCACCTGCTCGGCATGCGGCGCCGTGCGGGTCGACGTTATCGAAGCCTCGTGAGCCGAAGAGTTGCGGCTTGCGAATGTCGGGTCCGGCCAGTCGGCGTGCCGGGGCAGACGCGAAGTGATAGCCGCCTTGCCGCAGCCACCGGTCCACGCCCGCACCCGGCGCACCGTATCTTGCCCAGAAGGCGCACGGTCGCAGGTCGATCCGTTCGGAACCGGGGCCTGCCCTCACCTGCCCCCTTTGCAGGATTGGGAGCGGACGCGCGACAAAACAATACGGCCCGATCGAATCGGTGCCTGTGAAGTAGAGGGGATCCCGCGCAAAGAGAAAATTGCCGTGCCCCTTATACGTCCCGGCTGTAGCATCGTGCACGAACACGCCAAGGCGGGCGCGGCGCGTGCCGACGTCTGCGAGCTGGTTATCCACGTACTTTCGGAACACGTCCGCGGGCAGGAACGCGTGCTCCGATTGCTCGATGACGATGCCATCCGTCGTTGCAGTCAGGCGCGTCGCGAGCGAATCGCCGAGTGAGTATTCGCGATGCAGGCGATGCGCAGACGTCATTTCGAGCGATTTCGCAACACGTATCCGCAGGTCTTCGATCTGCCCGTCGCCGTAGATCGACGGCTCCCACGCCTGGATCAGAACTGCGGCGACGACGCATGCTCCCGCGACCAGGGCCGCGTACTTCAGCCGAGACGCCATCTCGTGCTCCTCATTGCTATCGCTGCGAATACGATGACCCAGAAGATCGTGATGAGATTGAGTCGCGCCACACCTGCGAAACCGCCTGATCGCGTTGCATACACGGAGTCGAGCCAGGTCTTCATCAACGTATCCAGCGGAGCGCCGCCAAGCCGCTCGATCGCTTCGATGGCCGAAGAACCGTCCGTCGATGACGCAGCCAATGCTCCCTGTGGTGCCTGCGCGATGACGTGATTGATGAACGCCGCGCGCAGGTAGGGAATCGCCGACTCATTGGTCGGGCCGACCAGCGCCAGCAGGTTCCGACAGTCCGCCATCACGTAATGCGCGCAGCGATTCGTCGTGTCCGGGCGCCTCTGCGCGGGCAGGGTCCGTGGACTCCGTGGTACGCGAGGCGTGACCGAGTACGCCAGCCGCTGACGTACCACATGCAGGTCCGTCGCGCCGCCGATGCCCTCGGGTGCGAGCCAGGCTCGTACTGACGGCGGCAGGCGCCGGGTCAGCACGATGCCGAGCGCGCGGTCTGCAGTCCGCTGCAGCGCCGCTGCTTCGTCGCCTGAGTAAAACGGGGTGTGGTAGTGTCGCGGGAGCTGGATCCATCGCTGGGCCTGAACTCTCGCGATGACGAAAACCACGCCGTCGATGTCGGCCTCCATTCCGGAAAACAGAGGAGACATCCGATCCCAAGCATCCGCGAAGTACCTCGCCTTCGATTCGACCTCTCGCTTTTCGCCGATCAACTGGAACGGTCCGATCTGCACCGAGTCCCACTCCAGCCTCGTGCGTGCCGCCTCACGCCGTTGGGCGGAGTCTACGCGTGCTTCGTTCTCGCGGTCCAATTCCTTGATGATGGGAGCGAGACTGTCCATCCTGTGGCGCAGTCGAATCACGCGTTCCGCGTGCGGTCCGGTCGGGGCCTGGGTCTGTGCGGACGCGTTGCCATCCGTGCCTGCAGCGAACATACCCACCACCAGCATGACGGCGCAGGCTCTACGCATCGATCAGCATCCAGCTGCCGCCGAACACGCTGAACGGGCCAGGCCAGTACAGGAAGGCGTCGTGAAGCACTTCGAACGGCGTGACCAGCGTGTGATCGTTCAATGCATCCTTCAAGTACTCGACGGCGATGGTGCCGAAAATCACGACGATGACGAAACCGCCAAGAATGAGGATCGTCGTCCTCAGGGTGCTGGACGCGAGCGTGAACGTGGCGGCATAGATGATCAGTACAGCGAGAAGAAAGCGCAGCACGAACTGGAACGGGTACGCATACAGTTCCGGCGGCAGCGGCGTCATCGCAAGGCCGAGCAGGGAGCCGATGAGAAGTGCCAGGACAGGCAGCATGAGCAGCGCGAAGCCACCACCCATCTTGAGGAGCGAGTAGCGTCCGCGCGAGACCGGCAGCGACAGCGCATACACGTGCCGCGACTGGTGATCCCATGTCCACGCCGTCAGCGCGATCGTCACTCCTGTGACGATGGCCAGAAGCGGGAACATCGGAAGGAATGACTGCTCCACCATGATCATGTCTTCCGCGGTAGAGCGGTCAAACTCGTAGCCGATGGATCTCGGCACCTCCATCAGTCGCATCATGAACAGCGGCAGGCTGAAGGAGATCAGCGTGCAGAGCGCGAGCGGCCAGCGCGCGGCCTTCCAGTGCACATACAACATCCAACGATACGCGTTCATGATGCCGCCTTCCTGGAAGAACGAAGCATTTCTACGAACACGTCCTCGAGATCCATGTCGCTCACCTCGCGCACCGTTGCACCGACCTTCTCGAAAAAGCCGCGCATGTCGTCTTCCCAACCCCGCACAACCCACACCTCACCGCGCGTCAGCGGTTCGGGAGTCCGCGAGATCAATGTGAAAGGAAGATCT
>JBBSJG010000297.1:0-3190 GCA_038257485.1 Longimicrobiales bacterium | reverse complement strand
GGCGTACTCATGAAGGGTCGGCCATGGAGTCGCCCGCTGACTGAGATGGATCCGCTCGGGCAGACGCGCCTCCTCGATTACGAGCCCAATCTCATCCCCGCCAGGGTCAGCGAGCATATCCAAACGATCGATGAGCCCGAGGACGTATAGCACGTTCGCATAGATTCCAAGCGAGACCGCCGGGTCGCCTCGTTCCACCTTGATCAGGGTCACGTGCGAAATCATCGCCCTCTGAGCCAGGAGTAGCGCGGGAAGGCGGTGTCGCCGCCGAGCGAACCGAATGTCGGCGCCCAGCTTTCGCAGCGCTTTCCGTACGGGCATCGGCAGCGGGGGCGAAGTACGAGCCATACCTGAATTACCCCTTAGCTAAAACCGTGATAACATAAGTGATAATATAGGTTATCTGCTGCACTGACGGCGAGGTAAACGTTGGGAATGGGGCTGCGGCCAACTAACAGAATCGCCGGTGCCCACGTCGAACAAGAGAGAACGCGGAACGTCTTCCTCGAGGTAGCGATCATGCCGTATAGCGAACGGGCCCGCAGCGGATCACTGGCTCTGATCATGGCGGTCATGGTTGGCGCCGCCGGATGCGGCGGCACTCCGGTAGCCATTGTGAACGATGATGAGGTGACACCCCGGGGTGCAGACACTGCGGTCCCCTTCCCCATCGATCGCGGCGGCAACGACGCGACCACGCCCGGTTCTTACCAGGGGCTGCCGCTCAGGCTGGTTGCAAACGGCGCGCCCGTAGTGACACCCGTCAATGGCCTCATCGGATTCGTGTGCATCGGCATGAGCAACGGCGTTCGCGAATGCGACGACTTCCGCGCGCGCGTTGGCGCCGGGTATGCGAATGCAGTCAATCCGCAGGTTCGCATCGTGAACTGCGCGGTCGGCAATCACGCCATCGAGAAGTGGATCGATCCGTCCTTCGACAGCACGCTGTGGGACGCCTGCATTTCGCAGAAGATCCCTGCCGCGGGCTTACGTCCTGATCAGGTACGAGTCGTCTGGCACAAAGCTGCGGATCAGTTCAATACGGGACCCGGCGGCGTCGCCAAACCACCATACCCGGATGCCGGTAGCGACTACTTCGCGTTCTACGAAAACCTCACTGTGTTTGCCGCCCGCGTCCCGAACAAGTTTCCTTCGGTGCAGGCCGTCTATACGTCTTCACGAAGCTACGGCGGCTTCGCCGGCAACGGCGCCGCGCGCGGTGAACCGCTCAGCTATGAGGAAGGCCACGCCTTGAACCAGTGGCTCGCTTCACATCGGACCGTGGGTGGCGTATGGTACGGCTGGGCGGCTTACCTGTGGGCGCCGTCGTGCGCGAGTGGGATTACGAACGCGGGCGGGATCTGTTACAACCGCGAGGACTTCGTGGACGATGGCGTTCACCCTTCAAGCGCCGGCCAGCAGAAAATCAGTCAACTGCTGCACGAACGATTCATGAAGGAAGCGTGGTACGCACGGTTGCCGTGACTCCGCTAACGAGAAAGCGCACCGCCGTCGCCGACGGGACGCTCGATGAAGAAGGTCTCGCGGAGTGGTTCCGGTCGCGTGTTGACCCTCCCGTGCTCGAAGCCGCCCAGCGGCACACATTCCCCTTGCGCATCTAAGGGACGGAGTGTGATACTCTTCCCTAGATCGGCATGGGGAACGCATTCGACCGCGGAGCACACGTGTTCAATGACAATTCGGGCCTGCTGCAGGGCACTGTAGAGCTGCTCGTGATGAAGACACTGTCGTGGGGCCCGATGCATGGGTATGGCATCGCGAGCTGGATCGAGGGGGCGACGGACGACATGCTGCGGGTCGAGGAGGGCTCTTTGTATCCCGCGCTGTACCGGATGACGAAGAAGGGTTGGATCAGGGGGGAGTGGGGGGTCTCGGAGAACAATCGCCGCGCGAAGTACTACCAGCTGACGTCTGAAGGTCGGCGGCAGTTCGCCGAGCAGTCCGCAGGTTGGAAGCGGCTGGCGCTTGCAGTGAGTCATGCGGTGAGTGCGACGAAGGCGCCCAGCTGGGCGACGCAGCAGTGAGCGGCGATCGGCGGTGGACCCGGATTTTCAGACCAGAACCTCGGCGTGAAGTGGAAGAGGAGCTGGCCTTCCACCTGGAGCAGCGTGCGGCAGACCACGTGGCGCGCGGGATGGATTCCGACGCCGCACGTGCGGCGGCCGTGCATCGTCTCGGCGACCTGCATGAGGTGAAGCGCGAGTGTACTGAGCTGCTGACGTCCGAGCGTCGTACGGAGAAGCGCCGCGAATGGGCGAGTCTCTCCTGGCTGGACTTCAAGCTCGGATTCCGCATGCTGGTGCGTTACCCCGGTCTTACGGTTGTGGCCGGGCTTGCGATTGCATTTGCGATCTGGGTGGGCGCGGGCACGTTCGAATTCGTGTCACAGGTGATGTATCCGCGTCTGCCTTTGGAAGACGGCAATCGTGTGGTGGGCCTGCGTCTGTGGGACGCTGCATCGGCGGACGTGGAACGGCAGGCGACATACGACTTCGTGCAATGGCGGGAGCAGCTCGAGTCCGTCGAGGATGTGGGTGCGTTTCGCAATACTGAGCGCAACCTCGACATCGACGGATCACTCGGTCCTGCGCGTGTTGCGGAAGTAACCGCGTCAGCCTTTCGGGCCGCGAAGGTGGCGCCGCTGCTCGGCCGTGTGCTCAACGACGCGGATGCTGAGGCGGGCGCGCCGCGCGTGATCCTGATCGGCTACGATACGTGGCAGAAGCGGTTCGACGGACGCAGTGATGTGGTTGGCCGAACGGTGCGTCTAAGCGGCGCCGAAACCGTGGTGGTCGGCGTGATGCCGAAGGGTTATCACTTTCCTGTCTCGGACGAGTTATGGATCCCGCTGCAACTGAACGAGGTGACCTACGCACCGCGCACAGGTGCGCCGATCCGGATGTTCGGACGACTTGCAGACGGTGCTGCGCGGGGCACGGCGCAGGCGGAGCTAGACATGCTCGGCGCGCGTGCTGCTGCCGACCATCCCGACACGCACCGGCACCTGCGTCCGCAGGTGATGCGTTACACCAAGTCCATTGTCGACGTTTCCGGTTGGAACGCGGTCTTCGTGATGTCGGCGAACCTATTCCTCATCATGCTCCTCATCCTCGTCTGTGCGAACGTCGCATTGCTGATGTTCGCTCGAGCTGCGGCGCGTGAGGCCGAG
>JBBSJG010000296.1:0-3232 GCA_038257485.1 Longimicrobiales bacterium | reverse complement strand
TGCAGACGCCGCTTAGGCAGTCGCCGTTGCCGTTGCAGCCGAGGGTATCGGCGCATGCGTTGCAGCTGGTGCCGCCGCAGTCAGTGTCGGTCTCGTTGCCGTTGAGCGTGTTGTCGCTGCAGGTTGGAGCGAGGCACACGTTGCTCGTGCACACCCCGCTATTGCAGTCGCTCGCGATGTCGCAGCCGAGCGTATCGGCGCACGCAGCGCAGGTGCCGCCACCACAGTCGGTGTCGGTCTCGTTGCCGTTGATTGCGCTGTCGCTGCAGGTTGGCGCTTGACAAACGTTGCCCGTGCACACCCCGCTGCCGCAATCGCTGCCTAGGTTGCAGCCGAAGCTCGGAGCGCACGCCGCGCACGTGCCACCGCCACAATCGACGTCGCTCTCAGCACCGTTTTTTATGCTGTCGGAGCACGTCGGGGGCGCGACGCACACATTGTCTGTGCAGATGCCGCTGGTGCAATCGGCGGCCAGTGTACAACTCTTACCGTTGGCGCAGTCAGCCGTGCAGGATCCGCCGCAATCGACATCTGTTTCGGTGCCGTTCTTTAAACCGTCCGCGCAGGTCGAAACCGTAAGGTTGACTGACGCCGCGGAGGTATTCGTGCCGTCGTTTGCGGTGGCCGTGACCGTGCGTAGGTCACCGTCGGCAAAGCCCCAGCTCGAGGGAACTGCGAAGGACCACAGGCCGGTAGTGGTTGAACGCGTGGTTACTACGCTCGAATTCGAGCCATTGCTCACTGTCACGCTGACGCCGGCACCCGTCTCCGAATCGCCACTTAGCGTGGGCGTGGAGCTGACGGTCGCGCCGTTCGCAGGGCTCGTGATCGACACGAAGGTGCCAAAGAATAGCGGGTCCCCCTGCGTGCCAGTGAGGGTGACCGCCGCGTTGCTGTTCGCAAAGCAGGTGTTGTCCGTATCGAGCGTATTGCCGCTGTTCGAGCTGCCTCCCCACAGCCCGAACGTGCCGCTGAGCGGGAGTGATCGGTTCTGCCCCGGGATCTGGTTCATCGCCGTGACCACCGTGGTGAGCGGCACAGCGAACGTCACGTACCAGTCGTTGGCACCAGGCGTGATGACGCCTGTGTTGCTCGTCGTGAAATCGACGGACGAGCCCGTGTTTTTGAAATGCGCGTGCGTGCAGGGATTGAACGTCCATTCGCAGGTCTTGCCCACGGGGCATTCCAGGACCTTGGTGGGGTCGTCGGGCGGGTCTTGGACCGAATTCGAAATCGTGCTCGGATTGAGCACTCGATTGGCACCATTGGTGCGCATGTACACTTGCTGGCTTGCACTGTTGCCCGTGCCCTTGAGCAGTAGTTGCAGCTCGTAGCTTGACGGGTCGCCATCGACGTCGAGCAAGATGCCCCAGCCGAACGGTTTGATCTGCTTGTTTGCGCCGTCGCAGATCGTCGTCTTACCTTGTGACGCCGGGCTGTCGGTTACGCGCAGGCGCACGTACAGGAACGTACCGTCGTCCGTGAAGAGCAGAGCGGAGTTATTCGCGTCGCCGATGATGTCGCGGTGGTCAGCTGTGACGTCGCCCGACACGTCGTTGGGAACCCCGGACGAGCAGAAGCTGCCTTGAAACTGACTGTCAGCGAGCGCGAAGTTTGGTAGCTGCGCCTCTGCGCTTGCGCTCACAAACAACGTCATCAGCGCCGCCACACATGGCAGTAGGCCCTTCGCGCCCAACGCGCGTACCAAAACACTTCGTCGCATCAATCCCCCAAAACTCTGCGAAACGCGCTCATCCCCAAACGAGCGCGACAACGAAGTGTCTCGCACAGTGCCTGCCACCACAAGGGGGATGCACCGCACGTATCCGCAATCACACGCGCGCGCCTGACGCTACTGAACCACGATCGGCGGACAACCCTCATCGATCACGCCGTCGCAGTCGTTGTCGATGTTGTCGCAGACCTCGTTGCTCGGATTGGCGCACTCGATGCAGTTCTCGTCGATGATCGCGTTGCAGTTGTCGTCGATGCCGTTGCACAGCTCGGGGAAGGGCTTGCACATGGGAGGTGCGCAACCTTCATCGATCATGCCGTCGCAGTCGTCGTCGATTTCATTGCAGCTCTCGAGCACCGGAATGCAGGTAACCGGCGGGCAACCTTCGTCGATCACCTTGTTGCAGTTGTCATCCTTACCGTTGCACTGCTCGGCGCTCGGGACGCACTTGGGCGGCGGACAACCATCGTTGATGTCGCCATCGCAGTCGTTGTCGATCATGTCGGTACAGATTTCGGGCGCGGGCACGCAGGCTGGAGGCGGACAACCCTCGTCGACTTCGCCGTCGCAATCGTTGTCTTCGTCATCGCCGCAGACTTCGGCCGTGGGAATGCAGCTCGGCGGCGGAGCGCAGCCTTCGTCCTTCAGGCCATCGCAGTCCTCGTCCGCGTTGTTACCGCAGATTTCGGGGGTCGGTACGCAGCTCGGCGGCGCGCAGCCTTCGTCGATTTGTCCATCGCAGTCGTTGTCGATGCCATCGCCGCAGATCTCGGCCTTTGGCAGACATGTGGCGCAGCCCTCGTCCTTCAGGCCGTCGCAGTCGTTATCGATGCCATCGCCGCAGATTTCCGCGGTCGGGATGCAGGAAGGCGGTGTGCCGCAGCCCTCATCGATCAAGGTGTCGCAGTCTTCGTCTGCGTTGTTGCCGCAGATCTCAGGGCTGGGTGTGCAGGCGGGCGGTGTACAGCCCTCGTCGACCTCGCCGTCGCAGTCGTTATCGAGGCTATCGCCGCAGATCTCCGCCGTCGGCAGACACGCAGCACATCCCTCGTCCTTCAGCCCGTCGCAGTCTTCGTCCGCGTTGTTGCCGCAGATCTCCGCCGTCGGCACGCACGATGGCGGGGTTCCGCAGCCCTCATCGATCAGCCCGTCGCAGTCTTCGTCCGCGTTGTTGCCGCAGACCTCGGGCGCAGGCGTGCAGGCCGGAGGCGTGCATCCTTCATCCGTCTGACCATCGCAATCGTTGTCGATGTTGTCGCCGCAGATCTCGGCCTTGGGCGTGCAGGCAGCGCAGCCGTCGTTGATCGTTCCGTCACAATCGTTGTCGAGATTATCGGTACAGATCTCAGGGGTCGGTACGCAGCTCGGCGGCGTGCCGCAGCCTTCATCGATTTCCGCGTCGCAGTCGTTGCTCACGCCGTCGCCGCAAACCTCAGGGGTCGGCTGACACGGTGTAGCGCAACCGTCGTCCGCAATTCCGTCGCAGTCGTTGTCGAT
>JBBSJG010000295.1:0-3271 GCA_038257485.1 Longimicrobiales bacterium | reverse complement strand
TGCTGCTCGGCGCGGGTGTCGTCATCACGCTCGGCGTCGTACGACCTCTCGCAGTCGCGGGCGAGTACGCCATTGCGATTGGTGGGCTGCTCGTCTTCGTTCGCATCTTCGCAGTGCTCTGGTTCCGCGTCGCGGAACGGCGGCTGCGTCAGTCGACCGGACGCCCCGCGACGATGAGTCGCCCGCTTCCCGGCGTGTGGGCCGTGTTCGCTGCACTGATGCTCGGCATGGTGATCTTCGCGCCACTCGCCGCCGATCCCGGCCTTCTCATGCTGTTCCTTTCTGCTGCCGTCATCGCGGCCATCGTCGGCATGGCGACACTGGGATCACGCGGCGCAATCGCCGGCGTCGTCATGGCGCTCGCACTTGGTGCGACGTTCTTCCTCGGTATGTGGGTACGTCCCTCGACCCTCACGCAATCCACGAGACCTCTTCAGACGGCGGAGATCCGGTATGCGGCAGTCTACCATCCGGAGGCGCTCGAGACGCGTTTGATGCACGCGAGGGACAGTGAACCGTTCGTCATCGTAAACACGCTCCAGCAGTACTGGGGCATGCGCAACTACACGGCACTCGCGGAAACGGACGGGCAGGGATACTTCAGAACCGACTTCACGAACCGCGGTACCAAAGAGGCGGTGGCGCTCACGGACAACGCGTTCAGCGTATTCGTGTTGAGCGAGCACGGCTGGTTCGGCGGTGTGGCAGTTCTGCTGTGCTATCTGCTGCTCGCGTTCACACTGCTGAACGGCGCACTGCACAATTGTGAACGGCGTGCACACGTGCCGCGAGGCATCCTGCTCGTCGGACTCGCCGCATTCTGGATGGTCCCGACGCTCTACCTTATCGCCGCGAACGGGCTGCTCGTGCCGCTGACGGGACAGAACATTCCCATGCTCGGGTTGTTGTCGAATGCCGACATTGCCATGGCGAGCTGGCTCAGTGCACTCGGTCTCGTCGCGCTCCCCAGTGTGAGCGCTGCCGGAGAGGAGCACATCCAGGCATCGGCGGCCGTGCAGAGCATCCGGCGCGCAATCCGCGCCGTCGCCATCGTATTTGGTCTCACCGCGCTCGCCATCGCGGCACTGCTGTGGCGCCCGACACACGGCGTGTATGGCGATTTCCGACTGGACACATTGGTCGCGCACGTCGAGGAACTCGTTGCGAGGGGCGCGTTCGTGGGAGTCGTGACGCCTGAGGGCGCGGATACCACGGCGATCGCGCAGTCGGCCAGCACACTGCCGGCATTCGCCCGCGGCGCATTCCTCGAACGCATGACTCGCCGCAGTAACGAAATCGCGCGGTCAGGTCGCGCTGGCGGCGCATGCTATGAAGCGGACGCGTTGCTGCGTGTGTCGGACGAAGGGAATGTCGTAGTCTTCCCATCCCTGTGCCGCATCCAGGCTGTCACGGATGCAGCGTTCCCATGGCGTGGCCATCTACGCACTGCGTCCGGTGCGGCGGAACTCGTCGTGTCCGATGGTCGCACGTCAGTTGCCGTTTCAAGCGACGCCGTGACAGCGCTCGCCGTGATCGGTGCGCCGTGTGCGGAACCCGGGTTCATCCGCGCGCGCGCCGTCCGCATTGGCTGCGCACGGAATGGCCCCGTACTGCAGCCCGGTACGAAACTGCATGTTCTGCGCGATGGCGGTCCCGACGTATTGATCAATGGAATGGCGACGGGTGACCTTGCCCTGGTCAGTCCCGGTGATCGCATCCGTGTCACAGACCAGCTCGATGTCGTTACCGATACAGTGCCGGCAGGTGCGCTCGCATATGCCCGCTGGATCAATGGCAGCTGGCGACGGCTCGCACCGCCGCGCGGTTCGCCCCTGCTGGCTCAAGTGGACAGTCAGCTCGCGCGCGGACTTGCAGGCCGTGCACACAACCAACTCGATGCCTTGCTGACCCTGGACCGCACGCTACACAGCGCACTGGAGGATCGCGTTGCAGAAGCATGCCGCGCGATTCCCGGCGCACGACGCTGCTCCGTGCTGCTCGCCAACCCACGCGACGGCGCGATTCGCGCACTCGCGCAGTATCCGACCGGACTGACACCGCCGCGCGATCTGCCGGCGGACGCGAACCTGCGCAGTCATCCGGCGGCGTCTGCCGTGAAACCGCTGATGGCCGCTGCCGCACTCGACGCGTATCCGCGGCTCGTCACACTCGACGTCGAACACGCGCAGGGCGTATACAAAATGATCGCGAACACCGACCTGGGCGCTCCGTTCGAAGCGCACCGGCTGTATCCGGGAACGCGCGTACCGTTCTCCGCTTTCCTTCCCGCGTCCGACAACGTGTTCGCCGCAACCATGGGATTCCTCGCCACTGCGAAGCCCTATGCTGCGGGGCTGCCCGGCCGCGTCGGCACCGCAAACCCGTCGCAGGTGACGCTCGGCGGGCAGCCCCTGCCAGGACGCCCGGACTGGAACACAAACGGGGGCCGCATGTCGATCGGTGCAGCGCCCCTCGCATTGTCACTCGAAAAGCTGTACGGCGTGCATGCGACGGCGGTCGCGGCGCCGACCATTGACGACCGGTTCTGGAAGAACGCTGTGGACAAGGGTTACATGCGCGGATCGTTCGAGCTGCAACGCATCACACCCGAACCGGTGATCCTGCGCATGGATGAGCTGCAGTCGCCTCGCGCACTCGCGACGTTCATGATCGGCGGTGGTTCCAACCGCTGGAGCAATGCCTCCATGGTCGAGGCCGTGAGCCGCATCTATACGGGCCGTCGCATCGATCTTCATCTGCTGCGCATGGTCGGTACGGACACCATTCCAGGTGTGGCGGACTCACTGCCGGGGATGGCGGACGCGAGCGTGGCCGTTCTCGAGGGCATGCGCGGCGTGGTGACACAGTCGTGGGGAACCGCCGCCGCACTGCGCGACGCATTCACGGCACGCGGCCTCGATTGGGCGGCAAAGACCGGGACCTTGAAGGAAGCCGAATGGACAGGATCCGTGTTCCTGTTCGTCGGTGCGCCCTCGAATTCGGGTAATGCTGCCGGCATCTGCCCGACGGCGGGTGTGGTGACGATCGAGTTTGCACGCGGCGCTGATCCCGATGGAAAAGCGACGGCGTTCTTTGTATCCGCGATTGCGCCGCTTTTGAGGGGTGAGTTGGGATGGGGGGGACGGGGGTGTTTGACGAATTAGGGAAATGGGAAATGGGAAATGGGATGGAGGGATGGAGGGAGGGAGGGATGGAGGGATGGAGGGATGGAGGGATGGAGGGATGGAGGGATGGAGGGTGTGCGGGCGTG
>JBBSJG010000294.1:0-3276 GCA_038257485.1 Longimicrobiales bacterium | reverse complement strand
TGGCACCGCTGCTGGTCAACGCAGACGAGATCGATGCGGTCGACCAGTTGCCCGACGCGGACCTGGGACATGCGATCCGATTCATCCTTCCCAATCTCCGTATGGCATCGCTGCCCGATGGCCCGGACTCCGGAACGGCGCGGGATCCGTTGTACGTGCACCCGGCAAACCATGCCGGGGGGCCGAGCGGGCCCGAGGATTCGGTGCCTTACGGCGTCCGCATGCGCCTGCGTTCGACTTTCGACATGACCGGCTACAACCCGGCGGCCCGCGTGATCCTGCGCACCATGCAGCGCTATGGCATCGTGCTGTCCGACGGGGGCAGTATCGCATTGACCTTCGAAAACGACAGCGGCACCACGACCAAATGGTCCGGTCTCGCGATCCAGTCACGGGAGTTCTCGGATGGCGCGGGTGTGGGAGCCGGGGCACCGGTGCTGGTCACCGACTTCGAAGTCATCGACACCGGACCGCGCATCATCGAGACCTACGATTGCGTCCGCACCGTGCTGCCGCCAGCAGACGGCACTATTTTCGCGAATGGCTTCGAGTGAGTGCGCCGGGCTCTGCGGAGCGACGCAAGGCGCGAGCGGTCCCGGCGCTGATGCCTCGTTCCGAAGGGCGGATCGGGAGACGCTGCACCGCGGATTGCCTGCGACTATTCGGGGTCGTAGTCAAGGTTCGCGGCAAGCCACCGTTCGGCCTGCAGGACGCTTACGCCCTTGCGGGCGGCATAGTCCGCGACCTGCTCCTTCGACACCCGGCCGACGACGAAATACTGGCTCCCGGGGTGGCTGAAGTAGTAACCGGACACGGCAGCGGCAGGCAGCATCGCGAACGACTCGGTGAGCGCCATGCCCGCATTCGCCTCGGCGTCGAGGAGGCGGAACAGCGTGGCCTTCTCGCTGTGGTCGGGGCAGGCGGGATAGCCCGGCGCAGGCCGGATGCCGCGATATTCTTCGGCGATCAACGCATCCGCGTCGAGCGTCTCCCCTGGCGCATAGCCCCATAGTTCACGCCGAACCAGCTGGTGCATGCGTTCGGCCAGCGCTTCCGCGAGGCGATCCGCCAGTGCCTTCAGCATGATCGCGTTGTAGTCGTCGAGGGCGGCTTCGAATCTCGCGACATGCGGCTCGATGCCCAGTCCCGTCGTCACCGCGAACGCTCCGATCCAGTCTTCGGTACCGGAGCCTGCCGGGGCGATGAAATCCGCGAGGCAGAAGTCCGGTCGTTCCACCGGTTTGTCTGCCTGTTGCCGCAGGAAGTGCAGCGTCGTCCGTTGTCCGTCCTGCAGGACGACTTCCACGTCGTCTCCATGCGACTGCGCGGGCCATAGTCCGACGACCGCTTTTGCGGTGAGCCACCGCTCCGCGACGATCCGCGCGAGCATCGACTGCGCGTCGGCAAACAACTCGCGTGCCTGGGGCCCGACCACTGCGTCGTCCATGATCTGTGGATGGCGTCCCGCCAGTTCCCAGGTGTTGAAAAACGGCGTCCAATCGATCAACGGAATTAAAATTTCGAGGGGATACTCCTCAAACACCGTGATGCCAGGCGCGCGAGGCGGTGGCGGCAGGTGGACATTCCAGTCGCCGCCGAAATGCTGGCCGCGCGCGTGCGCGAGACTGACAAGTCGCTTCGCGTCCCCGCGGTTGCGATGGCGCGTACGGATATCGGCGTAGTCGGCCGCCGTGCTCGCGACGAGCGCGGCGCGCTTCTCGGCAGAGATCAGCATCTGCGCGATGCCGACCGCACGGGACGCATCCTTGACCCACACGGTCGGTGCCTTGTAGTGCGGGTCGATCTTGAGGGCCGTGTGCGCACGCGAGGTCGTCGCGCCGCCGATCAGAAGCGGGATCTCGAAACCCTGGCGCTGCATCTCCCGCGCCACATGGCTCATCTCCTCGAGCGAGGGCGTGATCAGGCCCGACAGACCGATCAGGTCGGCGCCGATCTCGCGCGCACGGTCGAGGATCGTCTGGGCCGGCACCATCACGCCGAGGTCCGTCACCTCGAAGTTGTTGCAGGCGAGCACTACGCCGACGATGTTCTTGCCGATGTCGTGGACGTCGCCCTTGACCGT
Source organism: Longimicrobiales bacterium (assembly GCA_038257485.1). Taxonomy (GTDB): domain Bacteria; phylum Gemmatimonadota; class Gemmatimonadetes; order Longimicrobiales; family RSA9; genus DASUXU01. Next base: position 1,193 of record JBBSJG010000294.1, on the reverse strand, counting down.
GGCCATGACGATGCGACCGTTGCTGCGACCCGCATCTCCGGTGCGCAGTTTCTCCGCCTCGATGAAGGGCAGCAGGTAGGCGACCGCGCGCTTCATCACGCGCGCCGACTTGACGACCTGCGGCAGGAACATCTTGCCGGCGCCGAACAGGTCGCCCACCACGTTCATGCCCGCCATGAGCGGGCCTTCAATCACGTCGAGGGGACGCGCGGACAGCGCGCGCGCCTCCTCCGCGTCGATCTCGGCGAATTCGTCGATGCCATGCACCAGTGCGTAAGACAACCGTTCCGCGACGCCCTGCTCACGCCACTTCAATCGCACCGCGTCGTCATCCGCCTTGTCGCGTCCCTTGCCCTTGTGCCGGTCCGCCAGCACCAGCAGCCGCTCGGTACCGTCGGCCCGGCGATTGAGCACCACGTCTTCGACGGCCGTGCGCAGTTCCACATCGAGGTCATCGTAGAGCGGCAGCGCGCCGGCGTTGACGATGCCGAAATCCATGCCAGCCGCGATCGCGTGATACAGGAACACCGTGTGGATCGCCTGGCGCACGCCCTCGTTGCCGCGGAAGGCGAACGATACGTTGGACACGCCGCCGGACACGTGGCTCAGAGGGAAGCGTCGCCTGATTTCGCGGGTCGCCTCGATGAAGGCCACCGCGTAGTCGTTGTGCTCCTCGATGCCGGTGGCGATCGCGAACACGTTGGGATCGAACAGGATGTCTTCCGGTGCGAATCCCACCGTCCCCGTGAGCAACCCGTAGGCGCGCGAGCAGATCGAGACCTTGCGCTCGACCGTGTCCGCCTGGCCCTGTTCGTCGAAGGCCATGACCACGACCGCCGCGCCGTAGCGCCTTACCAGGCGCGCCTGGCGCAGGAACTCGGGCTCGCCTTCCTTCAGCGAAATCGAGTTGACGATGCCCTTGCCCTGCAGGCACTTGAGGCCGGCCTCGATAACGCTCCACTTCGACGAGTCGACCATCACGGGTACACGGGTGATGTCGGGCTCGGCGGCGATCAGGTTGAGGAACGTGACCATCGCCTGCTCGGAATCGAGCAGGCCCTCGTCCATGTTGACGTCGAGGATCTGCGCACCGCTCTCGACCTGCTGGCGAGCGACGCTGAGCGCGTCCTCGTAGCGGCCCTCGAGGATCATCCGTGCAAAGGCCTTGCTGCCGGTGACGTTGGTGCGCTCGC
>JBBSJG010000293.1:0-3294 GCA_038257485.1 Longimicrobiales bacterium | reverse complement strand
GATACATTTTGTCGACTTCCAGGAGCGGGCGGCGTCGCCCGGCGAGTTGAAGCGGTTTGTGCAGAAGTTCGGTACATCGGCGCTCGTGGATCGCTCGTCAAAGCGTTTCCTCGAGCTTGGCCTCGCGCACGCGCAGTTGAGTGACGACAGGTGGCTGGAGAAGATGGTGGAGGAGCCGCTAATCCTGCGGCAGCCGCTCGTCCGCTGGGACAATCACCTGTCGATCGGACCGGCAGAGTCCGACTGGAAGGTGTGGACCGGGAAGTAGACGATGCCGCGCCCGCGCCAGCGCCACCCTCAGCCGGCGTCGCCCCATTGCTGCAGCGTTTCGCCCTCCAGCACATTCGTCGCGACAATCGGATCAAGCGATCCGCGGATCAGCGCGCGCGCGAGCCGCTCTGCACTCATCGAGCGGTAGCGCGCATGCAGGGATGACGCGCCCACGACTGCCAGCGCTCTCAGCACCGCGTCCCCCCCCACGGCGAACACCCGCTCCATGACCCGTCGCTCACCGCGGTCCGGCCCCGAGATGATGGCGGGACGGACAATGACATGGCTGAGTCCGGAGGACTGCAGCTCCGACTCGATGCGTCCGCGCGCGGCAAGATATTCGTTGCCGGTATCCGACCGCGCGCCGATGGACGACAGGTAGACAAAGCGCGCCGCGGGCGACGTCGCCTGCACCGCATGCAGGAGCATGCTCGTCATGCCATAGTCGACCGCCTCGTAGTCCGCGCCCTCGGCTGCACGCGCCTTCGCGCGCGTCGTGCCGAGCAGGGCGAAGACCGCATCGGGTTGATGACGCCTGAGCGCGGCTTCCATGGCGGATGGCTGCCATGCCGTCGCATCCACTTCTGCACCCATGCGCGCGAAGCGCTCACGCCATTCCGGGAGCGACGGGGAATCGGGCCGGACGTGCGCGATCGTGCGGACACCGCTCGCGGCAAGCTGGCGCACCACTTCACGACCCGTATATCCTGTCGCACCGGCCACAAATGCCGTCGTCATCATACACTCGCATGAAAGCTGGGAACGTTGAGGCCACTCCAAGATGTCGTCGTCATCGACCTGTCGCAAAACCTCGCGGGCCCCTATTGCACGCAGACCCTGGGTGATCTGGGTGCGACCGTGATCAAGATCGAGCCGCCGGCGGGTGATCCGGCAAGGGCGTGGGGGCCGCCATTCTGGGGCGGCGACAGCACCATCTTCCTGTCCGCGAACCGCAACAAGAAAGCGGTCACGCTGGATCTCAAGCAGGCGGAGGACTGTGCAATCCTGCACGAGTACGTCGCAGGTGCCGATGTCTTCGTGCAATCCTTTCGCGCGGGCGTTGCCGAGAAATTGGGATTTGGCGAGGCCTCGCTGCGCGCGATGCATCCTCGCCTGATCTACTGTTCCGTCAGCGCGTACGGTGCAAGCGGTCCACTGCGGGATCAGCCGGGCTACGACCCGCTGATGCAGGCGCACGCGGGCCTGATCTCCGTAACCGGTCATCCCGGCCAGCCGGCCAGGGTTGGAACGTCGATCGTGGACATCGGCACGGGCCTGTGGGCGGCCATCGGCATTCTCGCCGCGCTGCGCGAGCGGGATGCGACGGGGCAGGGCACGCATGTCGGCGCCGCGCTGTTCGAGACGGCGCTCGCGTGGAATGCATATCACATCATGGGCTATCTCGCGGGCGGGAATGTGCCGGGTCCCGTCGGCACCGCGTTTCCCCTCATCGCGCCGTACGACGCGTTCCCGACAAGGGACGGGCGGCTCATGATTGCAGCCGCCAATGACGGCCTGTTTGCGCGACTGTGCGATGCGCTCGAGCTGCATACACTGCGTGACGACGCGCGCACGGCGACGAACCCCGATCGCGTCGCGGCGAGGGCGTTCGTCAATGAACACGTCACCGCGGCCACACTCCGGCATACGACGGTGGAGCTCGAAGCAAAGCTGCGCGCTGCAGGCGTGCCATGCGCGCCGGTGCTCGATGTGTCACAGGTAGTGAACGATCCACAGACAGTGGCGACGGGGATGCTGCAGAAAATCGGAATGGAGGGGGCGCCCGACTACACGGCTGTCGCAGCGCCCATCACGTTCGACGGCGTGCGGCCCGACGCTTCCGCCGTGCCGCCACCTCGCTCTCGTTAGCGACGGCTCCGTGCGTCGCCTTTGGCGACCGTTGCCGCGACGGATGTCATGTTCGGCGCGATCGTCGATGGGGCTGCCTCACCGCGCATGATGAGCATGAGCGCGAACAGGCCGCTCGTGACCACCACTGCGTACAGCAACGTCGTCAGCGGACCAGGGCCCGGCGTCACAGCGGCACGCGCCGGTGCGGCAGGCTGCAACGCCGCAGCAGCCGCGGCCACCAACGTACCCGTCGCCGCTGCGGCCTCTGCCTCGGCTGCTGCAGCCGCCGCAATAGCTTCCTCGGCGAGCTGCGCTTCGGCATACGGACCATAGGCGTCCGGGAACACGGCGATATGGTAATGCGCAGGACGGCGCTCCTTCGTCACATCCAGAAGGCTCGACCGTTCCATCGACAGCAGTGTCTGCTCCAGCCAGGAACGACACACGCCGTTCGACGGCACCCGCAGGTCCACCGCCATGCCCGCCGGGTGCACCGACAGGTCCGAGGCGTTCCGCGGCTGCTCGCTCAACGGACGCGTCAGGCTCGTCACCACCAGCTGCTCGCCGCAGGCCACACGATACTGTGCGCCCAGGCGCTCCACAAACGTCTTCAGCACCGGGCGAACCGCCGGGTACGAGACATTCGCCAGGCGGTAGTCCGCATTGCCGAACACCGGGATCAGCTGACCCGCGTCCACCATCTCCCGGATCTGACGGCCCGTGCGGATGAACGTAAAGTCATGCTGACGCGCGACCTGGTTCTGGCGGTTCATCGACTCGCGTGACCCGACCAGCGTGGAATTCCCCTCCAGGGCTCCCACACCCGCCGTCCCAACTACCGACCATAATGTCACACCGAGTGCAACTGCGAGACTGTTGCGCATCCCGATTCTTCTCCTGCCGCAGACATCGTACTTCTTTTGGAAGTCCTTGTTGTACAATCATTTATGCAATAATCGGGCAATGGTTCCAAAATCCGGCCACCACGCGCCCCGAAATGGCCGAAAAAGCGAGCCCGCACGCGGAAAAACCAGATCCGCGCGCGGGCTTGTTCGACCTTCAGTGTACCCTCGGAACGGTACGAATCAGAGGCCGATACGGATACCTATGTTCAGCATCGGGAAGTATTTAGCATACTTTTTCAGGTCTTCCTCGACGCTCAGGCGCTCCTTC
>JBBSJG010000292.1:0-3318 GCA_038257485.1 Longimicrobiales bacterium | reverse complement strand
CCCTGCGCTCTTCCCTTCTCCCCGTGGGAGACTGCAGCTGCAGGAGCAGCTGCGAACGCCGCAGGCGGCCCGCGCAGGGCGCACCACTAAGGATGTGGTGCGTAAGGTGGTGCGCAGCGCCGGATGAGGGTGCGAGGTCGACATAAATCCCAAAAGAACCCGATCAATGGCGCTTCGAGCGGCAGCCACCCGCGATGCCCGCACCCAGTTTGCTACGCGACAGCGCGCCGACGAAGTCGGGGTGGAAGCTCCTACGCGAGGCTCGCACATGCGTGGACGGATTGTTGTTTCGCGACGGCGCGCAGACAAAGTCGGGGTACACGCTCCCGCACAGCTCAGCTCGCCTCAGCCCATCTGATCCAGTGCGTCGGCAAGGCGGTCCACCGCAATGATTTCGATGCCGGCGCGGGCAGCAGACTTTTTCGGGGCATTGGTGCGCGGGACGATGATGCGTTCGAAACCATGGTGCGCGGCTTCTCTGATCCGTTCCTCGCCGTTGGCGACCGGACGGATCTCACCGGAAAGTCCGACTTCGCCGAACATCGCCGTCTGCGACGGAATCGCCCGGTCGCGCAGCGAAGACACGACCGCCAGCAGAACGGGCAGGTCCGCTGCGGTTTCCTGCACGCGGATTCCGCCGACCACATTCACGAACACATCCTGGTCATGCGTCGCGATACCACCGTGGCGATGCAGGACTGCCAGCAGCATCGCCATGCGACTGGCATCCACTCCGACCGCGACGCGACGGGGATTGGACAGCGGTGATGAGTCCACCAGCGCCTGTACTTCAACCATCAACGGACGCGTGCCTTCGCGGGTAACCATGATGGCGCTGCCCGACGCCGCTTCCGCCCGCCCGCTCAGGAACATCGCCGATGGATTCGCGACCTCGCGCAGGCCCTGCTCCCCCATGGCGAACACGCCGATCTCGTTGACCGCACCAAAGCGATTCTTGAACGCGCGGAGTACGCGAAAGCGACTGCCGATCTCGCCTTCGAAATACAGCACCGCATCCACCATGTGCTCGAGCACGCGCGGACCGGCGATGCCGCCTTCCTTGGTCACGTGACCGATGAGGAACACGGCGGTCCCTGTTTCCTTGGCGAAGCGCGTCAGCCGCGCCGCTGATTCGCGCACCTGGGACACCGAACCTGGCGCCGATTCGACCGACTCGCTCCACATCGTCTGGATCGAATCGATGACGATCAGCTGTGGCTTGCGCTGCGCGGCAAGATCGAGAATCCGCTCGACCCCCGTTTCCGACAATGCCTCAACAGTCTCGAGATCCAGCCCCAGTCGATGGCCGCGCGAAGCCACCTGCGCAAGACTCTCTTCGCCCGTGACATACCATCCGCGAAGGCGCCCTCCGACGGCCGCCAACGCCTGCAGCAGCAGGGTCGATTTGCCGATGCCCGGATCGCCACCAACCAGCACGATGGAACCGCGCACCAGCCCTCCGCCGAGGACGCGGTCGAATTCCGCGATACCGAGTGGATCGCGTACCTGCATGTCGTCCGGCACCTGCGCGAGCGTGATGAGGCCCGCATCACCCTCGGTCGGCGCGAACCCGCCGCGACGGTTGGTCGCAGCCCGATGGCTGGATCCGGCACTGCCGCCACGTGGATCGCTGCCGGGACGGAACTCGGCCAGCGTGTTCCAGGCGGCACAGGAGTCGCACTGGCCCTGCCACTTGGCGGACTCGGCGCCGCATTCGCGACAGACGTACGCGATTCTCGGCTTCGCCATCAGCGGGCCGCATCGGTGGAATGCAGCGGCGGCTGATGAGATGTTTCGCGCATCGATCCGGTGATCACGAGTCGTCTTCCTCGAAGTCAACGCGGCGCGTCATGCCGCAGACCAGCTCATAGCCGATGGTGCCGGCAGCGCGTGCGATGCGCTCCACCGGGATGCCGGGCGCACCCCACAGCACGGCGGTTTCGCCGACGGCGACGTCGGTGAGATCGGTCAGATCGACTGTGATGAGGTCCATCGACACGCGTCCGATGACGGCAGCCTCCACGCCGCCGATCGACACGGGTGTGTGCGGTCCGACGGCGCGCGGATATCCGTCCGCGTAGCCCACGGCCAGCACACCGACTTTCGTGGCACGTGCGGCTCGCCACGTGCCGCCGTAACCGACAGCATCGCCGGCCGCGATGTCGTTGATGGCGATCACGCGCGCGCTCAGGATCATCGCCGGCTCGAAGCCGAGATCGGAGCCGCAGCGGCCCTCGACCACCGTGATGCCATAAATCAGACCACCGGCCCGCACCCAGTCGCCGTGGGAGTCGGGAAATCCAGTGATGGCCGCTGAATTAGCCAGCGAGATCGCGAACGCGTCGCGACGCGAATCTGCAACCCCCTCATTGCATGCGGTCGCGAATCGCTCCATCTGCAACTGTGTCGAAGGATCGTCCGCGACATCCGAGTTGGCAAAGTGCGTCATCACCTGGATGTCGCCGATGCCGGGAAGGCTGCGGATTTCCTCCAGCAGTTGGGGCAGACGCGCCTGCGGGAACCCGAGCCGGTGCATGCCAGTGTCGAGCTTGATCCAAACTGCTTGCGGAGAGTGCTTTTGATGCGCCACGGGTAAGCCCTGCCCGTACGCACCGGGCCATTCAGTGCGCAGCAGTTCCAGCTGACTGTCGTGATGGATGACGGGTTCGAGCCCGAGCGCGTGCATGCGTGCAAGGTCCCCCGGCTCGTCGATGCCCGAGAGAACCACGATGCGATGCGCAAGTCCGAGGGCGCGGATGCGTTCCCCGTCAGCGATGGACGCCACACCGAACGCGTCGGCATCCTGCAGCGCCGTCACGACGCGTTCGAGGCCGTGACCGTAGCCATCGGCCTTGACCACGGCCATGACGCGGCTGGTCGGGGCCAGCCGGCGGATCCGCGCCAGGTTTCTCCGCAACGCACCCAGGTGAATCCGTGCGATGACGCGTCGACTCACTCGAAGCGACCCTCGAAGTCATCGTTGGAGAGGTTCTCGAATTTGGTGTACTCGCCGAAGAAACGCAGTTTCACCTGTCCGGTCGGACCGTTTCTCTGCTTGCCTATGAGAATCTCGGCGATGCCCTTGGCCGCGGTATCCGGGTTGTAGTACTCGTCGCGGTAGATGAACATGATGACGTCGGCGTCCTGCTCGATGGAGCCGGATTCGCGCAGGTCGCTCATCACGGGCTTCTTGTCGGTACGCTGCTCGACCGATCGATTGAGCTGCGACAGGGCGATCACCGGCACCGAAAGTTCGCGCGCCAGCGCCTTGAGCGAGCGCGAGATCTCGGAGATTTCGGTGGCACGGTTCTCCTTGTT
>JBBSJG010000291.1:0-3320 GCA_038257485.1 Longimicrobiales bacterium | reverse complement strand
TTTCATATAGAACTACACCGAGCGACCAGAGATCCGTGCGGTGGTCAAGTGGATTGCATTGCGCCTGTTCCGGGCTCATGTAGGCAGCGGTTCCCACCGGCCCGGTCGTGCCCGTGGCTGTAACGTCTGAAAGCCGCGCAATACCGAAGTCGAGGATCTTGACGAGGCCGTCGTCCGTCACGAGCACGTTGGAGGGCTTGATGTCGCGATGCACTATGCCATGCGAATGTGCCTTGGCCAGGCCGCGTGCGATTTGCACCGCAATCGTTACCGCTTCCACCACCGGGAGGGGGCCGCGGGAAATCCGCTGCTGCAGTGTTTCCCCGCTGTAAAGCGGCATGGCGAGGAAAAGCTGGCCATCGTCCGTCTCGCCGGTTTCGTGAATGGTGCAGATGTTCGGATGATCCATTGCAGCTACCGCGCGCGCCTCGAGCCGGAACCGTTTTACCGCGGTGTCGTCAGCGTCGAAGTGGGGCTGCAGGAACTTGAGCGCAACGGTGCGATCGAGGCGTGAATCGCGCGCCTTGTAGACAACTCCCATGCCGCCGCCGCCAACCTGCTCGACGATTTCGTAGCGGCCGATCACGCGACCTACCAGTGATGCCGTCGTCCCCCGAAGCTGTGACGCAAGCGGCGCAAGTTCGGCGACCAGCCGGTCCACTGCACCAGAGCTATCGTGCGCCTGCAGCAACGATGTCACCTCGTGGCGAATCTCGGTGTCGCCGCCACATGCGGCGTCGATATATGCATCGCGGTCCGAAGGCTCACGTCTCAGCGCGCCGGCGAGGACCTCTTCGATGCGGCCCCACCGGTCCGGTTCGCCGCCGGTGGTCATGCGCCGAGTTCGCGGTTGAGCCACGCGCGCGCGATCATCCAGTCGCGTTTCACCGTGGCCGGAGATGTGCCGAGTGCCTCTGCGGTTTCCTCGATGCTCATTCCTCCGAAGAAGCGGCACTCGACGACCCGTCCGTAGCGTTCATTCACGCTCGCGAGACGCACCAGTGCCTCGTCGAGCGCAAGCAGCTCTTCACCTCGCGTGACCGACATCGCCACCGCATCCTCGATCGGCTCGGCGACAATTCCGCCACCGCGTTTCTGCGCGCGCCGTGCGACCGCAAAGTCGATCAGGATCCGGCGCATCGCCTTCGATGCCGCTGCGAGCACGTATGCCCGGCCCGGCCAGCGGATATGGTCGAGCTTTGACAGTTCGAGATACGCTTCATGCACGAGGGCAGTGGTGCCTAAGGTGTGGCCTGCCTGCTCGCCTCTAAGGTGGCGATGGGCGACGCGCCGGAGCTCGTCGTACACCGCCGGAAAAACTTCATCCAGGTCGCCCGGTGGGGAGTTACTGCTCATGCAGATGTTTATCCCTCTCTACGCAGCTATGCAAGAACGGCCGTGAGCCGTTTTCGCGGAGTTTTCGGCCTTGTCTCAGTATAGCTGCCGGCCTTGTGCCGGTGCCGTTCAAGTCCTCGCATGGAGATCAAAATGACTCAACTTGCAAAGCCGGCTCTGTCAGCCATCGCTGCAGTCGCAATGCTCGCGGCCTGTTCCACCAGTTCCGATCCGGCCGTAGTTGCCGGTTCGGCCGACGTGCATGCGGTGCACGCCAGGGGCACCGGGGAGCTGACTGCGGCGCAGCATCAGGCAGTTGCGCAGGTGCGGAACGTGACTGCCCGTTTTCACGATATCAAGGTTGCCCGGGACGCTGGTTACACGAACCAGTATCCCGCGGGATGCGCGGTTTCGCCCGATGGCGCGGGGGCGCAGGCTTTCCATTACCTGGATCCGAGCCGGGTTGATGCCACCATCGAGCTCCTGCGTCCGGAACTTGTCATGTACGAGCCACAGAAGAACGGCAAGATGGAACTGATCGGTGTCGATTATGTCGTTCCGTTCGATCAATGGACAGCGTCCGAGCCGCCATCCCTGCTCGGGGTTCCGTTCATGCGAAACGAGCCACTCGGGGTCTGGGCGTTGCACATCTGGGCGTGGAGACCGAATCCGAGCGGCATGTTCGCCGCGTGGAATCCAAAAGTGTCCTGCGAGCACGCAGGCGCAGTAACGCCGTAGCGGCCTGCTCCGGTCATGGGCCCAGCACCGGCCACGGATTTATTGCGCCGCGGCCGGACACGTAAATGCCGTAGTGAAGGTGTGGGGGGGTTTCGCGCGCGTTGCCGGTGTTTCCTACAAAGCCGAGCGTATCACCCGCCCGGACGGCATCCCCCTCGCCGAAGCTGCCGAACCCGTCGAGGTGCGCGTAGTAGTGCACCTGCCTGCCCGAGCCGAGGACGTTTATGACCTGTCCGCCGAGCGTGTTGGTTCCCTTGCGGACGAGAATTCCCTCCGTGGCGCTGATCACGGGGGTGCCACGTGGAGCAAAGATGTCGATGCCCTGATGCGGCCGGCCACCGCTGCGTGGCGCCCCCCACGAATTCGATATCTGCGACTTTTTTACACCTGCGACCGGTATCGTCACGACCGATGGCGGGGGAGAGGTGAGGATGCGGAAGAGCAGGCGCGGATGCTGGAGTGCAGGAAAAACGCGCACGGCGATCAGGCAGGCGATCGCTGCCAGGACCAGGGAGGTAATGCAGCCACGGTAGCGCGGGCGCCGCGACCGCCGGGTCCGAATCACTTTTCGCGCGGGCATGCCAGCTCAAACGTCCGGTGAGAATGCAGCGCAATTCGCCGCTGCGTGCGGTCGCGGTGGACTGACCGTGCCCCGTCTCGCGTTAAGCAGCGGTGAGCTTGCGGACGCGCAGTCGCTTCAAGATCGCCGACAACGCATTGCGACTCACGCCGAGCGACTCGGCCGCGGCCGTGACGCTGAGCTGCAACGGAGTCAAACACAATTCGCGGAGAATCTCGCCGGGATGCGGCGGCCGGTACATCATGAGCATCGTCATGAATGATAGTCCTCATAGTCGACGTCGGTGACGTCTGGGCCGTCTGGGCCGTCTGGGCCGTCAAAGCGAAACGTCGCGCGCCAATTCCCGGTGACGCTGACCGACCACGTACCGCTCCGCGCGCCTTTCAGTGGATGGAGCTTCAGGCCGGGCAGGGCCATGTCGCGCGATACAACAGCCACCGCGAGTCGTCCGAGAATCACGCGGAGACGAGCCGCAGGCTTGCTCTGGATCCCGGCCGCCGACCCTTCACTGAAGAAACGCGACAAGCCCTTGTGCTTGAAGCGAGCAATGGCCATGAAAAAGTGTAATGTGTAACGTGGCAGATGCAATATTGGATGAATGACAAGGACGCATTTCTGACGCACCGCATCGGGTAGCTGTTTTCCTGCAAGCAGCCGATACTGGAGA
>JBBSJG010000290.1:0-3325 GCA_038257485.1 Longimicrobiales bacterium | reverse complement strand
TGTCGACTCATGCTGAGCAGCGCGATCCTGGGCATGGCGTTTCTCGCGATAGGGCTCGCCGCGATGTTTCTCATGCTCCACCTGTGGGGCTATCCATACGATAAGGCCACGCGGACGAGTCAAGCACCACGCTGGGCGATGCTCCTGCACCGGGTGCTCGGCTACGCGTTCGCCGTCCTCTACGTGCTGCTGATGTGGAAGATGGTCCCGCGGCTCTACGAGTATCAAGTCGAGTTTCCCGCCCGCACCACGGCACATATCATCCTCGGCTTCACGATCGGTTTCTTGTTGCTGCTGAAGATCGCGATCCTGCGGTTCTTCCGTCACTTCGAGGAGTGGATGCCCGTGCTCGGCATCTCGATCATGCTCGGCACGGTGATTCTGCTCGGGCTCTCGCTGCCCGTCGTCCTGCAGGAGCGCGCGCTCGCAAGGACGGCGCCCGGCGGCGACGCAATGTCCGCGCAGAGCCGCGCTCGCGTCGCTCGGCTGCTGCCGTCGGCCGGCATGCCGGCGAGCGCGTCAGTCGAGACGCTCACGACCGAGGACGCAATTCTTCGCGGCCGCAGCGTTTTGCTCGACAACTGCGTCAAGTGTCACGATCTGCGGACGATCCTCGCGAAGCCGCGCACACCGGAAGGCTGGTGGAATACGGTCGAGCGCATGTCCGATAAGCCCGCGCTGTTCGCTCCCCTCTCGGAGCTTCAGATGTACGAGGTGACGGCCTACCTCGTCGCGATCACGCCCGATCTTCAGCGTTCGGTGAAGCAGACCACCAAGCAGGATGCCGCACGAGAGGCGGCGGTCGAGCAAGTGATCCCAGCCAATGACAATTCGGGAAGCGCGGCTCCGATCTCTACTGCTCCGACCGAACCCGTCGCTCCGCCGGTGACGGTTGATCTCACAAAGGCGAAGGCGACTTATGAGGCAGTGTGCTCGCAGTGCCACGAGCTCACCGATGTCGTGGCGGCCCCTCCAAAGACAGTCCAGGAGACCCGCGACATGATCGAGCGGATGATCCGCGAGAACGAGGCCGAGCTGAGCCCCGAGGAGATCATGCTGGTTGCCGCCTGGCTTGACGCGACGTACGTACACAAGAAGAGGTTGTGACTCAGCGGACCCGCGTAAACACGTGGTCGCGCGAGGCGTCCTCGTGGCATCCCGCGCACAGCGCTGCACCTGGACTGTCGGCGACGACATTCGTGCCGATCCGCTCGTACCAGTACCAGCTTGTCCGCTCGCCGCCTGCCGTCAGCTTGCGCGCGACTGCGTAGCCGATGAGCGAGCCGCCGGAGTAGAGCTCCTTGACCGACGCGGCGCCGACAGGAAACGTACCGGTCTCGGAGGCCGACAGCGCAGCGTTGCTACAGATCCGGTTCGCACCGTGCGCACCAGGAGGGCGCGCCGGATGGGCCTCGGGCTCGCATGCCCATGAGAGGTAATGAGCCTCCGCGAGCCAGCCCGTGAGCGCCTCGTCTCCCGTCGGGGGCAGCTCAGCAACTTCCCCGGTCTCCTCCTCCACAATCGCGGAATCCTGCGCGGTTCCGGAAGTCACGCATCCCAGCGTGCAGACAAGCGCACCAGCGATCAGATGGGACATGGCACAACATACGCTCGTCATGCGGACCGGTTACAGCACGAACTGACGACCCGATCGCTGCGCGCCTATGCGGCCGCCGGCGCACTTCGCGGTGCACGGCGTGGTCGTGCCTCCGTCGCCGGAATGCAGGCGCGAGGGGTCGACCATCCCGTCGTGGTAGCTCACGCAGTATCGCGACTACTTTCCGCCGGCCTTCTTGAACCGATCCAACGCGTCGTTCTTCAGCTCGTACTTTGGCGCGAGCTTGCTGTGACACACGTTGCACGTTTTGATCTTCGCGTCCTTCATGAACTTCTTCATCGTCTCCTTTGCCTCAGGCTGACCGCCCTTGGTGCATGCCGCCTTGACGAGTGCCGTCTTGAAGTCCTTCGTCATACACGCGGTGACCGCCTGCGCCTCGATTGGCGTCAGCGTGGCGATACCGAAGGAGGCTACGATCGTTGCAACACACGCGAAGATTCCAAGTTTGGCCATGGGGGTCCTTTCGACGGGCCAGGAGTGCCGATTATTCACTTCCTCGCAACAGCGCGTCCTTATTGTGCATTGCGCGCGGGGTCTCCACCACCGTTGATCGCGGGGTGCATGTCGGTCGGGAAGCAGGCGCGTGCGACGACGAGATCCTCGTCGCGTTCTCGTGCAAGCGGCGCGGCATCTGCCCATCGTGCACCGCGCGACGCATGCGGCGCTACGTGCGCCCCACGTCGATCGCAGGCCGCTCCTGAAGATCACGAAGCCGGCTGCGCATCTCGCTCGAGGAGCGCGAAGAACCGATTCGCATCGCGTGACATCGGGGACTCACCCAGGAACGTGCGCTCGCACTGCGAGAAGCACGGCCGTTCACTGTTCGGGTTGGTCCCGTGGTTCAATCAGGACATGCTTCATCAGCGCGGCGTCCGCGCGATCGTTCTCGGTTCGCTCCTCGGTGCGTGCGGCGATGATGGTGTGACGCCGAGACAGGATGCCGTTGTCACCGGCGACGACTCCGCGGTCGACTCGACTGCTGGCCCGAGCTGGATCAAGGAGTACGAGGACGGGACAGTGATGCTCGATGCGGTCTGGGGGAGCGGACCGAATGACATCTATGTCGTCGGTACCAGGGGTAGTGCCGCGCTCGTATTGCACTCGACCGGCGATGGCGTGTGGCAGGAGCAGACCGACGGTATCAGCGGGCTGAATGCTGGTCTGTACACGGTATGGGGCAGCGGGCCAAACGATGTGTACATCGGTGGATTCGGCGACACGCTGCTGCACTCGACCGGAAACGGCGTGTGGGCTCCACAAACGATCGGCAACCTCGGGCCGCTGCAGATCTGGGGAACCGGACCGACCGACGTGTACTTCACGTACGCGCAGTCTGGCGGCAACGTCTATCACTCGACGGGAACTGGGACGTGGTCGCCGCTGTCGATCGGCACCAGTGGCTCGACGTTCAGCAGCGTGTGGGGCACGAGCGCTACGAACGTCTACTTTGCAGGCGGCACCGACACGAACTATCGAACGCCGTACGTGGTGCACGGTCCGAGCAGCCCGACGGAGGAGACGATGCCGGCGTTACCGGACGCGTTTCTGCGGAACATTTTCAAGCTGTGGGGCAGCGGTCCGAACGACATTTATGGTGTCGGAAATGGTGGCATGGTCTATCGCTCGACCGGCAGCGGCACCTGGACGCTACACGCGGGACCGCCTGGCAACTACACGTTCTCGGATGTGTGGGGCAGCGGCCCGAAC
>JBBSJG010000289.1:0-3383 GCA_038257485.1 Longimicrobiales bacterium | reverse complement strand
CTGCGCGATTGCACGTTCGGCGAGGCGCCGCTGTTCGGCGAAGGTCCTGCGTGTTGCATCCAGCACATCGGCCTGTTCGTTCATGTGAGCTCCTGCGGAAAAGGTTGGAGGCAGGTCTGTGCACGGATGTATTCATTGCCGTCGCGTTCGATCGCAGTGCGGAGCATCTGCAGTGCAGCGAGACGGTCGGTCGTGTTCAATGCGACGAAGGCCGCGCGTTCCTCTGCAGTCGCGGCGTCGGAAACGTAGCCGTACATATGCGCCATCGCGTTGGCGTACCTACCCGCATGCGGTGGTGTGCGCAACATGTCGCGCAGGAGCACGGTGTAGGCAGCGAACGCATCAGTCGGTGACAGTGCCGCGTCGGCCACGATGCGCCCGAGCTCCGTCATGCGCAGCGGATGGTGGGCCATGAGCAGGTACTTGTTGCACGAATGGAATACGACGAGATCCCTTCGACGTCCGCCATGCGGCCCATCCCCGCGGGTCGCCCCGCGCACGCCGGTCGCTGCGGCGCGCAGGCGGGCGAGTGTGAAGATGCGGGTGAGGAAATGCGCGCGCGCGCTGGGATCGCGCAGCTGCAGCTCATCGGTGACGGGAAGATCGGGGTGCGCGCGCAGAACGGCATCCGCGAAGCGGCCGGGCGCCGTGGTCGCCACGGTGGTGCCGCTGTCGGCGAACACGCTTACGTCTGCGATTCCGCATGACGGCGACCTCGCCTTGAGGATGAAGCCGTCGACCGGACCCAGACTGCCGAGCAGGTCGGCGGCGTAGTCCGCCATCAGGTGTGTGATGTCGCGCGACGTGGCGGGCTGTACGAGGGAAATGCCGTCGCCATCCATCTGCATGCGGATCGGGTCGCGTGGTACGCCGAGTCCGATGCCGACCTCGGGGCACAGCTGCACGATGTCGACGTATTGGGCGAGCCGCTGCACGAACTCGTCCTCGATGATCGCGCCGTTGTAGCGCACAGCGGCGAAGCCGAGGCACTGACTGGCGGCGACCACGGGGCGAACGTCGTTGGTCGTCACGACCGTGCCTCGGCCTCGCCGAGATACTCGCGGCGAGCTTGTGCGAGATCGACGATGGCATGCGGCAGCGTCGCAGGACTGCCGCCCGATTCGGGAACCCACTTGCGCAGCCAGTCGCCGTCCGGGTCGTGCGTCTTCCCTTGTGTGACGGGATTGAACACGCGGAAGTATGGAGCGTTGTCGATGCCGAGACCGGCGGACCATTGCCAGTTGCCGGTGTTGCTCGCGACGTCGCCATCCAGCAGCCACGCGTGGAAGACGCGCGCGCCTTTCGTCCAGTGGACGCGCAGGTGCTTGGTCAGGAACTGTGCGGCGACCATGCGCGCGCGGTTGCTGATCCAGCCAGTTGCGCGCAGCTCGCGCATCGCGGCATCCACTACGGGCACACCGGTCGCGCCATCCCGCCACGCAACGAAATCGTCGTCGCTGTCGTTCCACGCGAAGTGCTTCCACCGGTCGTGAAACGGTTCGTGAAGCAGCTGTGGCCGGTGATGGATCATATCGGCCAGGAAGTCCCGCCACGCGATCTCCGCGGTCCATTTCGATGCGCCTGTACCACCTCGCTCCCACGCCGCGGCAGCGGCCGTGCGTGCGGAGAGTGCGCCGACCGTGATCGGGATGGACAGTCGCGAGCTTCCCGTTCCGTCGAGTCTGTCGCGTGTGTCCGCGTAGTCGTGCAGTCGCGTGTCGAGGAATGCCGTCAACGCCTGCAGTGCAGTCGCTTCCCCGGCAACGGGCAGGATGACGTCGCATTCTTCCGTTGGAATCTCGCCGGCGTCGATGCCATCGAGTGCAGGCGACGTGATGTCATGCGGTGCATCGAGCGGTTCGGGCGGCGGACCCCCTCGCCACGCCTTGAGGTAGGGTGCGTAGACGCTGAACGGTGTGCCTGCCTGCGTGTGGAGTGAACCGGGCGATCGCACATAGAGTCCGTCATGCCAGCGCAGGGGCACATGGAGTGCCGCCTCGGTCTGCGTGTCGCGTGCGTGACCATACGGCGACCATGTGCGCAGTGCATGGACTGCAGTGATGAAGCACTGTGCTTCGATGTCGCGGATGAATGCGGGCAGCACATCCCAGGGCAGGCCCGTGCGCACATACAGTTCGCCGCCGCGTGCGCGGTACGTCTCGCGTAGCGCGCGCACGTTCGCGTAGAAAAACGCCCGCCTGCGTGGCGACGTCGCATCAAGGATGTTGGTGTCGAGGATGACGACGCCGATGCACGCGCCTCCGGCGACGGCCGTAAGCAGGGCCAGGTGGTCATGGGTGCGGAGGTCACCGCGGTGCCAAACGACGGCGGTCGAGGTTCGGGTCGTCATGGTGGAAGTATACACCTTCGTGAAACCGGTGCGCAGGTCCGGCCGTATCGTGGGCACACCTGCCACTCACCGACGAAGGCCGACGATGACCGACTTCTTCCAGGACGTGCGCTACGGCGTGCGCATGCTGCTCAAGGACCGTGGCTTCACGGTCGCCGCGCTGCTCACGCTGGCGCTCTGCATTGGTGCCAATACGGCGATCTTCAGCATCGTCCGTTCGGTGCTGCTGGAGCCGCTCCCGTTCGACCAGTCGGACAGGATTGTCACCATCTTCAACAGCTATCCGAATGCCGGCGCCGAGCGGGCGTCGACCTCGATCCCGGATTACTTCGACCGCCTGGGTCAGACGACGTCATTCGAGGAGCTCGCGCTCTACCAGGAGAGCGGTCTCACGATCGGCGAGACGGGCAAGCCGGAGCGGGTGGACGCGCTCGGCGTGACGCCGTCCTTCTTCCGCCTGCTGCGCGTGGACGCAGAGCTTGGCCGGACGTTCACGGAAGCGGAGGGCGTGATCGGGCAGGAAAAGAAGGCCGTGCTGAGCTACGGGTTCTGGAAGGAGCGCTATGGCGACGCCAATCCGATAGGGCAGTCGCTGCGCATTGCCGGCGAGCCGTATGCGATCGTTGGTGTGATGCCGCGCACCTTCGTGTTCGAGGATGCCGACACGCGTGTGTTCGTCCCGCTGCGCATCACGGATGAGATGAAGTCGGACGATGCGCGCCATTCCAACTCGTGGGGCATGCTTGGGCGTCTGAAGCCGGGTGTATCGCTCGCGCAGGCGCAGTCGCAGATCGATGCCGTGAATGCGACGAATCGCGAGCGGTTCCCGCAGTTTCGCGAGATCCTGGACAAGGCGGGATTCCATACAGTGGTGCGCGACTACAGGAGCGATCTCATCCGCGACATCCGGAGCACGCTGTATCTGCTCCAGGTCGGCGTGCTGATGGTGCTGCTCATCGGCTGCGTCAACATCGCCAACCTCATCATGGTGCGGTCCACGGGACGGTCCCGCGAGCTTGCCACACGCGCCGCG
>JBBSJG010000288.1:0-3412 GCA_038257485.1 Longimicrobiales bacterium | reverse complement strand
GCCGCTCGGCATCGGTGAGGCCGTCAGCCCCCTCGTCGTCGGTCTCGCGCTGTTCAGTGCCATCGTGATCGCCGCACTCGTCCCGCTCGACCAGCGACTTTCTCACACTGCTCTTTACCTGCGCGTAAACGAATGGCTGGAAGCGCGCAGACACGAAAGCCTCACCGTACTGCGCATCTCCGCCGGTGCAGCGCTCCTCCTCGCGTGGCAGGCGGGTGTCCTGCTCGTGCCTGAGCTCGAGATCGGCGACAGCGCGCTCGGCTGGATGCAGTTCCTCTGCGTCCTGCTCCTGCTATTTCCCCGCACCGTCCCCATGGCCGGCGCCACCCTCCTCGCCCTCTACGCCATTGGTGTCGCACACTTCGGCATGTTCCACATGCTCGACTATCTCGCGTACGCCGGCGTCGGCTATACGCTGATCGTGGCACGCATGACAGACGACCGCGTCCGCGGTACCGGCATTCCCGCGCTGTATCTGACCGTAGGCTTCTCCCTCTGCTGGGTCGCTCTCGAAAAGATCATCTATCCACAGTGGGGCCTGTTCGTGCTGGACCAACACCCACAGCTCGCGCTCGGCTTCGACCTCCGGTTCTTCCTGGTCGGCGCGGCATTCGTCGAGTTCGCCCTCGGCTACCTCCTGATCATCGGTCTGCTCGAGCGCCCACTCGCCCTCACCATCACCCTCGTGTTCTTCACGACGACGTTGATCTTCGGCAAGGTGGAAGTCGTAGGACACACACTGATCCACGGGGCACTCATTTTCTTCCTGCTCGAAGGGCCCGGGAAGATCTATCCCGCACCGATCCGCCTGCATAAGCGCATGCCGCTGCGCGCCGCGTTCGCCGGCGTCAACTTCCTCCTGCTGCTGATACTCCTGTTGATTCCGTACACCCTTGGCGCGCGCGCACAGTACGAGGAGCAGAGTGCGATGATCCGATACCACCGACCGACCGTGGAATAAAGAAACTCCGTCGATCCACATGGCGAGAACGTACACAGGAACATGGCGAGGACGCCTCGTTCGCTGGGCTTGTGACGTTTTCACGGTTCACTCGTCTGAAAGACATGACCGTGCCGAATGATGTTCTGACGGACGCCGAAGTGGTGCGCCGGGTGAAGCGTGGTGATCGCGACGCATACCGTGTGCTGGTGCACCGGTATCAGGACGCGTTGTACCGATGTGCGGTATCGCTGACGGGGGATCGTGACGTCGCGGCCGACCTGGTGCAGGCGACGTTCGTTAAAGCGTTCACGGAGATCGCCCGGCTGCAGGACGACGCGAGCTTCGGTGGCTGGATCTATCGAGCGTGTGTGAACCGTTGTCGGGACTATCAGAAAAGTCATCGTCGTCGCGATGTGGCGTTGGACGCAGTGGGCGGTCCGCAGCTCGCGTCGCGTGACCGCGCGGACGCGGCGCTCGAGCGTGACGAACTGCAGCGTTCGCTGGACACCGCGTTGAGCGGTCTGACAGACGAGTATCGTGAGGCATTCGTGTTGAAGCATGTGGAAGAGCGCAGTTACGACGAGATGTCCGACTTGCTGGGCGTTTCGGTATCCGCGTTGAAGATGCGGGTCCACCGAGCGCGTGAGGCGTTGAAGACTGCCCTTGAGGAGGTGTTGTAATGCATCCCGAATTGCACCGATATCTGGATGGCGAGATTTCGCGATCGTCGCTGTCTCCAGCTGCGGCGGCGGAGCTGGCGGAATGGGAGCCGCTGGAGTCAGCGGTCGCGCATCGTCGTGCCGAGCGCGCGCCGCGAGGCTTGGTAGGCGACGTGATGCGGGCATTGCCGCCAGTCCACGCGCCGTCGGCGGGAACGTCGGGATGGCAACGAGTGGTTTCCTGGCTCATGACGCCGCGACCGTTACGCATCGCGCCGATGGCGCCGCTGATGGCGACTGCGGCGATTGCCGCCGTGATGTTGTTCATGCCTCGCAGTGAATCCACGGGCGTAGTGCCGACGGTGCGCGATGTATCGACGCGCATGGTTGCCGCCCCCGCCGTGGCAGTGACGCCGGTCGTGTATGTGCAGTTCGCGCTGACTGCAAAGGACGCGCAGTCGGTGGCCGTGGCCGGTGACTTCAATGGCTGGTCAACGGATGCAGGTGTGCTGCGTGATGCGGATGGCGACGGCGTCTGGGTCGGTCTCGTGCCGGTCACACCCGGCATGCACAAGTACATGTTCGTGATCAACGAGTCCGAGTGGGTGACCGATCCGCGTGCGGAAGCCTATGTCGACGACGGCTTCGGGATGCGGAATGCAGTGATTGGTGTGCGTGACCCCGCTGCCGGACGTACCATATGAAGAACGCGAGGGTCCGCTGCACGATTGGCCGTACGGTTGCACTGGCAGCAATGACGTTGACTGCGAGCGTGATCCCGGCGAGGCCGGTCGCAGCGCAACGTGCGAGCGTGTGGCTGGATGCGAGCGGGATACACAGCAGGCCGCCGGGCTCCGAACAGGCGTCGGCATCGAGCTATGGGGTCATGGGTGCACGTCTCAGAACGGAAGGGCGTGCATCATCGTTCGAGATCGGAGCAGCGGCAGGGCGCGGTGCAGAAAACGGAAGCGGTGGCTGGCTCAGCACGCGCGCGCTGTATGATGCCTCCCGTGTCGCGGGACGCATCGATTTCGGCATGCAGGCGGAAGCGAACGGCCTCACGTATCTGTCGCCCGTCGACATCGGTTCCGGCAGCACACTGTCACAGACACAGGCATCCGCGTTACTGCGGCCGCAGATCGGTCTGAGCGTAGGCGGATTCAGGATCGGCGCGGAGGGTTCCGCCGCTGCCGGATTGTGGCGCACGACGGTCGCGACACCCGTGACCGGGAGTGGGCCCTTCCCGCCACTGCCCCGCACGGGTAGCGAAACGCGCGAAGTGCGCGACGACGGTCCCATCTCGATGATCGGCGGCGCCGTCTCGGCACTGCGTGTGTTTGGACCGGCAAGCGTTCAGGTGCGCGCGGGTACGTATGACGCGAAGAACCAGGTGGCGTCCGGTCGATACACAGGAATTGACGCGACGGTTGGCGTCAGCGCAGGGGTCGCAGATCTGTCGCTGGGTGCGCGGCGATGGCAGTTGCCCGGCGCCGTTTCGGAGACGGGCGGCCATGCAGCGGTCGGCATTCCGATCGGCAGCAGGGCTTACATCCAGGGCGTCGCCAGCAGGAGCATCGCCGACCCTCTGAACGGGGCGAGGGGCAGTGTCGGCCTCACGCTCGGCATCAGCATGCGGCTCGGCGGCTTTGCCGGAGGTGATCCGCTGCCTGCGGTCGCCGGCGCAGTCGCAAACAGGGGCCGTACCGTGACATTTACGCTCCAACACGCGGGCGCTCGCAGCATCGCAGTAGCGGGCGACTTCAGCGGATGGGAACCGCGCAGCTTGACGCGCGGTGAAAAAGACGAATGG
>JBBSJG010000287.1:0-3423 GCA_038257485.1 Longimicrobiales bacterium | reverse complement strand
CTCCTGCGTCTGCGCGGCGTCGCGCAGCATGCGCGGGGCCGGCGAGCCGAGGCCGCTGCATCGTTCCAGCAGTCGATTGCGAGTCATGCATCGGACAGTGCGAGTGCGCGGCTCGAACTGGCACTGCTGCATCTGGAGCAGGGCCATGAAGTCGGCATGCGCGAGCTCGAGTGGTTCATACCGTTCTATAACACTGCCGAGACGTTGACGGCGGAGGAACTGACTGCAGTGGGCCGCGCGGTCGCGACACTCGGCGTGACGGACCCGCAACTGTTCAAGGATGCGGTCAAGGCGTTCGAAGAAGCAGTCGCGGCAGATCCCAAAGCGATCGATGCGCGCATCCACGAAGCAGCGGTATTCCTGGACAAGTTCGACAGCCAGAATGGTACACCCGTGATCGCCGATGCACTCGCGATCGAGCCGTCAAATCCTCGTGCACTGGTTCAGCTCGCGCGTGCACAGCGTTTCGACGGCAGCGCCGATGCAGTTCGCCAGGTGGATCGCGCACTCTCGGTGAACCCGAACCTCGTCAGCGCCCGTGTGCTCAAGGCTGAGTTGCTCTTCGCCTCGGAAGACTACAACGGAGCAAAGGCCGAGGCGGAGCGCGCTCTGACTGTCGACCCGGCGGCGGTGGCTGCAATCGCGGTGCGCGCGGCGGTTGCATATCTGGCCGGCGACGGCGGGGCCTACCAGACAGACCGCCGACGCGTGCTCGCTGCGAATCCGCGCGACACGAAATTTCTCACCATGGTCAGTCAGCTGATCGGGAACGAGCGTCGATACATCGAGTCCATCACCCTCGCGAAGGAAGCGATTGCGATGGACTCTACTGCATGGAGTGCGATGACGCTCGCGGGCATGGGCGAGTTCCGGCTCGGCCGGTTCGACGCCGCGAAGACAATCCTCACGACGGCGTTCAAGGGCGATCCGTACAACCCCTGGGTCAAGAACACACTCGACCTGCTCGACAAGTACCCGCAGTTCGAGACCGTGCAGTCGCCGCGCATCGAACTGTTGCTCAGCCGCTCGGAATCGGACCTCATTGCGCTGTATATGCAACCGCTCGCCGAGGCCGCATACGATACGTTCGCCGCGCGCTACCGCTGGAAGCCGGACGGCCGCATCCGCATCGAAGTGTACCCTCGTCACGGCGACTTCTCCGTCCGCACCGTAGGTCTCGCAGGACTCGGCGCGCTCGGCGTTTCATTCGGCGACATCCTCGCCATGGACTCGCCGGCAGCGCGTCAGACCGGCGAGTTCCACTGGGCGTCCACGCTCTGGCACGAGATCGCGCACACGTTCACACTCGGACTGTCGCGCATGAAGCTGCCACGCTGGCTGACCGAGGGAGCATCCGGGTGGGAGGAGTCACGCAACGGTTGGGGCGACCCGCTCACTCCGTCGTTCATCATGGCGTATGCCGATGGCAAACTCCCGCCATTGAGTGGACTGACGCCGGCATTCATTCGGCCATCATATCCGGAGCAGGTCATCCATGCGTATGCGATGGCGGAACTCGTGGTCGAACACATCGCAAGCACGCGCGGCATCGACGCGGTTCGCCGACTCATCGCCGGATTCAGTGATTCGAAAAGTCAGGCGGACGTGTTCCGTGACGTGCTGAAGGTCACGCCCGCTGAATACGACCGCGAGTTCGATACATACATGCGCAAACGGTTCGCAACGCAGATCGCCGCAGTGCAGGGTGGACCGAACAGCCCGTATGCGACGGCACTCGGGCGGGGCCGTGCGTTTCTCCATGCAGGCAGCATTGATGATGCGGTGAAAGAACTGGAACGCGCGGCATCGCTGTTCCCCGAGTTCGGTGGTCCCGGCAGTCCGTACGCGCTCATGGCGCAGGCAGAACTGAAGCGAGAAAACAAGGCCGCCGCCATCGTATGGCTGGACCGCGTGACGCAGCGCTATGCGCAGGACTACGAAGCATGGGTCACACTCGCGCGTTTGCGCGACGAGGCGGGCGACAAGAAGGGCGCGGCCGCGGCGCTCGAGCAGGCGATGTTTGTCCATCCGTACGACCCGGCGCAGCATGACCGCCTCGCCGCCCTCTTCGCGGGACTGGGCCGGCACCGTGACGCGGTGCGCGAACGCCGTGCGATCGTCGCATTGAAGCCGGTGGATCGTGCTGCCGCGTTCTACAGCCTCGCGCTTGCGCTCGAGGCCGCGAACGATCACGCCGCAGCGAAGTCCGAAGTCCTCAAGGCACTGGAGATCGCACCGGCATATCCCGCCGCGCAGGAGCTGCTGCTCCGTCTGCAGGCCAGGTGAAGAGGGTGCTGATGGTCGCGGCATTCGCGACAATGTCGGCTGGCGCGCTGTTCGCCGGCACGCGCGTTCTCGCTCGCGCGCCAGTCACGGCCGGTGCGGTCGAGTCCTCCGTGCATCGTGCCGGCGAGGTCGGGATCGTTGCGAACAGCGCACAGGATCCGACGTGGGGCTTCGCGCCCTATAACGGCGGATTCACATTTGTGCGGGTACGGTACGACCTCTCCATGAACAGCGGCTTCGGCCGTGGCCGTGGCGGTGGTAGCAACCCGCCATGGTTCCACGACTATCCGACCGCGGACCGCAACCTGTCGGCGATCATCGCGGAAGTCACCAACCTGCGAACGAGCACACGGCAGACGAATATCATTCGGCTGGACGATCCGATGATCTTCCGATTCCCGATCCTGTACATGTCAGAGCCTGGGTACTGGAACCCGACGGACAAGGAAGTCGTATCGCTGCGCGCGTACCTCGCCAAGGGCGGATTCATCATCTTCGACGACTTCGGCGAAGAGCACTGGCCGAACTTCGTGCTGCAGATGCGGCGAGTGATGCCCGACCTGACACCGCTGCCGCTTGACGGGACAGAGCCCGTGTGGCGGACGTTCTTCGACATCAGTCCTGCGGATATTCATATGGAGAGCTACCGCGGCACTGCGGAGTTCCTCGGACTCTTCGAGGACAACGACCGGACGAAACGGCAGATCGCGATGATCGATTTCAAGAACGACATCGGTGAGTTCATGGAGTATTCCGGACGGGGTTTCTATCCTGTGGACCTGTCCAATCAGGCATTCAAGTTCGGCGTCAATTTCATCATTTATGCTGTGACCCACTAACGGTCTACTGAGGAGCTATTCGTGGCTGCTGTAACGGAGATCCGACTCGATGACAACGATGACGTCGCACTGGCGGAACGGATGCGCCATGGCGCGCAGGGGGTAACTGCGGAGCTGCGCAAGATAATTGTCGGTCAGGACGACATCGTGGAGCATCTGATGCTTTCGCTCTTCGTCGGGGGCCATTCGCTCCTGGTCGGCGTGCCCGGCCTGGCGAAGACGCTGCTCGTCCACACACTCGCCCGCGTACTGAACCTCAAGTTCGCGCGCATCCAGTTCACGCCTGATCTGATGCCTT
>JBBSJG010000286.1:0-3434 GCA_038257485.1 Longimicrobiales bacterium | reverse complement strand
TCCTCTCAATGACGTGCTGCAGACACGCATCTTCAAGCCGCTCGGCATGACGCAGACGCGGATGTCGAATCCCGAGGACATCATCCCGCATCGTGCATCGGGCTACTGGGTGGACCGCACCGGCGCGACGCTGCGCAACCGCGATGCCACGCAGACCTCGTCCACACTCGGCGCCGGCGGTCTGTTGTCCTCCGTGCACGACATGGCGAAGTGGGACGCGTCGCTCTACGGCTCCACGCTTTTGACGGATGCGACGAAGAAGGCGATGTGGACGGCTGTATCACTGCCGAACGGTCGCTCCACGAACTACGCATTCGGCTGGGATGTCTCGCCGTATCGCAACCGCCCGACCGTATCGCATACCGGTCAGGTGCAGGGGTTCGTGACGAGCTTCACGCGACTGCCGGAAGATGGCGTCGCGATCATCGTGCTGACGAATCGCTACCGCATCAACGTCAGCAGGATCCGCGAGGTCGTCGCCGACACATTCCTGGGAACGGTGGCGCGCCAGGCGCCGTAGTCACTCCTGCGGCGCCGCCGTCTCAGCGTTCAAGCTCGGGGATCTTCATCGCGACGAGCAGCGTAACCATCCCCATCACCGCGATTCCCCAGAACACCAGCATCAGCCCGCTCGACAGCCCCTCCCGCAGGAGGGGCAGCATCTCCGCACTCACGGCGCGGCCGGTACTCTCGCCCAGCAGATCCTGGATATTATCGACCGACACCCCGTTGCCGGCGCCATGAGTCCGCAGCCACGCCGACATCCGCCAGTTGAGGACACCGCCGAACAGCGCGGCGCCAAGCGCCTGCCCGAGAATGCGCATCAGCATGTTCGTCGCCGTCGCAACGCCTCGCTGACTCCACGTGACCGTCGACTGAATCGCGATCAGCGTCGTCGAGTTCACGAGCCCGAGACCGATCCCGATGATGAACGAACCGATCGCGGCGGCGAGTGCACCGGTGTGCGCGAAGGCGGCGACGATCAGCGTGCCGACCACGAGCGCAACACCACCCGCGCGCGCGAACCGCTGCACCCCCAAGCGCGCGATGCGGCTGCCTGCTGCGAACGCCGACAGCGGCCACCCCACCGTCATGACCGACAGCGTGAGTCCCGCCAGAAGCGCCGAACCGCCGAGCACGCCCTGGACATATGTCGGCAGGAATGTCACCATGCCAATCATCAGGATGCCGGACGTGAGACCCGCAATATTCGCATAGCGGATCAGGCCGTTCTGCCACAGCGACATCGCCATCATCGGATCCGGTGCGCGGTGTTCCTGCTTCACGAACAGAATGAATGCGACGGCGGACGCACCAACGAGAGGTGCCAGCACTTCGACACCCCATGATCCACTCTGCGTAAGTGCAAGCATGAGTGCACCGACACCGCCCAGCAGCAGCATCATACCCGCGTAGTCGATGCTCCGGCGCACTGGACGATCCACGGTCTCATGCAGATTGATGACGACGAGCGCGATCGCCGCGATGCCGATCGGAATGTTCATCCAGAAGATCCACGGCCAGCCGACACTGTGCACAATGATGCCGCCCGCGAGCGGGCCGAGGATCGACGAGATGCCCCACACGCCCGACATGTAGCCTTGGATGCGGCCGCGCTCCTCGAGCGAATACAGGTCGCCGGCGAGCGTCGTCGTGATCGGTTGCACGGCCCCCGCGCCCAGACCCTGCAGGAAGCGGAACCCCACCAGCATCGGCATCGACTGCGCGAACCCGCACAGCACCGAACCGATCAGGAACACGATGACGCCGCCAACGAACACCGGCTTCCGGCCGATCATGTCGGACAGCTTCCCGAACATCGGAATCGTGACCGCCTGCATCAGCAGGAACGACGAGAACACCCAGCTGTAGATTGCAAAGCCGCCCAGCTCGGACGCGATGCTCGGCATCGCCGTCGCCACAATCGTCGCTTCGATCGCGGCCATGAACATTGCCAGCAGCAGCCCGGCGAAGACGAGCCTGCGGTGCGTCGTCGCTTCTTTCAAGACGTCAGGCGATGCGGGGGCAGTCGGGTAGGGAATGCACACCAAAAGATGCGCCCAGGCGCGATCGCCCGCAACGCCACGGCCGTTTCAGCCATGGAAAATCGCATCAGTTGGTGTATATTCTTGCATCAACCGGACGGCGCTGGTCCATGAAGGGCTCAAGCTCCTGATCGAGCGCGAGGCCGCGCGTCGTCTCGCGCGCATGGGTGGCGCGGCACCGCATGCGGAGCTGCCACGTCGCCGACGGAGCGCCTCGTCTTGATCCTCGTTGCGGCCGCGGCTTCGCTTTTATCCGTCCGGTACGAGCCGTCCCTGCGCTGACCCCGAGCCGTGGCGCAACGCCTGTTCGTCACGTACGATAGAGCATGCCAATGACAAGCTTGTCCCGACTCCCGATCCTCGTGACCGCAGCCCTCGCGTGCCTGGCCTGCGCGCCCACGACC
Organism: Longimicrobiales bacterium; assembly: GCA_038257485.1. Lineage (GTDB taxonomy): Bacteria > Gemmatimonadota > Gemmatimonadetes > Longimicrobiales > RSA9 > DASUXU01. Next base: position 985 of record JBBSJG010000286.1, on the reverse strand, counting down.
GCGCCAGTACCGGCACCGTCGCCGGCACCGTCGACGGCACCGACGCCGGTCCCAACGGCAGCAGCGCCCCACGATCACGCAGCCATGACCATGTCGCTCCCCGCAACCGCCGGCCCAGGCTACACGGTCGCGGACGTACGCTTCATGCAGCACATGATCGGGCATCACGCCCAGGCCATCATCATGGCAGCGAAGGCGCCGACGCACGGCGCGTCCAACAATGTCGTTCGCCTCGCGCAGAAGATCGATATCTCGCAGCGTGACGAAATCGTGATGATGAAGGCATGGTTGACGGAGCGGAAGCAGGCGATTCCGACCGACGCAGCATCCCTCGAGATGATGATGCCCGGCATGCTGACGGCCGCGCAGATGACGCAGCTCGACAATGCAAAGGGGACCGCGTTCGACCGGTTGTTCCTGACCTTCATGATCGGACATCACGAGGGCGCCCTGTCGATGGTGAAGGATCTGTTCCGCGCGCCCGGCGCCGGCCAGGATTCCGAGATCTTCCGCTTCGCTACCGACGTCGATTCCGATCAGCGCGACGAAATTTATGTGATGCACCAGATGCTGGACATGATGCGATAGTTCGTTTGCGGAAACCCTTCGAGAGGACCCCATGAAATTCACGACCCTGGCATTCATCGCGGCTGCCGTCGCCGCTTCGCCTGCACCTGCATTTGCGCAGGACACGATTGCGACGATGAACGATCCGCGCGCCACCCTGGCTGCCGGCACGAAGAATAGTGCCGCCGTCGCCGTGAAGCACATGCGTGCGGTGTCGTTCACACCCAAGCCCATGCACTTCGACTCCGCGCGCGGACTCACCTACATCAATTCGGATCTCGCGTTCCGCGGCAACATCGTCTACCAGGGCAATTTCAGCGGCTTCACAATCTACGACGTGAGCAACCCGGCGATGCCGGTGGAGTTGAGCTCAGTAATGTGTGCGACGGACCAGGGCGATCCATCGATCTACGGCAAT
>JBBSJG010000285.1:0-3455 GCA_038257485.1 Longimicrobiales bacterium | reverse complement strand
GTCGACCTCAGCCGAGGTCACTCAATGGCGTTGTCGATCGAGATACTCGACCGCCTGGGGGCGCTGTGTGAGCGCTACCAGGGTGTGGTGATCAACGCCGCTGTGGGCAGCTTGGATTGACAATTTCCGCGTGAACGCGGGTGCCGCACTTGTGCGGCACCTGTGGGGGGATCGTCGCGGGATGGCCGGTCCGTCGCATTCCCGTTCCGCGTGAACGCGGGTGCCGCACACGTGCGGCACCTGTGGGGGATCGTCGCGGGATGGCCGGCCGGTTGCACCGTCGTTCCGCGTGAACGCGGGGGCCGTCGGCCCATTGTCACACCCCGCCGGCAGCTTCGAAGGACTGCGGCGATACCGCCGCTGCCCCCTTCGACCCGGAGCCCCCCATGAATGCAGTAGGTCGTGTACTCACCCTTGTGATCGCGCTTGGCGTCACCGCCTGCGGTGGTGGAGATGCAGGGACAGGCAATCCCCCTCCGGTCGCCGTCGGATCGGTCGTCGTCACCCTCGCAAATTCCACGATCGCCCCCGGCACGGGAACGTCGGCCACCGCGCTGGTGCGCGATGCCGGCGGGAACACGCTGACCGGTCGCGCGGTGAACTGGTCAACGTCGAATCCTGCTGTGGCCACGGTGAACGCGGGTGGGGCAGTCACCGCCGTGGCGGATGGCTCTGCGACCATCACGGCAACAAGCGAAGGGAAGAGCGGTGGGGCAACGCTTGCTGTGTCATCGCCGGTCACGCAGGTCGCCATCTCCGGAACCGCGCGGGTGAAAGTGGGTGACACCTACCAGTACACCGCTGAAGCGCGGCTCGCGGATAACACCCTGGTGCAGCGTCTGGTCACATGGACCGTGGTGGAGCCGGGGAAGGGTACGATCACACAGGCGGGCGTCCTCACCCCACTCGCCACCGGCGCGATAACCGTGCGGGCAACCGTCGAGAACGTATTCTTCAACGGCGCTGTCACGGGCTATGACTGGGCTTTCGCGTCGGATGGAATCACGAGCGTGGTCGCGCTACCGGCAGACGTCGCGATTTCCAACAAGTTCAACCAGTCCGAGTACCCGTCGCTGGTCGTCGGGTGTACCTCCAACTTCTTTGCGCTCTTCTTTTCGACCGATGGCTTCGTGACGCACAACGGCCTGGTGTCATTCTCGTTCGACAATGGTTCGCCGAGTTCACAGGTATGGGATGAATCCTCGGACTTCTCATCGCTCTTCCACCCCGGCCCCACCAATCTCGCCACCAAGACCTTCGTTAACGCCGTGGCCGCGTCGCGTATCTTTGCCTTCGCGTTCACCGAGTTCAACGGTCCGGCGCGTGCTACCGCCTTCCGTGTCGCGCGCATGGCGACTGCCGTCGCGCCGATTTTTGTCGCCTGCCCGAGCAATGCCGTCATGGGAGTCCGTGAAGCCGGCGACGATCCGATCGCACGGATGAGGGCGCTCGCCGGTTACGCGACGTCGACCGCATCGGTACGCGGCGATCGGGTCGTCGCGCCGGGGTACGTCCAGCCCTCGCCGGCGATGGCGCTTGGTGCGGTCACGGGCCCGCAGCGCATGGAGCGGCTCAGGCCGCGGTAAAGCCCGACCCACAGGTGCCGCACACATGCGGCACCTGTGGGCGGCACGTGCGCGGGGATGACAGTTCAGGCATCCCCGCCGTCACGCTGATGCGTTATCGTTTGACACCACTCTCCGGATCATCCCCCTGTCCCAGGCCCGCAAGCTCCAGCGCTGGATCGACCTCGTCACCGCGCTCCTCTCGCGGAAGTACGGCGCCACCCTCGAGCAGCTCCGCACCGAAGTGCCAGACTACATGTCCGGCGCCCCGGAGTCGGTGCGGCGGATGTTCGAACGCGACAAGGACGAACTCCGTACCCTGGGCGTGCCGATTGAAACGACCGGTCACGACGGCGACGAGGAGACGAAATACGCGATCGCCGCCAACCGCTTCTACCTCCCGTACCTCAGCGTTGTAACACCGCGCGGACGCGCGCGACCCAAGCGCGTCGATCGCTATGGCTATCAGGCTCTCGCCGAACGCCAGTTCAGCGACGCCGACATGATGCTGCTGGCCGACGCGGCCGCCCGCGTCATGGAATGCGGTGATCCGATCCTCGCCGATGACGCGACGCAGGCGCTGCGCAAGCTCGCGATCGACGTGCCCGGCGATGTCCTGCTCCCCACACCCAATGTGACGATGCTGCCGCCTGGGACTCCCGCCGACACCGGCACGCTCGAGGCACTCGGTGATGCGCTGCTCCGCCGCAAGCAGGTGACGTTTACCTACTACGGCATCGAACGAGATGAAACCGAACGCCGAGTGGTGCAGCCCTATGGGCTTACGTACACCAGCGGGCACTGGTACCTGCACGCGATGGATCCATCGCGTGGTGCCGTGCGGATCTTCCGGGTGAGCCGGATGCGCGAGCTCGTCGTGAATCCGAAGGCGCCGGGCGCGCAGGACTACGAGATCCCGGGTTCGTTCTCGCTGCGCGATCGTGCCGCCCCGAAGCCGGCATGGGAACTCGGTGAAGAACCACCGGTGCGCACGATCGTGCGCTTCACCGGTAACACCGGCGCCGCGCGATCCGCCCGCAAGCTCGGCACCGCCATCGCTGACGACGTGGATTGTGCCGCATTCACCGTTCGCCGCCGCGAGTCGTTCCATCGCTGGCTACTCGGCATGGCCGGCGACGCAGTGCCGATGTCACCACCCGACATGGTGCGTGAGTATCGTGATCTCGCCCAACGCACCCTCGCCTCGCTGGAGGCCAACGCGTGAGTGCCACCGCTGCTGCGCGGTTCCGTCGCATCGTCACCGTGCTACCTCGACTCGCGAGCGGCGAACCGGTGAACGTCAGCGAACTCGCCATCGCGGCTGGGGTGGAGCGCGAGGAGCTCATTCGCGATCTCCAGGCGCTCGCGGAGCGTTACGATCTTCCGGCGGCGTTCGTCGAAGGTGTGACGGTGGTGATCGAGGGCGACACCGTGCAGGTGCGGAGTGAACACTTCCGCCGGCCAATGCGCCTTACCGCTGCCGAACTCTGCGCCCTCGAGCTCGGCCTCTCGCTGCTGGCGCGCGAGCGTGATCCTGCCCAGGTCGCGCAGGTCGAGACCCTCCGTACCGCCCTGACCGATCTCATCATCGCGCTGCCTCGCGACGCCGCGTTCAGTGGTTTGCGCGACGGCGCCATGATGGATGGTGCGTCCAGCGACGTACTCCCGGCGATTCGCCGTTCGATCCGCGGCAGCGAAGTGCTGGCCATCACCTACCAGGGCGGCTCGTCGTCGGTGGCGTCGACTCGCGATGTTCGGCCCTACACGCTCGTCTTCTCGCGCGGCTCCTGGTTCCTGGTTGGGTGGTGTGAGAAGAGTGATGCAGTAAGGATGTTCAGAACCGATCGCATCACCGCGCCAGCCACAACTGGTCGCACGTTCACCCGACCC
>JBBSJG010000284.1:0-3456 GCA_038257485.1 Longimicrobiales bacterium | reverse complement strand
GTTCTGCTCGAGCTTCACGACCAGCACGCTCTGGAGGTAGTCGAACAGGTTCTTGATGAGGAAAACGACGATGATGAGGCCGGTGACACGTGCGAGCGCCTGGTCCGCGGGCATGTCGGGCGTTACGAACTGGCCGACCGTCCGGTTGAGCAGCACACCGAGCTCGCCGGGCAGACTCGCCTGCGGCAGCACCGACTCACCGGCGTCGCCCTGGAAGATCACATTGAGAAACGGCACCAGCATGATGATGCTGAATGTATCCGTCAGCGCGAACAGCAGTGTCGCGAGAAATGCGAGGGCGAACAGCCCCTTGAAAGGCGCGATGTAGGAGAACAGGCGCCGGTACACCCGCGTACTGGTCATGCCGCTAGCGCACCGCGCGCGGTGTCAGTACTGCGCACGGCAGGATCATCTCCTCTGGACTGATGCCCCCGTGCAGGAACGATCCGCGGTACCGTGCCTGGTACTCGCGCAGTTTCGTCGGATACACGAAGAAGTAGTCCTCGAGTGCAAGGAGGTAGTTTGTGGCCATGCCCCCCTTCGGGATCCGCAGCGGCTTCTCGTCCGTCAGGGCATACACGCCGTTGCGATTTTCCGCCTTGAGGTCCGCACCGAACTTGTAGCGCAGGTTGGCCGTGGCATCGCGTCGCGCGAATACGGTCAACGGCCGTTCGCAGTGGATGGACCCGTGATCCGTCGTAACGATGCACCGCACACCCATGGCCGCAGCTTCCTCCAGGATGCGATACGCCGACGAGCGCTCGAACCACTGCTGCGTCAGGCGACGCAGGGCCGGCACGTCACGCGCAACCTCCATCAGGATCGCAGACTCGCTGCGGCCGTGCGTCAGCAGATCCACGAAGTTGAACACGGCGGCGACGACCTGCTCCTGTCGCATCGCATTGCGCACGCGCGCGACCAGCTCGTCGCCATCGGCGTCCGTGAACACCTTCTCGTAGTGGACCGGTACATCACGACCCGTGAGGCGACGCAGCTGATCGCGCAGCAGCTCGTCCTCGAATCCGTTCAGACTGCCCTCATCCGTGTCCCACCACTCCGGTCGCTGCTTCGCGATGTCGTCCGGATACAGACCGCTGAAGATGGCATTGCGCGAATACGGCGTCGCTGTGGGCAGGATGCTCGAGTACAGCGATTCCTCAATGTCGAACATGCCGCCGAGCAGCGGTCGAATCACGCGCCATTGATCGAGACGCATGCAGTCGATGACAATGAAGAGCAGGGGTAGTGTGTGGGTATGGGGCAGAACCCACTTCGTCACGACGTCCGTCGACAGCGGCGGCCGGTCGGATGAGGTGTTGGCAGTCCAGCCGGCATAACTGCGCGACACGTACTGACCGAACTCGCGGCGGAGATCGCCGAGCAGTGACTGCACGGAATCTGCGAGCCCGCGTTCGCCCGCATCCGAAAGACGCAGGTCCCAGCCGACGAGCTCGTCGAAAATCGCGAAGTAGTGTTCCCACGTGGTGGCCTCGTCGCGCATGCGTGCGAGCTGGGCGAACCTGGCCGCGAAGTCCTGCGCAGCGCGCTGCTGCATCAACTGCTCACCTTCGAGCAGTCGCGTCACGACAGACAGCAGCTGGCGTGGGGTCGTGGGCTTCACGAGGTAGTCGTCCACGCGGCGCCCGATCGCTTCGGTCAGCGTCCGGTCCTCTTCGGACTTGGTCACCATCACGATCCTCGCGTGCGGCTCCTCGCGGCGCAGTTCGCTCAGGACATCGAGACCGCGGCGGCCGGGCATCTGCTCGTCCAGCAGCACCAGGTCGTAGGACTGACCTCGCGCGAGCTCGAGCGCGTCATCGCCGTTCGTCGTCGTGTCCACCTCGTACCCGCGCTGACGCAGGAACAGCAGGTGTGGCTCGAAGAGTTCGACCTCGTCGTCAATCCACAGGATTCGTTTGGGGGCCATACGGAAGAATTTAACGGATCGGGCTACGGGATGCTCATGGCGCGTCCGACGGCTGCCACGACGGCATCGACGGTCACCCGTCCCATCCCCTCGTCCCGGTAGTGCATCGACGGCATATAGACCTCCTCCGGCGACGCTGCATAGCCGTCGACGACGGCGCCCATGCCGCGGCCATACGGCCCGTACCGGAGGGGGTTGGTGTACCCGTACAGGCCAATGACGGGGCGGCCGAGGGCATTGGCGACGTGGAGCGGTCCGGTGTCCGGGCTCAGGACCATGCGGCTGCCATCGAGCAGCCAGATGAGCCGGCGGATATCGTCGCCCAAAGCGTCGACGACGCGCACGCGCGCCGTCGCCTTGATCGCGTCAGCCGCCTCCCGCTCGATCGCGGATGGCCCGCCGACCAGGACCGGCACCAGGCCGTACTGGTCGTGGATCCGGTCGATGGCTTCGGCGTAGCGCGCCAGTGCCCAGTTCTTGGCGGGCTTGCTGGTCCCGACCACCACCGCGATCGCGGGAGCACCCAGCTCACCGAAGAACGCGGCCTGCGCTGCCCGTTCCGCAGGGCTGATCTCGATGCGCCAGTCGACGGGACTGGGCTCGATGCCGAGGTGCTGGACAAACTCGAAATACTGGTCCTGCACATGCCCGACCGGCCGGGGCGGGATGCGATGCGTGGTGAAGAGCCAGTTGAGGTCGCGCGCCCTCGCGCGATCGAAGCCGAGCTTCACCGGTGCGTCGATCATCCCGGTGATGATGCCGGCCTTGAGGTATACCTGGAGGTTCAGGACGAGGTCGAACGAGCGTCCCGCGAGCTGCCGCCGGAGTTCTCTGAACGAGCTGAGCCCGCGCGCGCCGCGGCGGCGATGGAACAGGATGAACTCATCGATCGCCGGATGCCCCGCGACCAGCTTGTGAGGCACGGGTTGGATGATCCACGTGATGCGGGTGTTTGGCCATACCCGCTTCAGCGCATTGGCGACGGGAAGCACGTGCACCGCGTCGCCCAGTGCACTCAGCATGACGATCGCCACCGATGCAGGTGGCGGGTTCAGGACCAGCGTCACGCGCGCAGTCCTTCGAGCAGCGCCCGCTGCTCGTCGCCCGAGACCTGGCGCCCCGTTTTCCGCTCGATCTTCACACGCGACCGATCGAACCGTGCCAACATCGCCTCCCGCTCCGACAGGTTGGCGGTGTCGCGGAGGTGGGCACGATCGAGGTCGATCACGTGCGCCACCGGCCCCGAGGCAGTCCGTTCGATGAGGATATTCTTGAGGTTGAGGTCCGGGTGGACGAGGCCGGACTCGAAGCACATCCGAAGCATTGCGCCGGCCGCCCGCCATGCGCCGACCCGCTCCTCGAGCGGCCATGCACGGGCGCCCAGTGAGACGTCGGCCAGGTCGTCCGCATGAGCCACGAACTCAGTGGCCAGGTCCGCGCGGTAGAACGAGCCGGCCCCATATACCACCGCGGCCGTCACGCGGGGCGTCCGGATGCCGCGGTCCCTCGCCCGTTCACTCACCATCAGT
>JBBSJG010000283.1:0-3456 GCA_038257485.1 Longimicrobiales bacterium | reverse complement strand
GCCCGCTAGCATGCGCTGGTTTCATGCCCTGCCGATCCGGCGGAAGCTATCGTGGACGATTCTGCTGATCTCCAGCTTCGTGTTGCTCGTGGCGGCCACCGCCATCGCCCTTTACGAAGCGTTCGACTTCCGGCGCGCGCTGGTCCGCGACATGACGGTCCTCGCTGATATTGTCGCGACGAATGTCAGCGGCGCTCTCGCGTTCGACGACGAGGCCGCCGCGCGCGTAGCCCTCGCCGCACTGCGTTCCGAGGTGCACGTCGTCGCCGCCGCGTTGTATAACGAGAACGGGACGCCTTTCGCTGATTACGTCCGCGCAGGCACGCATTCCTTCCCGAAGAATGCGACGGAGATCCGCGCGGAATTCGTCCCGGGCGGACTGTTGATCGTCCGGCCCGTAAGCCACGACGGGCGTAAGCTGGGCATGATCTATGTGCGAGCCGACCTCAGGCGGATCACGGACCGGATCGTGGTCTTCAGCATCGTTGTTCTGGTCATTCTGGGCGTGTCGGTGGCGGCCGCGGCCCTGCTGACGTCCTGGCTGCAACGACCGATCACCGAACCGATCCTGCAGCTCGCCGAGACGGCCAAGAACATTTCGGAGCGCAAGGATTTCTCGATGCGCGCGCCGATGCAGACGGGCGGCGAGATCGGGACGTTGACGGCGGCGTTCAACGCGATGCTGCAAACCATCGAAGAGCGTCGCTCCGAATTGCTCGCAGTTAACGCGCAGCTGCGGTCCGAGATCGCGGAGCGTCTGTCGGCCGAAAGCCGCGTGACAGCGCACGCGGCACGGCTCACGCAGTTGAACTTGATCACGCGCGGCATCGCCGAGCGCCAGGATGTCGAAAGTATTCTCCAGGCGGTGAGCGTCAGTCTCGAAGATCACCTCCCCGTGGATTTTGCCTGCGTCTGCACTTACGAGGAAGAAGGATCAGTCCTGCGCGTCGCGTCGGTGGGCGCCCGTGGAGCGACCCTTGCGCGGGATCTGGACATGAACATAAACGCCTCGATTCCAATCGACGCGAACGGGCTCAGCCGCTGCGTCCGGGGCGATCTCGTCTACGAGCCGAACACCTACGCGATTCCGATGCCCTTTCCGCGGCGGCTGGCCAGCGCCGGTCTGCGTTCGCTGGTGCTCGCGCCGTTGTTGGTGGAACGTCGCGTCTTCGGCGTGCTGATCGCGGCGCGGAAACAAGAGAACGCGTTCACGAGCGGCGAGTGCGAATTCCTGAAGCAGTTGAGCGAGCACGTCGCGCTGGCCACGCACCAGACGCAGCTCTACGCGGCGTTACAGCGCGCGTATGACGAACTCCGCCAGACGCAACAGGCGGTGATGCAGCAGGATCGACTGCGCGCGCTCGGCCAGATGGCGAGCGGCATCGCGCACGACATCAACAATGCCATCTCGCCGGTTTCGCTCTATATTGAGTCCTTGTTGGAGAAGGAGCCGAACCTGAGCACGCAGGCCCGGGAACGCCTCACAATTGTGCAGCGCGCCGTCGAGGATGTCGCTCACACCGTGTCCCGCATGCGCGAGTTCTACCGCCAACGGCCAGCGAACATGTCGATGGTGCGCATCAACCTGAATCGCATCGTGGAACAGGTGATTGATCTCACCAGAGCGCGCTGGTTCGACATGCCGCAGCAACGAGGCGTCGTCGTGGAATTAGTGCGCGACTTCGATCCCGCACTGCCGGTGATCAAAGCGGTCGAAAGCGAAATTCGCGAGGCGCTCACCAATCTCATTTTCAACGCGGTCGACGCCATGAATCGCGGCGGTGTGCTGACCATGCGGACGACGGTCGCCGAATATCCGCGGGCAGGCCTGCCGGGTGAAACCGAGCCGCGCGTAATCCTGGAAGTAACCGACACGGGCAGCGGCATGAGCGAGGAGACGTTGCGGCGCTGCATGGAACCGTTCTTCACCACGAAAGGCGAGCGAGGCACCGGCCTCGGCCTCGCGATGGTCTACGGCGTCACGCAGCGCCATGGCGCCGAGATCGAACTCCGGAGCGTGGCCGGCCACGGCACCACGGTGCGGCTGGTCTTCGCCATCGCGCCGGGTCGTGAGACGATGGCGGACGTGCAACCGCGGAGGCCCGCCGGCAAGCTTCGCCTGCTCATCGTCGACGACGATACGGTGCTGATTAAATCCATGCGGGACATCCTCGAATCCGACGGTCACACCGTCGTGGCCGCGAGCGGCGGCCAGGATGGCATCAATAAGTTTGTCGATGCGGTCTCCAGCGAGGCCCCCTTCAACGCCGTGATCACCGATCTCGGCATGCCCTATGTCGACGGCCGTCGCGTCGCAGCCGCGGTGAAAGCGGCCTCCGCGGATACGCCGGTATTCTTGCTGACAGGATGGGGCACCCGTTTGGTCGCGGAAGGTGATATTCCGGCCGAAGTCGATCGGATCCTGAGCAAGCCGCCCAAGCTGCGAGAACTGCGTGACGCGCTTGCAACCGTGCCGAGCGTGACCCCGATATGACCAACACATCTGCAGCCCACTTGGGGCGCCTCCTAATTGTCGACGACGAGACGACGCTCGTCACGGCGCTGTTGAGCACCTTGCGGGACAGCGGATACACCGCGGTGGGCGCGGCGAATCCCCTGGAAGCCCTGGAGATTCTCGGCCGCGAGCGGTTCGATGTCCTTCTCACCGATCTGCACCTGCCGGATATGGATGGCGTCGAATTATTACGGAGGGCGCTGGTGATCGACCCGACGCTCAGCGTGGTCATGATGACGGGACACGGCTCCATCAATTCGGCGGTCGACGCGATGAAAGCGGGTGCGATGGATTATATTCTGAAGCCGTTCTCGTTGAAAGCCGCCCTCGCAGCTCTGGCGCGCGTGCTGGAGGTTCGCGTCCTGCGACAGGCGAACGAAGCGCTGAACCTGCGTCTGGTGGCGCGCACGAGGGAATTGGAAACGGTCAACGCGGAACTGGAAGCGTTCTCCTACTCGGTGTCGCACGATCTCCGGGCGCCGCTGCGCTCGATCCGAGGATACACCGAAGCGTTGGTCGAGGAATACGGCCGCGAAGAAAAACAAGCTCAGGACTATGGCCAACGGATCACCGGCGGAGTCCGGCGCATGGAAAGGATGATCGAGGATCTGCTTCGCCTCGCCAAGGCGATGCGCAGCGAGATCGAACAAAGTGACGTCGATCTGAGCCAGTTGGCCGCCGAAATCATGGCGAAATTGCAAGCGGAGGAACCCGACCGCAAACTGGAGCTAATCATTGCGCCCAATCTGAAGGTCGTCGGCGATCCCGGCCTGTTGCGCATGGCGATGGAAAATCTGCTCGGCAATGCGTGGAAATATACGACCAGGCTCGACGCCGCCGTGATCGAAGTGGGAATGCGTGCATCGCCCGAGGGCCCCGTCTATTTTGTGCGCGACAACGGTGTGGGCTTCGATCCCGTCGAAGCGTCGAAACTGTTTGCG
>JBBSJG010000282.1:0-3457 GCA_038257485.1 Longimicrobiales bacterium | reverse complement strand
TGCCCGTTTAATGGGCAGAATCGTGAGCGGCTCGAACGACGCATTCAACGCCAGTACGCCCATCTTGTCGTGCCTCACTGCGCGTTCGGGGAGAACGGCGAGTCCTGCGTTATTAGTAGGGGCGGAGTGCGCGGTATTCAAGCTCGTCGATGCGGCGAACGCGTCGCGGGTCGATCACAGCAGTGAAACGGGATCCCTGTCCAGGATGAAGCGCAGCTCAGCGCGGTTCTGCGGCAGGGCGTACGTGTGCTGGATGGCGCGGCACATGGCGCCGAGCGGGCGTGGCGACGTGGAACGCAGCAGGACATGCCAGCGCCAGCGTCCGCGTATGCGATCAACGGGACAGGGCGCGGGCCCCGTGATGACAACGTTCGACACGCGGTGTTTGTCCGCGAGTGCCTGCGTCCATTGCGTCAGATGTTCGGCGGCCTCCTGCACCGCAACTTCATCGACGCCGCTGATGACGATGTTGGCCATGCGGGAGTGAGGCGGGTAGCCCGGTCCGGCGCGTTCGGCGAGCTCACGTTCCGCGAACGCTCGATAATCGTGCTGCACTGCGGCCTTGATCGCGTAGTGGTGCGGCAGAGCGGTTTGTACAAAGACGTCACCGCCACGTGGTCCGCGACCGGCGCGGCCGGCGACCTGTGTGAGCAACTGGAACGTGCGTTCGCTGGCGCGAAAGTCCGGCAGGTTCATGGCGATGTCGGCGTTGATCACGCCGACGAGGGTGACGTTCGGGAAGTCGAGCCCCTTCGCGATCATCTGCGTGCCGAGCAGGATATCGATTTCTGCGGATGCGACGCGTTCGAGGATTTCGTGGTGTGACCACTTCGCGGACGTGGTATCCACGTCCATGCGCGCGATCCTCGCCGTGGGGAAGGTTTCGGCGACATTGCGTTCGACCTGTTCTGTGCCGACGCCCTTGTACGACAGGTCGGTGGACCGACACTGGTCGCATTGGGTCGGAATGGCTTCCTCGGCGAAGCAGTAGTGGCACACGAGGCGGCGACGGCCGCGGTGGTACGTCAGTGAGACGTTGCAGTCCCTGCACTGCCACACATTGCCGCAGCCGCGGCATTGCATGAAGCTCGCGTAGCCGCGGCGGTTGAGCAGCAGGATCGTCTGTTCGCGCTTCTCCAGCCGGTCCTGGATCGCGGCGACGAGGGGTGCGGACATGATGTCATGGCTGCGGCCGCCTCGTTCGCCGGTGCGCATGTCCACGACCTTTACCGGCGGCAGTGGCCGACCCTCTACACGCGTGGGCAGCTCGAGCATCCGGTATTTCCCGTTGAGCACGTTGCTCCAGCTTTCGAGCGACGGTGTCGCGCTGCCCAGTACGCACACTGCACCGGTTTCACGGGCGCGTACGACGGCAATTTCGCGCGCGTGGTAGCGCGGCGATTCGGACTGCTTGTAGCTCGACTCATGCTCCTCGTCGACAATGATGGCGCCGAGGTCGCGGACGGGTGCGAAGATGGCGGAGCGTGCGCCGATGGCGATGCGGCGATCCCCTTCATGCAGCGCACGCCACGCGTCATAGCGTTCACCGTCCGACAGTGCCGAGTGGAGGACCGCAACGACATCACCGAACTCGGCGCGGAACCGTGCAACGGTCTGCGGCGTCAGTGAAATTTCCGGAACCAGTACGATGGCCCCCCTGCCCTGTCGCTGCACAATTTCCTTGAGCAGCTCGATGTAGACGAGTGTCTTGCCGGAGCCTGTGACACCGAAGAGGAGATGCGGCTGCGGGTCGCGGGCAAGCGCTGCCTGCTGCAGGGTCAGGAGTGCGGCGACCTGGTCGGGCGTGTGGGTGTGGTCGGTCGCGGCCGGAGCGGGCATGTCGACAAACGGGTCCCGTAGCACGCGTTCATCCGTGATCGCGGCGATCCCCTTCTCGACGAGCGCCCGGACTACGGAGGTTGAGAAGCCGAGTTGCTCCGTGAGGTGCGTGAAGTCGGTTCGCCCGCCGGATGCCTCGATGACCTGGTAGCACTCACGCTGCCGTTGTGCTCTGCCGAACAATGTGTCGCGTTCCTGCAGGCTCTCGAGCGCCCGGGTCAGGTGCACGACACGGCGAGTCTTCGCGGGCGGCGCGATGCGCGCATTGTCGGAGAGTGCCGCGGGCAGTGCAGCACGCAGGACGACGCCGAGTGGCGTGACATAGTACTCGGAAATCCAGCGACAGAGTGCGAGCAGGTCGGGAGGAACGCTCGGCTCCGTTTCCAGAACCTTCTCGATGTCCCGCAGCTTCGTCAGCTCCTTCGTGCCGACGACGGTTTCCCCGACCACCCATCCGACGAGCTTTCTACCCGAGAACGGGACGCGGACGCGGGTGCCGGGCACGACCGGCCCATCCGCCGCGCGGTACGTGAAGGTCCGCGGAACGGGCAGGGCGAGCGCGACTTCTACGAGCATCAGACGATGGTGCGGACGAAATCGTACGGCGGCCAGGGGCCGGTGACGTCGAATGTAAGGGCGGGGTGTGCGGTACCGAGATCGTCCGCACGATCGACGAACTCGATCCAGGTGGATCGGTCCACGAGGAATGCGGCAGTCATGAGCCGCTTGCCCTCGCGATGCAGCGGGACTGCGGCACGGGCGTGGCGGCGCAGCTCGGAATAGCATTCCATCGCCATGTCGCCCAGATCCTCCTCCGCGTCGCTCGGTGACGAGGGAGACACGTGCAGCCGCATTTCCCAGTGGCCGTCCACAAAAGACAAGCCCTCATCGAGCACCAGGTACTGCTCCTGCAGCACGCGGATGAGCTGACGACGATCGCGAAAGACGATCCCGAACGGTACCGGCAGGATGGTACTCCGCCGCATTGCGATCTCGACTGCGCGCTGGTGCGCTTCGATCGCTTCCTTCGTGTGCTGCACCTGCTCGAACGGGACGGGGCGCACAAGCGCTTCGAGGTCCCGGTAGCGGATGTGCACAATGTCTTCGCCCTCGAGTTTCGAGATACGACCGCCTCGCCAGCTCTTGGCACGAGCGACACCGTAGAAATACAGCGCCTGGTTGGAATCCAGACGCGCGCGTTCCTTCCCGGGCTCGTTCCGGCTCTCGTCGGGATGCCGCGCGTCGCGGCGGTCGGTCGTGTTCACGAGCCGAGCAGCGCCAGCACAGTTTTCTGCGCGCCCGGTGTCGTCACTTCGGGCCCGTTCTCGCCGATATACACATTGATCTCGCTACGGAGCCCGACATCGCCCGGGAGATAGATGCCCGGCTCGATGGAGAAGCCGATGCGCGGGATCAGGACACGCGTCTCCCGCGTCTCGAGATTGTCGATATTCGGCCCCATGCCGTGGATTGCGCGATCGATGGAGTGGCCCGTGCGATGGATGAAGAACGCGCCATACCCGGCATCCGTGATGACTCGCCGGGCCGCGTCATCGAGTTCGCTGCCCGCGACCGCGCGCCCGGTGCCCCACTCCTTCATGATGTGCGCGACCGCGGC
>JBBSJG010000281.1:0-3491 GCA_038257485.1 Longimicrobiales bacterium | reverse complement strand
ATCTGGCTCATCAGCCACAGCCCCACGCCAGCGACGATCGGACCGGAGATGATGATCGCCCGGTACGTGCCGAGCTTGCCGATCGCGATGCCCGAGAGCGTGGAAGTGAGGATCAGGCCGAACATCAACGGAATGAGCGCCAGGCCGCTGTCAGCGCTCGACACGCCGACTACCGTCTGCATGAACAGCGGCACGTAGAAGATCGCAGCGAACATGCCAGCGCCGATCGCAAGGCCCGCGATGCTCGTGGCAGCGACATTACGGTCGGTCAGCATCCGCAACGGGATGATCGGTTCTTCAGCGCGATGCTCAGCCCACAGGAACAACACGAGCAAGACGGCAGACGCTCCGAGCAGGCCGAGGATCCGAGTGGAGTCCCATGGATGCTTGGAGCCCCCCTCTGACAGCGCGAAGAGCAGGCACCCGAGCGATCCGGCGAAGGTGACCGCGCCCAACCAGTCGATGCGGGCGCGCCGCGGCACGAACGGGATGTGCATCTGGGTGACGATGATCGCTAGGGCCAGTAGTCCGAGCGGCACGTTGATCCAGAAGATCCAGCGCCACCCGAAGTGGTCGGCAATGAACCCTCCAGCGAGTGGGCCGAGCACGGTTGCGACCCCGAACACCGCGCCCATCACACCTTGCCATTTGCCTCGCTCCTTGGCGGGCACAACGTCGGCGATGATCGCCATCGCGAGGGGCATGATGGCGCCCATGCCCACGCCCTGCAGTCCACGTGCCGCAACCAGTTGCTCCATCGACTGCGCAAGTGCACAGGCAACCGCACCGAGCATGAAGATGGTGGTCCCCGCGATAAACAGGCGCCTGCGCCCGAACATGTCGCTCAGCTTGCCGAAGATCGGCACGGCGATGGACGAGGCCAGCATGCTGGCGGTGAACACCCAGGTGTACAGATCCAGGCCGTGCAGATCGGCCGCGATCGTCGGCAGCACCGTACTGACGCTTGTCTGGTTGATCGCGGCGACCAGCATCCCCACAAGCGTTCCAAGCAGGATCAGGTTGCGTTGACGCGGCGTGATAGTGAGGTCTGCATGGCGTTCGTTCAAGGCGAGTCTCCAGAGACGTGCAAGCCGACATATCAAAGCAGATGCTAACCTCCGTTAGCAAATGCGGACCGACCACGACAACGAGAGCGACCACGAGGTGCCAGCGGTCGAGCGCGCCCATGGTCGTTTTGTCGCGCGACACGAATACCGAACGGCGCGAAGGCGCGCCGGCCTCGCCGGCCGACTGGCACGAGCGATCCGCGTGGTCACCGGAATCGCGCTGGTGCTGATCGCACTGCTCATCGGATGGTTGCCAGGTCCGGGCTTCATCCCGCTCGCACTTGCTGGAACCGTGCTGCTCGCTGGCGAGATCCGCTGGGTGGCGGAACGGCTCGACCCGATCGAGCAGCGGCTTCGAGAGCGCATACCGATGCCGCGTCGCGCTCGCGCGGCGCTCGCGATCGCGGGAACCGCGTCGGTGGTGCTCGTCGCAGTGCTGGTGACTACCTGGCTGCTGCGCGACGAACCACCGACGCCTGCACTGCCGACACCCTCCCATGATGCGGGAACGCGACCGGCCGAAGGCACGTACACGTATCGCGGCGGAGGCACGGAGCGCATCGACGTCGGCGCCGGCATCGAGCGGGCACTGCCGAGCCGGATCGAGGTGCACGTCAATCGTGGCGACGGATGCGCGTGGTCAGCCGAGTACCGCTACTCGCGCGAGCGCTCCATGCAGGACATGATGTGCTCCACGACAAGCGGCGTACTGCAGCTTCGCACCAGCGCACGCATCAGCATTGGCCCGCTCGACCAGACACAGCACATCGACTGCGACCCACGAACGGCGTTTCGCACGCGCCAAGGCGCTCGATCCGAGTGGCGATTCTCGTGTGCGGCAGATGCGACGAAGGTGACGATCCGTGCTCGGCGGCTCGATACCACCGCTTGCCCCGCCGGCGCACATGCCGTCGAGCTCGATGCGACATTCACAGGCTCCCAACGCGGCACCGCGCGCTACCGCTACATACTGGACCGTCTCGGACTTCCGCTCGAACTCACCACCGAGCTCGCCGCGGACATCCGCGTCGGCCTGATCCCCGTAACCTACGAAGCCCAAGAACGCTACCGCCGCAGCGACACGCCGCAACGGTGCGCTTCCACATCGACCCAATGACGACTATCAGCCGGACGCAGCAAGCATCGCGGCAATGGAATCCGAGCCGAAGCGACGCGCGTCAATCCGCAGGTGAAAGCGATCGGCATCGCCGAGCCGACATCCGTACAGACGATTGACATAGCGCGCACGGCTGGAGTCCTCACGACGCACTTCTCGCATCGCCGCCTCTCGGCTCAGCCGTCGCCGCTCCTGCAACTGTTCGACCCGCCACTGCCGCGGGGCCCAGATTCGCGCGTGGACCGCATCCTCATGGTCGGCCAGGATCGCGAACCCCGCGCGGCCCATCACGATGCAGGGCTGCTGCGCCGCAGCACGGATCACTTGCTCGGTCACCGACCGCAAGGTCATCGGCCGCCGAAGCTCCATCACTGCCTCCCCCATCAGCGCGACGCCCGCTGCCATCGTCATCGCGATTTCCTGCAGACGACTCGATAACTGGTGTTCCATGGCGTCGGCATCCATCAGGGACACCCCCATGTGCTGCGCCAGCGCCTGCGTCACCTCGAGCGAGATGATCGGAACGTCCACAATCTCGGCAAGCCGAGCGACCGCGTTCTCCGCGAACGTGCCGTGATCTGTCGAGATCGTCCACACCGTCATGACGGTAGTATGCCTAACTGATGTTAGAAGCTTCGAATACGGCAGAGGTCTCAGGTTGACGACATCGCATTCAGAACGGATGACGAGCGACGAACGCCAGCAGGCGATCTGCGACTCTGCGATCACGGAATTCGGGCGACTCGGGTTCTACGGATCGACCACTGCCGCAATTGCCCGTGGAGCGGGTTGCAGCGAGCCGATGATCTACAAGCATTTCCACGACAAGCAACACTTGCTGCGTGCCGCGCTCGCGCGCAGCGAGCAACTCGCCGAAGCCGACATCGACGCTGCCCTCGACGATGATGACCCACTCGCCGGCTGGCTGGGCTATATCGAACACGGCGACCTCACCCGCTACCACCGCATGGTCTGCATGCGCATGCTGTGTGCGACGTTTCCAGATGGCAGCGACCTGCAGGAGCACCTGCGTGCTGGCAATGAGCGCCTGCTGGGCCGCTTCTCGCGAGCACTGCAACGGATCGACACACGAGAACATGAACGACGTGCGGAACTTGATCGGCTGTGGCTTGGAGTGACGCTCGCAGGCGCATACGGTGCTGCGATCGATTCGCCTGACCGCTTCCGCGCGGTCTTGCGAAGTGGAGGTCACGTGCTGGCTCTCCTGTTGTCACGAAAGGAAGCCACATGAGCGACGACGAGAGCGCACGCATCGAACTTGCATGGCACCGGATGGCGCAGGCATT
>JBBSJG010000280.1:0-3587 GCA_038257485.1 Longimicrobiales bacterium | reverse complement strand
GCTGGCTCAGGTCGTATTGTTCGAACAGCCTGACCGACCCTGCGGTCGGTGCAATGATCTCGAGGAGCATGCCGATGGTGGTGGTTTTGCCACTCCCATTGGGGCCGAGGAAGCCGAAGACCTGACCGGACTCTACAGAAAACGAGATCCTGTCGACGGCGGTCAGGCGGCTGTATTTCTTCGTCAGGTCATTTACCTGGATAACATTCATTCGGTGTCGCGGTTAGGGGATGCCGGGATGCAGGCGCGCGCGGGCTGGCAGCGCAAGGTACAGTACGGGGCGAGGTCCGGTAAAGATTCCTGTATGGAAGGCGATGCAATGCGGGTATTGCTGGTGTTCGTCGATGGTGTGGGTGTCGGCGACGACGCGGAGTACAATCCGTTCGTGCATGCGCGCATCCCCATCCTCCGGGGGCTGCTCGGAACGATCCCCCTTGCTCGCCGGGTTGCCCTCCACGGCCCCGGGGCCACCCTTATCCCGCTCGACGCCACGCTCGGCGTGGACGGCACACCACAGAGCGGGACCGGTCAGACCACACTGCTGACCGGGCGCAATGCCGCGCAGTTGCACGGAGCGCATTTCGGGCCGTGGGTCCCGGCAAAGCTGCGACCGATGCTCCGCAGCGACAGCATTCTCAAGCGCGCGATCGATGCGGGGTACAGCGCCGCATTCGCGAACGCATATCCGGAAGAGCTCATCCAACTCCAGGATGATGTCACCGTCAGGCTCCCGCAGTTCCTCCGGGCGGGACCACCCGTTGCCGCCATGGGCGCAGGGCTTTTCACGCGGAATGCCACGGACCTGATCGCCGGCGATGCCGTAGCGAGTGAGATCACAAACGGCGGCTGGCGCGACCGCCTCGGCATTACTGCTGCGCCCGACATCACGGCGGAGTCTGCGGGCGCTACGCTCGCACGGATCGCGTCGGGCTACCACGTGACATTGTTCGCGCACTATCACACAGACACGGTAGGCCATGACAAGGACCTCGAAAGCGCTGTGGCAGCGATCGAGCGTGTCGATTCGTTTCTGGGTGGCGTCATCAGCGCCATGGCCGACGACTGCATGCTCGTGGTGGCAAGCGATCATGGCAACATCGAAGACATCCGCACCGGCCACACGCGCAATCCCGCGCTTGGCCTCGTGGTCGGCCCGGGCCACGCACGCATCACCGAAGGCGTCGACTCACTAATGGATGTCGTGCCGATGATCCTGTCGCTGCTGTCTACGCCGCGATCAGATCTCGCGACGTGACAGTGCGAACCCGGCCACGAGCAGGATGAGCGCGGCATACATGCAGATGTAGAGGAACGCGCCCCATGGCGTGGGCTGCATCATGCCGAACGCGTCTTCAATCGTGTTGAGTGCAGCCTGTGGCGGCAGGATCGCGGTCACGACGGGATCGATGCCGGGCGGTGAATGGGCGAGGAGACCACCGCGTTTCATGGCGGCCCAGATGAGTGCTGCGACCCAGACCGCAAGGGCCCACCATGCATCGCCTCTCGTGAACACGGAGAACAGTGCGGTGAGTGATCCGAACACGAGGATGTATGCAGATACGAGCACGAACAGTTGTGGACTGGAGAGTTTGCCGAGGATGATGAAATCGAACACAGGCAGCAGCACTGCACTCATCACGAACGCGAGCAGCATGAGCAGAGCGAGCCTGAAACCGTAGAGCACGACGAGACGAGCGCGGGTGGCAGCGTAGATGCGTGTGTATCCCGCGTGAATGTCGTTGCTGACGAGACCTGCGACGAGAACGAGGACAATGATGAGCGGGTAGCGTCCGATGGACCAGCCCGACAGCAGGAACGCCGAGACGAGCGGGTACCCGCCGAACTGGTAAAGTGCGTCCGGCTCGACCTGACCGTGGTCGCCGACCCCGATGGCGCGGACCGTGAGCGCGCCGATGAGGTAGAGCGCACCGAAGCCGAGGAGTGCGGCAATGCGTTTGCGACGGGAGTACAGCTCGAGCCAGACGAGCGTGAGCAGACCTTTCATGGTTCGATCATTCGTCGCAGGCGTGGTTCCAGTCCCTCATGCGCGGGCCTCACATCGAGGATGCGGCCACCCGCCTCGATCAGCGCAGCCACCCGGTTGTTGAGATCGTCCACGCCGTCGACGACCACGTCGTACGAGGATGTGTCATTCGCCGTCGCATTCGGAAATACTTCCGCGAACCGCGGGAACGCATCGGACAGACTGATCCTGTATGCGGTCGGCGCAGCCTTATCTGACCCCGCATCAAGAACGTCCTTCACCTCGCCCCGATCCAGAACGATGACGGTGTCTGCAATGCGCTCGACTTCAGCGAGGTCATGGCTGGCGAGGAGCACAGTGCGTCCGGCTCGGCGCTGTTCGGTGATGCGGTCACGCAGCCGGATCCGCCAGACCGGGTCGAGTCCTTCTGCGGGCTCGTCGAGGACGACGAGATCGCGGTGGGCGCCGAATGCGAGGGCCAGGCCGACGCGCTGGAGCAATCCGCGCGACAGGTCGCCGACCATTTTGTCGCGATGCTCGGTGAGTCCGAATTCGCCGATGGCGGTATCGACATGGTCGGGGCTCAGCCCGCTCAGCCCGCCGAGTGCAGCGAGCGCCCGGCGGACAGGCCAGCCCGGGGGGAGGGCGAAGCGTTCGGACACATAGCCGATGCCGTGATCGTGCATGTAGTCGCGAGGGTGGGCATCGTTGATCGACACGTCACCGGAGGAGGGCCTCAGGAAGCCCAGGACGAGGCCGAACAGCGTGCTTTTGCCGGCGCCATTGGGTCCGATGACGGCGGTTACGCGGCCGGCAGGAATTGTCAGCGACACGCCGCGCAAGGCCACGACGCCCGGCCGTCGGCCATAGACTTTTCCAGCATTCCGTATCTCGATCATCCGCCGATCAATCAGTCCGAGGGTCCGTCGGGCATGCAATGTGCCCCGGTCGCCCGCCGCATGGAAGCAAATCCCGGGCGCAAAGGCAAGCGCAGCATCCGCCTCGATATCGAGCGCACGACATTCCCCGAGGGAGTGCACGGCGGCGTGCTGCGGATTCTCTATAGTACGCTGCGTCTCATCGCGCGTCACTTTCCGGGGTTCTGGGGCGCGCTCGCTGCATTCTTCACGGTCAGCTTCGTGGTCGCGGTCGTGACCGCGTCGATCTTCGCGGGCTTCGCGAAGCTCGTGCAGGAGGGGATGACGCAATCCTTCGACGAAGCAATCCTGCGACAGCTTGAGTCCTTGCGTACGCCGATGCTCGACAAGGCGATGCTGGAAGTGACGGCGCTCGGCGGTGGCAGCGTCCTGATCATGATTGTCGTGATCGCGTCGCTGTTTCTGTGGATGACGGATCACAAGTGGTCGGTCTACCTGTTGATCACTGCAGTGATCGGCGGTCAGCTGATCAATCAGGCACTGAAGCTGGGGTTCAACCGACCGCGGCCGAGCGTTGTAGAACTCGGGCAGCACGTCGTCACACTGTCATTCCCGTCCGGCCACGCGATGACGAGCATCATCACGTACGGCAGCATTGCATATCTTGTCGGACGGCTGGGCCCGACGCACCGGCTCCGCTGGACCGTCTGGATCGTTGCGATGGT
>JBBSJG010000279.1:0-3636 GCA_038257485.1 Longimicrobiales bacterium | reverse complement strand
CGCGGCTTGTCCCCCGCTTCCACTCTCGCCTGCGCCAGCTTCAATGCCTCGTTCGCCGTCTGCAGCTGCTGCTCGCGCAAAGCCACTTCGTCCGTCGCACGCTTCGCCGCCAGGTACTGACGGGTCACGTCCGCAGCCAGCTGATAGCCGGCCGCCGAGATCCGCGCGTCGGTCGCACCGCGCATTGCCTTCGCCTGCGCGACCTGGAAGAACGTGGCACCCGAAAGCTGCAGTGTTGCGCCCAGGTTGTAGCTCGAGCCATACGCTGCCGGCCGCGCGACGTCCTGGAAATTGCCGATGCGCTCGGTACCGGCCAGCTGGTAGGACAGGCCACCGCCGACGCCGACATTGGGCAACAGTTGACCGTACGCCTCGCGAACCTGCCAGTCCGCCGTCGCCGCATCATTCGCGATGGTTCGGAAAAGCGGGTTGTGGCGGTGTGCGAGACGGACTGCCTCGTCGAGCGACAGCGTCGCGGGCGCCTGCTGGGCATGCGCGGGCAGCGCCAGGAGGATGAGCAGCACGGCGAGTGCGATGCATTGAGCAGCGCGCAGCACAGTGCGCACAACAGACAGGCTCTTGGTTGACGTCATAGTCGTATCGTCGTTCAGGACGTATGTGTTTCTTGAGACACCATAAGGGAAGCCCCATGCCAATTTTGCAATTCGAAACGATCGTTGGCGCAGAGCGACTTCCTCTCATACGGCCCGGCGCCCTCCGGGTTTCGCCGCCCGGTTCCGGGACGCGGCGTCCCGCAGCCGAACGGCCAGGAATCGCATCGGGGGTCATTTCCGAACCCCCGAAAGCAGGTCCGGCAAAAAAATCATTGACGCGCCTGTGCAGAAACTGCACTATAACGACTGGGCCGACGGCCCTGGACATCGAGTCCAACCTGCAGAATCAAAATTACAGTGAGGTTCATCCATGACGACGTGGTGCCAAGCACCAGTGCGTGGGCGACGGCTGCGTAGTATCGCAGCGGTGGCCGCCGTGCTTACCCTCGGGGCGTGCGATTTCCCGACCGAGGCTCCAATCTTCCAGAGCCGTTACGTGGTCCCGACGGACAACACCACGCTGTCGGTGAACCAGCTGCTGCCATCGAGCGTGACTTTGGTCAACGGCGCGTTCCGGCTGGCGTTGGCGCCGGTGACGCTGACGCGTACGCTCGGGGTGCTGTGCCCAACCTGTGTGCCGGTCAACGGACAGCCGGTGCCGTATCCCGGGTTCACGGCGAGCTTGCCGCTGGTCGTCGACCTGCCGGCTGATGTGGCGTCGGCGGTCCTGGCGAGTGGCGCCGTCAATGTCAGCATCACGAACAACTTCGGTTTCGACCCGCTCAACCCGCCGGGCTTCACGACGGGAGGCACAATGACGATCACGATCGCCAACGGCTCGCGCACACTTGGCACTGGCACGATTACGGGTCCGTTCCCGGCCGGCGCGACAAGGGTGACGCCGATCGCGCTCGCACCGGGCACAGTCGCCGGTCCGATCAACGTGTCGGTGGCGATCAACTCGCCCCCGGGCGGGCTACTGCCCTCGCAATTCGTGACGATGGACGCGAACAGCACGATCTTCGTGAACGCGGTGTCGCAGGCGATCACAGTGAGCTCGGCGAACGTGGCGATCACGGGCAAGTCGGTTGCGGTGGATGCAATCGATCTCGACCTGTCTGACATCGACGCGTCGCTCGGTGAGCGCGCGGTCGGTGGTGCGATCATCCTCAAGATGACGAACCCGTTCGCGGTCACGGGCACGTTGCAGCTGCGCATCACGGGCGGTGGCGTCAACATCACGAAGTCGGTGGCCATCGCTCCGGGCACGACGACACAGCGCGTCGAGTTCACGGGCCCAGAGCTGCGCTCGATGCTCGGCAAGCGGCTGGTGCTGTCGATCAGCGGACCGGTCAACAGCTCCGGTGTCATCACGGTTACACCCGGTCAGGTACTGAATATCGAGACGTCGCTCGATCTGGTTGTCCAAATCGGCGGGACGGTGAACTGATGAAAGGCCAAACGATGATCCGTAAGAGCGCTTGCGCGCTCGCGCTCGCCGCCGCGTTCGCACAGCCGGCAGCCGCGCAGCTTTCCAGCCCGAGCACTGCAGCGCTCGGAATGGGCGACAATTACACGGCCGCCGCGCGCGGCTACTCCGCACTTGCATGGAATCCCGCGAACCTCGGGCTCTCCGGCAACCGCGGCTCCTCCTTCCAGATCGGCACCGTGCGTGGTCTGGTTGGTGTGGACCCGATTTCCATCGCCGACATTTCGGACTACGGCGGCCGCATCGTACCGGTCGACGTGAAGACCGAGTGGTTGCGTCAAATTACGGAAGAGGGCAGTCAGCAGGGGACGAGCGGGTTCGACAGCGACTGGCTCGCACTGCAGGTTGGTCGCTTCGCATTCCAGGCGAGCACGACGGGGCGCGCGATTGCGAACTTCTCTCCCGGCATCGCACGCCTGCTGCTGTTCGGCAATACGGATGCGAACGGCACACCGCAGAACATCGACCTGTCGAACTCGTCGATGGACGTGAACGCCTACACGACCGGCGCTCTGGGTTACGCCATGCCATTCGCCATGAATGACGGCAAGTCGAAGCTATCGGTCGGTGTGACCGCGAAGTACACGGTCGGCCACTTCATGGCGATGGGCGACGAGTCGACAGGTCAGGCGACGGCGAACCCGATTGCAGTCACCCTTGAGTTCCCGATCGTCCACACGCCGTTCAGTGATGACGAAGGCGGGTTCGATGCGCAGAGCGGCAGCGGGTTCGGCCTCGACCTGGGCGCCGCATTCGAGAGTGGTGCATGGACGTTCGGTGCAGTCGCGCAGAACCTCGTGAACACATTCGAGTGGGATGCCGACAAACTGTTCTTCCGTCCGGGCTCGATCGTGTTCAACAAGGACTCGACGTCGTCCAGCATCGATTCGCAGCCGTACTCGTCGTCGTCGGCAGTGCCGGCCGCGCTTCGTGCTCGCGTGGACGAGCTGAAGTTCAAGCCGGTCATCGCAGCAGGTGCTGCATACCAGATGTCCACGAAGATGCGCGTCACGGGTGATGTGCGGCTCGGCAGTGCGGAAGGCATCCGCACGGGTCCCAAGACACACGCCGGTGCCGGTATCGAATACCGTCTGCTCTCATGGCTGCCCGTTCGTGTGGGCGCAGCATATCTGCAGATGGATGACGACGACACCGGCTCACAGATCGGTGGCGGTCTCGGCATCGATCTCGGCGGCTTCAATGTCGCCGGTTCGGCAGTCCGTCGTTCGACGGGCTTCGGTCACGACACGATGGTGATGTTCACACTGCTGTCGCGCGGTATGTAAGACGATCACTGGCGCCTGCGGGGCTCACAGCCACGCGGGCGTTGGCAGTCCAGAGTACGCGAATAAAAGAAGAGGGCGTCCGCATTGCGGGCGCCCTTTTTCAATGTGGTGTGCATGTCGGCGAGCCGTGTCGGCGCCTTACAACGCGACGACAGCCTCCGCCGGGGGCGCGTACTTCCGCGCGACGTAGTCGTTCAGGATCGTGAGGAATTCCGGCACGATATTGTCGCCGCGGAGCGTGCTGAACAGGCGGCCGTCGACATACACCGGGGCCACGGGTTCCTCGAATGTGCCTGGGAGGGAAATG
>JBBSJG010000278.1:0-3648 GCA_038257485.1 Longimicrobiales bacterium | reverse complement strand
GAGCGCTGACAACTGAGGTGTCAGCAAGGGCACCTCGAGCGCGAGAATGCGGCGACCTCGCAGTGCGGCGATGCGCTCCAGAATCTGCTGACCGGTCATCACTTCGGGTCCCGGTATGTCATACCACTCACTCTCCGAGGTCTCGAGTTCTGCCGCTGCCGCGAGAGCGGCAAGGACGTCGTCGAGTGCCACGGGTCTGGTGCGAGACTTCAACCAGCGAGGCAGTACCATGACAGGGAGACGCATTGCAAGGTCGCGCACGATCTGCCATGACGCGCTGCCAGCACCGATCACCATGGAGGCCCTGAGTTCCACGGTTGGCACTCCGCCCGCACGCAGGATCTCACCGGTCTCCAGGCGACTGCGCAGGTGTTCGGACGGCTCGCCGACGGGCGCGGGTCCGCCGAGATAGATGATCCGCTGCACACCGGCATCAGCCGCAGCGCGTGTGAACGCGTGTGCCGCGCTTCGCTCCAGCGCGCGATAGTCGGCGTTACCACTGCCCATACTGTGCACGAGGTAATACACGATATCGATGCCCGAAAGCGCGGCCGGAAGGGTTTCAGGGCGAAGCAAATCACAGCTGCGCCACTCGACACCGTCCGCATCGATCGGTGATGTCACGGGGCGCCGGCTGGCTGCGATGACGTTCCACCCGCGAGCGCGCAGCACGGGCAGCAGAGCGCCGCCGATGAAGCCGGTGGCGCCGGTGAGCAGAACCGTCCTTCCCTTTGGATCACTCATCCGGTCCCCGCCGCAGTCCTGGCGCCCCAGTTGCCTCGCGTGAAGTCGGGGAATTTCACCGGTGCACTCCCCTTCGCAACGGACTTCTCGGACAGCGGGAACGGCGCACTCCATGCGGCCGCGTCATACACGTTGAAGTCGGGTTCCAGTCCCTGGATCATGCACTGGACCATGCGCCATGCCATGATGAAGTCCATCCCGCCATGCCCGCCGGACCGCGCGCGCTCACCCTGTTCCTTCCACCACGGGTGTTCGTATTCCGCCTTGTAGTCATCGATGGATGTCCATGCATGACTGCGCCCCCGTCCTTCCACGTAGATGCGCGGCGGGTAGTCCTCGAAGATGCCGTTGGTACCCTGCAGGCTGTTGATGCGACTGTACGGCCGCGGACTCGAGACGTCATGCTCGAGGCGAATGGTACGGCCGGCCGCGGTCTTGATCAGTGAAACGTTCAGATCGCCATTGCGATACTTCTCGTTCCACCGAGGATCGTCCTTCGGCACATGATCCTCTCGCCATTTCGTGAGTCCGAGCTCCGGTGTGCTCATGGACACCAGGTAGTCGAAGCGGTCACCCTTGTGGATGTCGAGGTACCATGCGACGGGACCGAGACCGTGGGTCGGGTACAGGTTGCCGTTGTGTTCCGTGTGGAACGCACGCCGCCACAGGCCTTCGTCCTTTGTCTCGAACAGGATGGAGCGGAGGTCGTGGTTGTACGCCGCGCCGGCGTGCTTGAGCGTACCGAACATGCCGGCGCGCGCGAGCTGCAGTACGAGCAGCTCGTTGTATCCGTAGTTGCAGTTCTCCATCATCATGCAGTGACGCCGCGTCTTCTCGGACGTGTCGACGAGGTCCCAGCACTCGTCGATGGTCAGGGCGGCCGGCACTTCGGTGGCGGCGTGCTTGCCGTTGCGCATCGCGGCGAGGCACACGGGCACGTGCCAGTTCCACGGCGTCGCGGTATAGACCACGTCGATGTCATCGCGCCTGCACAGGTTCTCGAAGTCGCGCTCTCCCGCGGTATAGATCGCAGGCTCGTACTCGTGGCCGGCCTTCTTCATCATGGCGACCGCGGACGCCACCTTCTCGGGGACGAGGTCGCAGAGCGCGACGATGCGGACATCGCCGACGCCCAGCAGTTCGTTCAGGACGCTGCGGCCTCGCAGCCCGGTGCCGACAATGGCGACGCGGACGACCGATCGAGGTTCGAAGCGGACGCCCATCATGGTGTCGCCGAGCGGGGTGCGAATGGCGCCGAACTCGTCGCTGTAGCCGGTGGAGCCGCTGGAGCCGCCGTCCGCGAGCGCGTCCGTGTGCAAACCGAATGCGCCGAGTCCAATACCGGCCGTCGCAGCTCCGACCGTGCGGAGGACGTCCCGCCGGGAAATATTGCGACTGTTGTCGTCGATGTCGCTCATACAGCCTCCGAATGTTGGATCGTGCGCATTACAGTCTGAACGCGGACGGGCCTGGCATCGTGATCATGAAGCGAGCGAGTTTCGCCGCACGTTCGAACTGGTTTGTATAGGCCTGTCGCCAGTCGGCGGTGAATGTCTCGGCGTCGGCGTACCGGACCATGGCCCACACACTGCCGCCGTATCCCGCGCCAAACGCCGACGCCGCGTCGGCGCCGAGCGCCCGCGCGCTGCGGACGAGTCCGACGGTCTCCGGGATCTGGTTGCCGAGCAGCCGCTCCGCATTCTCCTGCGAGGCGTGTACCACGTCACCGAACGTTGCGTAATCGCCGCTCGCCAGTGCTTGTGCGGCCTGCGGCACGAAATCGAACGACTCACGATGGAACTGTTCGAACCGGTCCAGCATGGCCGCCGCGCTGAATGTACGGTCTGATGACCTCGCGAGCACGGCGCGGATCTCATCGACTGCGGCGGCATCGCTCATGATGGCGTTGGCCAGTGTTCCATCGGCACGGCCGGTGGCGTCGTTCCAGATCGATACAATCTCACGCGCGCACAGGGCTGCCGTATTGTACTGATCGCGCGCAGCGGCGCCTTTCGCCGCAGCGACTCCACTGTATGCGACCACGAATACGCGATCGCGTGGAAACGGCACGATGCGCTCGACGCTGACCGGCGCGAACGAGTACTGGCTGAGCTGACGGGCGCTGCAGCACAGAATTGCGGTGTGGTCCTCGCTGCCGCCGTACACACCGATGCTGCCGCCGTCGTCCCCGACGAGGTTGCCAAAGGAGCGGCCGTTCTCGATGGTGGCGAGATAGGCGGCCAGAGACTCCCGACTGGTGATCGTGGCGCGATAGGCCGGATGGGTCTCGAGGTCGCTGGCATGCGCGACTGCGAAGTATGTCGCAATCAGGAGTGCGCTCGAGCTGCTCATCCCGGACGCCGGTGGCAGATCGCTCGCGAAAGAGATGTTCACACCCGTGCGGGCGCCGTCGAAGTTACGCGCGACGCGACGCAGGACCGCCGCGGGATACGCAGTCCAGTGCCCCTCGGGGCTGGGTGCATGCGGATCGAGCGCGAGATCCGCTGAGAGTCCCTGCACCGCGTCCACGATTCGCACGCGATGATCGCGACGTGGCGTGGCAACCACAGCGAAGCCGCGGTCCACTGCCGCAAGCAGACTGCGTCCGCCGGCGTAGTCGGTGTGTTTGCCGAGGACTTCGATGCGGCCGGGAACGAACCAGCGCGCGGGGGCGGCGCTGTGTTCCATTGCAGACTCGGCGAGCGCGAACAGGTCAACCTTCGCCCGTACGCCGTCGCCGGAAAATCCGGCATGGGTGAGTGCGTCTGTGACGGACGTCACAGGTGCGGCTCGATGTGATGCAATGCTGCGGCTACGGCCGCAATGTCGCCGCGGCTCGAGAGATCGAGAACGCCGTCTCGGAATGTGAGCACGCGGAACGGAATGTTCATCATGTCGACAGCG
>JBBSJG010000277.1:0-3722 GCA_038257485.1 Longimicrobiales bacterium | reverse complement strand
GGATTCTGTCTCGAGCAGGCACTCCTCTATCCACTCGCGCTCGATCGCTATGTGCGGGAGACCGGTGACGATTCGATCCTCGACGACCCGTTGATCCAGGACGTGCTGCGCGAGATCGATGGCGCGCTCGACAGCCACATGCACGCCGACATTCTCCTCTGCGACACGGAGGTCCTGCCGGGTGGCGAGGCCGCGGATCATCCGTATCCGACCCTCGGCAATGTGTTGCTATGGGCGTATGCGACGGCACTTCCGCGCATCTGGCGGACCGAGCCTGGCGAAGCCGCGCCGTCCTTCGATGGTGCTGCGGAGGAGATCGCGTCCGCGATCTGGCAGCGGTGCATGGCCGACCTTGAGGGGGCGCAGGTGTTCGTGTCCACCACCGACCTCCATCGCAAGTCCGCCGTATATGACGACCCGACCATGAGCCTCGCACTCATTCCGTTCTTCGGATTCTGCAGTCAATCGGATCCCGTGTTCCGCGATACCATGGCGCTCCTGCGATCCACATCGTTTCCGTTCTGGCGGGACGGTGCATCCCCCGGCCTCGCGTCGAGGCTGTATCCCGAAGCCGCGTCGCTTGCCGCGCTGTGCGCAGATCTTACCGGCGCACAGAAGGACGCCGCGAAGAAGATCTTGCTCGGCCTGCGACTGCTGGATGGACTCGCGTCGGAGCACTATGATCCTGCAACCGGCGCGACGGCGGACGGTGCGCATGCCGCCGCACTCGCCGGCCTGCTCGCATGGTCGCTCGTGTTTGCACTCGATGGTGCCACTGTTCCCGAAGGGAAGCGCAAGGCGTGAGAATTCTGTATGCGACGGCGGAAGCACGGCCGTACTTCAAGACCGGCGGCCTCGGCGATGTATCCCGCGCGCTGCCCGACGCGCTGCATCGTCAGGGGCACGACGTGCGCGTATGCATGCCAGGCTATCCCGCAGCGATGGAGCGCGTGACGACGGGCACACACGAGGACGCGATCGCCGTCGCCTGGCCGCGCGGTGCGCGCCGCGTCGAAATCGTTGTCGACCATGCCGGTGAGCGCTCGGCGCCCACGGTGTTCATGCTCGACGCCATGTTCGATACCGACCGCCCGTATCATGACGACATGCGCGACCATTTCGCCGCCGCGCGCAGGTTCGCGCTGTTCTCACGCGCCGTCGCCACCTACGCACGCGCGTGGAATGCCGATGTGGTTCATCTCAATGATTGGCAGACCGGACTCGTGCCGGTCTATGCCCTGATCGACGGCGCCATGCCGCCAACTGTGTTCGCCATTCACAACCTCGCATACCAGGGAAATGTGCCGGCAGAGATGCTCGCGCAGGTCGGGATCCCCGATGCGTTCATGCGCACCGAGAACGGGATGGAATTCTTTGGTGCTGCGTCCTTCATGAAGGCAGGGATCGCGCTGGCCGACCGACTTGTGACGGTGTCACCCACGTACGCGCGCGAGATCCAGACCCCGGAGTACGGCAATGGACTCGATGGCCTGCTGCGGTTCCGTCGCAATGTCCTGCACGGCATCCTCAACGGAATCGACATCGATGTGTGGGACCCGCGCAGGGACACCCTCATCGATGCGACGTATCATGGCGGCAGCCTCAAGCGGAAGCAGCTCAATCGCGCCGCGCTCGTGGCCGAGCTGGGCCTCGACCCGAACAGGCCGGTCCTCGCGATGGTCACCCGGCTCGCGCACCAGAAGGGGATTGATACCGTGCTTGCCGCGATCCCGTCCATCCTCACGGCCGGGGCATCCATCGCAGTGCTCGGCGACGGCGATCCGGGATACGAGCGCGCGCTTCGCGTCGCCGCGGACGCGCACCCCGGACGCATCGCAGCACGCTTCCTTTTCGACGAGGGACTCGCCCACAGATTGTACGCAGGAGCGGATTTCTTTCTCATGCCGTCACTGTATGAACCGTGCGGGCTGGGCCAGATGATCGCACAGCGGTACGGCACACCGCCGATCGCACGGCGAACCGGAGGGCTGGCGGATACGGTGGAGGACGGGGCAACGGGTTTCACATTCGACAGTCCGCATCCAGCGGCGCTTGCCGACGCAGTGGCTCGCGCGGTGGCACAGTGGGATGCGAAGGGGTGGACGGCATTGCGGCAGCAATGCATGCGGACCGACCATTCATGGGACAGCTCGGCCGCGGCGTACGAACGGCTGTATCAGGCCGCTACTGCGGCACGCTCCGGTTGACGGCGGACGTGAACCTACCATTCCACCGATCCTGATGTGATCAATATCTCGCACCGGAAAGAGTATCATGAAACGCAATCCGATGAGTATACCCGTAGTTGTCTATGCACTTGCAGCCGTATGCGGTGCCGCATCGCCGGTCCGTGCGCAGAACGCACAATCGGCGCATCAGCAATTCGCGCGCGCGGTGTATCGCGAACTCGTGGAAATCAACACCGTGGATTCCGTGGGGTCCGTGACGGTGGCTGCGGAGGCGATGGCGGCGCGTTTCAGGGCTGCGGGCTTTGCGCCAAATGATGTGCGGGTACTGACACCGGCGGGGAAGCCATCGAAAGGCAACCTGGTTGTTCGGTATCGGGGTCGGCCGGGTGCGAGCGCGCGGCCGATCCTGCTGCTCGCACACCTCGATGTCGTGGCGGCCAACCGGAGCGACTGGCCGCGCGACCCGTTCATCCTGCACGAGGAGAATGGCTACTTCCTCGGACGCGGGACGGCTGACGACAAGGCGATGGCCGCCATGTTCGTGGCCAACCTGCTGCGCATGAAGCAACAGAACATCATCCCGGACCGCGACATCATCCTCGCTTTGACCGCCGACGAGGAGGGTGGTGACGCGAACGGTGTGGCGTGGCTGGTCCAGAACCATAGACCACTGATCGATGCGGCGTACGCGATCAACGAAGGGGGCGGTGGCACGCTGGACGGTGATCGTCCGATCTTCCATTCGATCCAGGCGGCGGAGAAGGTGCCGGTAAACTTCACGATTACCGCCACGAATACCGGTGGCCATTCGAGTGCTCCCCGCCCGGATAACGCGATCTACCAGATGGCGGACGCGCTCACCCGGATTGCACAATCGCCGTTCCCCGTCGCACTCAATCCCGTAACCCGCGCATTCTTCGAACAGACTGCAAAGGTTGAGACCCGGCCAGAGATCGCCGCGGCAATGCGGGCACTCACTGCGAACGCGGATGATGCAGCGGCGGCACGCACGATCGCACAGGATCCCCGCTACAACTCGATGATGCGTACAACATGCGTGGCAACGCGGCTCGCGGGTGGCCACGCCTATAACGCACTGCCACAGTCGGTCACCGCAAACATCAACTGCCGCATTGTTCCCACCTCGGATGACGCATCCACCATTGCGCGACTCAGGGAGATCATTGCGGATTCCACCATTACGCTCACCTGGACCGTACCGAACGTCGAAAAGTTCGGTGTGGCGGCGGACGCGCTGCCCGCGGATTTCCTGGCGGTTGCCACCGACCTGACGCACAACATGTTCGGCGATATCCCGCTCATCCCGACCATGTCGACCGGTGCCACGGACGGGCGGTTTCTGCGGCCTGCAGGGATTCCCACGTACGGGATCAGCGGGATATTCAGTGTGCCGGGTGAAACGAATGCACACGGCAGGGATGAGAAGCTCCGTGTGAAATCGTTCTATGATGGTCTGGCGTTCCTGGATCAACTGGTTCGGCGTCTTACAGCGGTGCCGAGTATGTAAGGCAG
>JBBSJG010000276.1:0-3736 GCA_038257485.1 Longimicrobiales bacterium | reverse complement strand
GAAGGAGTTGGCTGCACTGATGGAATCGACGAGTGGTGAGGCGATCCACAGCGCGCGGGTGAGGGTGTGGGTGAAAGCGGCGAAGACAGCGGTTGCCCGCGGACGGTAGGACGTCAGGGAAGAACTTCGATCACACCCGGCGGACCAGCCCGCACTTCGCCAATCACCGCGGCCGCCAGACATCCACCCGCCTGCAGCTCCGCCAGCAGATCCGACACACGATCCGACCGCACACACATCAGCAGACCGCCCGACGTCTGCGCATCGAACAACGCAGTGCGCAGCGCGTTCGCGACTTCATCGTGGAACGTCACTGAATCACCAACATCCGCGCGATTGCGCTCGGTACCGCCGGGCACACACCCCGCCTCTATCAGTTCGATCGTGCCGGGAAGCAGCGGCACGTCCGACGCACGCACGACCGCACCCACCTTGCTCTGCCGCATCATCGAACGCAGGTGGCCGATCAGGCCGAACCCTGTGACATCCGTCGCTGCACTGGGGTCGGCATGCAGCATTGCTGCGGCTGCGTTCCGGTTGAGCATGGTCATCGACCTCACGGCCGCTGAAATGACGTCGCCCGCAGCTGTTCCCCGCTTGATCGCGGTGGCAATGATGCCGGTGCCGATGGGCTTGGTGAGTACGAGCGCATCACCGGCCCGCGCCGTGTTGTTGCGGACGATCCGGTCCGGGTGGACCTCGCCGATCACGCACAGGCCGAACTTGGGCTCGGGGTCATCCACGGAATGGCCGCCCACGATCGGGATGCCGGCCTCGCGCGCGATGTCACCTGCGCCGCGGATGATCTCGGGGAGGATGTCCGTGTCGAGCATGGCCCGCGGGAAGCCGACAAGGTTGAGCGCGAACAGGGGGCGCCCGCCCATGGCGTAAACATCGGACAGCGCATTGGCGGCGGCGATGCGGCCGAAGTCGTACGCGTCATCCACCATGGGCGTGAAGAAGTCCACCGTGGCCACCAGCGCTCGATCGGCATCGAGGCGGTAGACGGCTGCATCATCGGCGGTCGCGGAATCAACCAGGACCGCAGGGTCGGCAAAGGGGATCAGGTGACGCAGAACCTGCGTCAGCTCGGAGCTGCCGAGCTTACACGCTCAGCCCGCGCCGTGACTCAGCTGGCTCAGACGCAGAGCCGGCCGCTGATCCCGTGGTTCATTCTCGCTCATCGGGGAATGATACACGGGGGACCGAGCGGCCGGCCACCTCGCGTCCGATCAGCCCTGACGTTCGGTGGACTTCTGCTGCTTCTCAGAGAGCTTGGGGTCCATCGAACCCTGCTTGCCGATGCTCGTGTTGGGCGTGAAGGACGGCGGGTCGCTGGCCGGGAACGAGTCCTCTGAAGCCTCTTCCACTGCCGCGTCGTCCTGCTTCTTCTCGTCCTGCTTCTTCTCTTCCAGCTTTTTCTCGTCTTGTGTCGACATTGCAACCTCCATTGAGTCCGCTGTCGACAGTGCAAAAATCGGGGCACTGGTCAAAGTGGTTCCGTTCGTGCAGGATTGATGGCTGTAGACACCGATTTCCGGCAGTAAATGGAGGCAGCCGTTGCAGTTTCATCCGTGGCACGATCTCGAGACGGGCAAAGACCAGCCGCAAACCGTGACTGTCGTAGTGGAGATCCCGCGCGGCAGCCGCAACAAGTATGAGCTGGACAAGGACACGGGCCTGTTCCGTTTCGACCGCCTGCTCTACAGCGCAGTGCACTACCCGGGCGACTACGGATTCATTCCGCGCACACTCGCGGAAGACCACGATCCGCTCGATGTGCTGATCATGACGACGTCACCGACGTTCACGGGATGTCTCGTTGAGGTACGACCGATCGGTGTGTTCGACATGACCGACCGCGGCGAGATGGACGAGAAGATCCTGGCGGTTCCGGTGCGCGATCCGCTGTACGACGAGCACAGGGGTCTGGACGATGTGCAAGCGCACTTCCTGCTCGAAGTCGAACACTTCTTCAAGATCTACAAGGACCTCGAGGGCGCGCAGACCGTGACACACGGATGGCGTGATGTGAATGCAGCGCATGACGTGATTCGCGATGCGATCGAACGCTACGACACCACGTTCGGCGATACGAAGAAGAGAAAGGTCTAGCTAGGCGATTTTCGTGATGCGGCGTGCGGTGTGAAGCCAGTCGAATGTGCGGATCTCCGCGATCGCTGCGTCACTGATCGGTTCATCCACTTCCATTGTCATGAGCGCATCCTTGCGACGGCCCGTGCGATCCACGCGCATGGTTGCAACATTGATCGCGTGACGTGACAGCACACCCGTGATTGCTGCGACCGTACCGGGCTGATCCTGCGCTGCGACGACCAGCGTGTGATATGCGCCGGTCAGAAGTACAGGGAAGTCATCGATCTGCGTCACCTCGACGCGACCGCCACCGATCGACGCACCGCGCACCGTCACTTCGTCATCGCCACGCCGCAGCCGCAGCACTGCACTGTTCGGATGCGCGTCCTCACCCAGATCGATGTTCTCGAACTCCCACGATACACCTGCAGCGGTCGCCTCCGCGAACGCTTCACGCAGACGCATGTCGTCCGGCGCGATGCCGGCGAGACCGCCGATGATTGCGCGGTTGGTGCCGTGGCCCTCGCCCGTTGCAGCGAATGAGCCGTGCAACTGAACGTGCGCGTGCTCGGGCGCGCCGCCGAGCACCGCGCGCGCGATGAGGCCGAGCCTGCACGCGCCCGCTGTATGCGACGACGAAGGGCCGACCATGACAGGACCGAGAATATCAAACAGTGACACCATTACTTGCTGATCCCGCTTGGTTGACGCGTCGGCTTGATGTTCACGAGACGCCGCGCGCTCGCAGTCGCGGCCAGTCCGCCCTGCGCAGTCTCGCGATACATCACCGGCATCTTGCGACCGACCTCGCCCATCACGTCGATCACTTCGTCCGCAGTCACCGGGAAGTCGAGTCCGGCAAGCGCCATCTCTGCCGCGGCGATCGCGTTCATTGCTGCCGACGCGTTCCGATAGATGCACGGGATCTCGACGAGACCGCCGATCGGATCGCAGATGAGTCCGAGCATGCCTTGCAGGGCGAGCGCGACCGCCGTCGCCACCTGGTCATTGTCTCCGCCGCCGAGCCAGCACACTGCCGCGGCGCCCATCGCAGCCGCGGTACCCGTCTCCGCCTGGCAGCCGCCCTCGGCACCCGACAGCGACGCGCGGTGCGCGATCACGCCGCCGACACCGCCGGCCACGAGCATGCCGTCGATCAGCTTCTCGTCATCAAGATTCATGAACTCGCCGACACTGAGCAGGATCGCGGGCAGCACACCGGCCGCACCGGCCGTGGGCGCGGCGACGATCAAGCCCATGCACGCATTCACTTCGAGTGTCGCAATCGCGCGGGCGAGTGTCACCGTGACACGCGGGCCGAGGATCTGCGGCCCATTGGCGGCGAGCTTCGCGGCGCGGCCGCCCGTGAGGCCGGACGGCGACCGCGCGTCGCTCGTAAGACCTTCATCGATTGCGGCGCGCATGACGTGCACGGTGTGACGGATGCGGTCCCGGACCTGGTCCGCGGTGACGCCGGTCTCCTCGACCTCCCTCGCCAGCACGACTTCGGGCAGGGACCGGCCGGAATCCGCGGCGTCCTTCAGTAACGACTCGATTGAGCGATGCATACCGGCGTCCAGTGGCAATGGTCGTACCGCAGGCAGGGCACCCACGGTCGATGTGTGAAGATAACGTGGCG
>JBBSJG010000275.1:0-3739 GCA_038257485.1 Longimicrobiales bacterium | reverse complement strand
GTCGGTCGGTCTATGGCGACGCATTGCCTGTCGAGCAGGTTGACGCCGCACACCTGAATGCGTGGCTCGCCGCAAAGGGTGGCGGCATCGGCATCACGAACTACGACGCACTGACCGATGACATCCAGCCGGGCCGAATCGGCGCGATGGTCTTGGATGAGTCGTCGATGCTGAAATCGGCTTACGGCAAGTGGGCGCAAACCTGCATCCGGCTCGGCAAGGGTCTTGATTACAAGCTGTGTCTGACTGGCACGCCCGCACCGAACGATCGAATCGAGTACGCGAATCACGCGGTGTTCCTCGACCAATATCCAACCGTTAATGCGTTCCTCGCACGGTTCTTTGTCAACCGCGGCCAGACCGACAACCGTTGGGAGCTGAAGCCGCACGCACTCGGGCCGTTCTATCGCGCACTCTCGCACTGGTCGATCTTCCTGACCAACCCTGCGACGTACGGCTGGAAAGACAACTGCGAAACCATCCCGCCGATTCACGTTCACGTTCACGACGTGCCACTCACGGAAGATCAGCGGTCGCTCGTGATGGAGTCAACCGATCAGATGTTCATCGCCAATGCCGGCGGCATCACGTCACGCGCACGGCTCGGGCAGATTGCGAAGGGGTCGTACAAGGGCCGCGACGTTGAGACGTTCAAGACGCAATACATCCGCCGGCTGGTAGATGCGTGGCCTGATGAATCGACGATCATCTGGTGTCTATACAACGACGAGCAGGACCGCATGGCCGCAGAGTTCCCCGACGCGGCGAACATCGACGGCAGCACGCCGTTGGCGAAGCGGCTCGCGTTGGTGGACGACTTCAAGGCGGGGCGTCGGCGCATTCTTATCAGCAAGGGCAAGATCCTCGGGTTCGGGTTGAACCTTCAGATCGCCACACGCCACATCTTCAGCGGCCTGCAAGACAGCTACGAAAACTACTACCAGTGCGTAAAGCGGAGCAACCGCTACGGCTCGACTCGCGCCCTGAACGTTCACATCCCCGTTACCGAAATAGAACGCCCGATGATCGAGACCGTCATCGCGAAAGCCAAGCGAGTGCAGATCG
Organism: Longimicrobiales bacterium; assembly: GCA_038257485.1. Taxonomy (GTDB): domain Bacteria; phylum Gemmatimonadota; class Gemmatimonadetes; order Longimicrobiales; family RSA9; genus DASUXU01. The sequence continues at coordinate 2,674 of JBBSJG010000275.1, read as the reverse complement.
ACACGGACGAACAGGAACGCATCTTCAAGGAGGCTGCCAGTGCTGCTGTCTGATGACCAAAGCTATCACGTTCACCTGGGCGACTGCATCCCGCACATGGCGGAAGCGATGCCGCCCGCGTCGGTGGACTTCTCAGTGTTCTCGCCGCCGTTCCCCGCGTTGTACGCGTACACCAGCGAGGAAGCGGACATCGGTAACAGCGATGACCTCGCGCACGAGATGCGTCTGCATCTCGGGTTCTTCTATCGCCAGCTAGCCCGCGTGTTGAAACCGGGTCGCGTCGCGATGGTTCACGTGATGCAGATACCGCGCATGAAGCGGAGCGGCGGCGTGGGGCTGTGTGACTTCCGCGGGCTGAATGTTCGCATCGCTGAACGTGCCGGGCTGGTCTACGAATATGACTGGTCGGTGCGGAAGAATCCGCAGAGCCAGGCGATCCGAACGAAGTCGCGTGAACTTCAGTTTGCCGGCCTTGAAGCCGATCGCGCGAAGTCACGCGGTGCGTTGCCCGACTACCTCATCAAGTTCCGCGCCCCCGGCGACAACGCGATCGCCGTGGACTCGGACGGCGACGTGTCCCGCCAGCAGTGGATCGATTGGGCCGAATGCTGCTGGATGGACATTCGCGAGACCGACACGCTCAACGTGAGCGAGGGCCGGAGCGAGGACGACGTGAAGCACATTTGCCCGCTTCAGTTGCCCGTCATCGATCGGCTCGTGCGGCTCTACAGCAACCCCGGCGAGATCGTATTCAGTCCGTTCACCGGCATCGGCAGCGAAGGCTACGGGGCGGTGAAGCTCGGGCGACGGTTCTACGGGTGCGAATTGAAGCCGGAGTATCACACGGCAGCACTCCGCAACCTTGAGCGGGCGTCACGATTGCAGGTCGATCAGTATGCGTTGCCGTTCGGGGCAGGTGTCGCATGAAGACCCGCCCAACCCAACTCATCGACAACGTGCTCCACCTCACCTGCTCCCGCTGCAAGGCGTGGCAGCCGCACACCGCGTTCAACACGACGTTCATCCGCGGGGCGAGATACCACCGCTCCGAGTGCCGATCGTGCGACAGCGCCCGCCGCCGTGTCAGCAAGCCGGAGCCGAAACGCCGCTACACCAGTCCGAGCGGAATGGCCGACTTCGAGCGTGCCCGGCGCGAGTACCAGGCTGCGATGGGCAACCGCAACGCGATCGTGCCGATGGCGCAGGCGCGGCAGTTGCACCCGCCGCGGGCTGTCTTCGTGCCGGAGCTTGAGGACGTGGCTTGAGAAAGGGAGATGCGATGGAAGAGACGATGACGAAAACGCCCGACCTCGCTCGCCCCATCCAGGTGCGCATCGGCGGCGTGTGGCGACCGGCCACGGCGTCGCGGCTGCTCGGGCGGTTTCCCGAGCCGGTGAAGACCATCTTGACGTGGCAGGGCAACGACGGGGCGTGCTCATGCGAGCCGTGCGACCTCGGGCCGGGGGATGTGCGGAACGTGGACGAAAAGGGAGATGAGACGATGACCCCGGACATTGACGCGATGCTGGCGGAAGCGGACCAACCAAAGCGATACGCCGAGCGTGACGTTGATCCGTACTTGAATCTGTACATGCGTCACGTCGGCGCGATGACCACGGAGGAGCTGCACAGCAAGGGCGCGATCGCCGCTGAACTGGCATGGCGTGACTATGTGATCCTTCGGCTCCGCGCCGAGCTGGACGCGAAGATGGCGGACGTGATGCGGGCGAATCGGATCGCAGAGGCGGGCTATCAGTTATCGACGTACGCGGCGTCGATTCACTGGGACGGCTCGCGCAACACTAAGGAATGGCTGTTCGGTGACGAAGACGGCGATGGGCTCGAAGGACTCATCATGAAGGTGCAAGAGTTGTACAGCACTCGCGCCGCTGCGGTCGCCGCCGCCGCTTCGCTTCGGGTGGGCGGGGAAAAGGGGGAAGCCGAATCGTGAGTAGAAAACTCTTACGGCTCAAGCAGGTGTGCGAGGAGTACGGCGTTGCGCGATCGACGGCATACCGCACATGGCGATCGTGGCCGCACGTCATCGTCAGCAAGCAGCCACGTTTCCCCAGCGACGAGATCGCGATTCACTTCAGCAACGCGGGCCGAATCGAAGCCGCGAAGCCGAAGGCGCGACCGGGCCAGGTCATCATCCCGCGAAGCTACGCCCGATCGGCATGACCTGAGATCGAACGTGATCGACAACCGCACGGAGGCGCGAATGATCGACAGACTGGACATATCGTCGCCCCTGATCGTCGGGCTCATGGCCCATGACGAGATCGACGGCGTGTCGGTCGGGCAGCATGTCGGTCATCGTGCGGAAGGTGCGACGCAGCGAATAGAAGCCGCGAGGCTGAATCTTCGCGTGGATGCACAGCTCTCGAAATGCTTTCGTGACAACGTGGCGATTGTGTTCCCCGAGCAGAGGCCCGCCCTTGATGCTGGTGAACAGCTTGTCTCGCGTCGCTGGCATTGCGGCCATCCATGCGACGAGCAGGCGATCCGTCTCCGGCCACAGCGGCACGGTGCGGGTGACGCCCGACTTCACGCGAGGGAACTCAAGGCGATCGCCGCGAACGTGATGCCGCGTCATGTCGTCAAGGTCCGATTGTCCGAGTGCGGCATTGATGCCGAGCAGCACCCACAGTTGAACAGGCAATGGCGTGGATGG
>JBBSJG010000274.1:0-3768 GCA_038257485.1 Longimicrobiales bacterium | reverse complement strand
AGTCGATCTGGCCCACCAGTCCGATTCTCGGGGAAGCGATTTCGCGAAGACCGGGATGCGGATCTCCCGTCTCCCGCCGGAACGGCGAGAAGCGTTCGGCATCTACGCCGTTGGCAATGCGATACGTGCGGTCGTTGTACTCACGAAAGCGTCGTACCAGTCGAGGCGAAATACCCACCGCCACGTCCGCCTCCCGCAACAGCGTCTCTTCCTGCGCGCGTACCTTGAGCGCTGCCGCGGCATCGGAAGAGAAGCCGGTCCACTCGTCCACAGCGAAGTACACCAACCCTGAACAGCGCAACTGCTGCATCCATGGGCCGCTCCGCGGGATAAACGACAGCAACACCGGATCGGTGAAACCGAGTTGCCGTGCGATCTTTGATACAAGGCGTGAGCGATGCGCATCGTTATGCCATGGCAACGTGGCTGGACGCGGCGTGAGCACCCAGAGCGCACCTGTGCTGATACATCGCAACTCGTCGGAAGCGGGGGCGCTGACAGGATCGACAAAGAGCACGCGATGCCCGCGTGCGGCGAGCCGAGTGGCGAACTGCTGCTTCTCAGTCCAGGTGACGTCCCAATTCTGCTGGCCGAAAATGACGACATTCATGCGCGTTACGGATGCGCCGAATTCTGTGCGGACGTCCGCGGCACCGACGCCAACAGTCATTTCACCTTCGCCGCATTTACTGGCACGAGTTTCGTGAGCTTGGCGAACTTTGGCTGAACCACAGTCCGGCACGGCTTGTCGCGCTGCGGGACAGTTGGCCGGAGGCTGGCGAGCCGCTGCAGTGGAGTGGACATCGCAAGAATCGGAAGCGAAATGAGTCGGTCCCTGAGGCGTGTGAGCTGACCCATATACCCCCATGTACCCATCGGCAAAAAAACGTTCGGCAGAGCGGCTCGAAGGCCCATAGCGTAGCACCAAGATACCGCGGTGGACCGACCAGCGCTGCATATCAACGAGCATTCCGCGTCCACGCGCTGCTGCTCACGAAACGCTACGGTGGCATTCCGGGCACTGGAACTGGCACAGATGCTGCCCGACGCATATTCTCGATCATGAGAATTTTACTGAGTCGTCTCAAGGAGCGCAAAGGCGACTCGGCAATGATGCTTGCGGCCATTTTGACCCTGATCGCGTCGTGTGTCACAGTCTCGTCGAAAAAGTTCTTCTGGAACGACGAGTTGTACTCCTGGTATTTCCTCGCCGATCCTTCGTTCACGCATATGTGGGCCGCGTTCGGCGACAAGATCAACAACACGCCTGCGCTCTACTTCGTGCTCGGGTGGCTCTGGGTTCAGGTCGCCGGCGCGTCGGAGCTGTCGTTGCGGTTGTTCTCGTCACTCGGGCTCTGCACGGCGATGGTCATCGTGTGGGCCACTCTGCGGAAGGTCTACGGGTTTTGGCCGACCTGTGTCGGCACGCTGGTCGTGTTTCTGACGTCGGACCTCGTGTTGACGCAGAACGCCGAAGCACGCATGTATGGGCTCTACCTCGCGCTCGCCGCGGCGGCGGTCTACCAGTTCGTGAGCATTGCCGTCCGCGGTAGTTACACGCGCGGCAATTTGATCTCCATCGCGCTGGTGCATGCCGCAATCGTGAACACGCACCTGTTCGGCCCGTTCTATAGCGGTGTCGTACTCGTGGCATTCGCGGTTACCGACTGGCAGCACCGTCGTTTCAGCCGGGGAATATACGGCGCGATCGTCGCGGGCTGGGTCACGTTCCTGCTCTACGTCCCAGCGTTTCTGGTGCAGTCCGACGCCGGCAATCCCCGCTCCTGGATTCCGGAGCCGACGGTCTCCGAGCTGCTGGACGTATTGGGACTCGTGACGCCCTCGTTCGTCGCTGTGGGGTTCGTGTCGGCGCTCATCCTCTGCCTTCTGCTCTCCTACGCCCTGCGGCAGGGCATCGCGCGCCGGACCGCGCCGGACGCGACGGCCGTCCCGTCATCCGGCGCCGCGGCGCGCGGTGTAGCGGACGTGACGGCAGCGCCTCGTGGCGAGCAGGCGCTGCTGCTCGTAGCGTTCCTGCTCGTCGCCGTGCCGGTGGCGACTTGGCTGATTTCGAGGATTTGGCGGCCCATATTCCTTGACAGATATGTGATGCCAAGCATCATCACCTACTGCATCGTGCTCGCCCACTTCACCTCACGCTACCTGGCCGGGCCACGCGAGCAGATGGACGTGCCGGCGTCACGAATGAACCAGTACTCCCGCGCGACCGGCCGCATTTCCCAAGCGATGCTCGCGACACTCGTGCTCGCGTCGCTCATCAATCCATTGTCTGTGGGTTCGGGTCCGTCGCCCGCGCGTCCGGATTCCGGCGACGCAGCGATGGGCCATGCCGAGCTTCCCATCGTCGTGCAGTCCTCTCAGGCGTTCCTCCAGCGGTGGCACTATGCGGAGCAGCGCGCGCGATACTATTTCATTCTCGACAGGGAATCGGCAATGGACGAAGCGAGCGGGAGGTTCGGCTCGCAGGAGTACAAGCACCTGGACGCGTTCCAGCGCAACTACCCGGGGGGCGTCGGCACACACATTCTGCAGAGCGAGGAATTCCTGCGTCGGTTCGATCGGTTTCTAGTGCTCGACGCCGCCGAGTACGACCGTTCCTGTCCAACGGCGGTGCGCGGCTTCGGGACTGTCGGCCACTGCCCGCAGTGGGTCGAGCGGCGGCTGCTGCGAAACCCCGCCTATCGTGTGACGAACCTCGGGCCGATCGGGGGGACCGACGCGATGCTCCTCGTCGAGCGCACCGACGCCTCACTCAACTGAATCGGTCGCAAACATGAAGATCGTCGTCGTCACCGGCTCTGCGGGCCTGATCGGGTCCGAAGCCGTTCGCCATTTCTGCGCGCAGGGGTGCACCGTTGTCGGCATCGATAACGACATGCGCCGCACATTCTTCGGGCCCGAAGCCTCGACCGACTGGAGCCGCCAGCGCCTCATCGAGGATCTGGGGAACCAGTACATCCACGAGAGCATCGACATCCGGGATACGGCTGCCGTGGAGCGCGTGTTCACCAGCTACGGCTCCGACATCGAGCTGGTGCTGCACGCCGCCGCTCAGCCGTCGCACGACTGGGCCGCGCGCGATCCGCACACGGACTTCACGGTGAATGCGAACGGCACGCTCGTGCTGCTGGAGCAGACGCGACGCAGCTGCCCTGAAGCAACGTTCATCTTCTGCTCCACGAACAAAGTCTACGGCGACACGCCGAATGCCTTGCCGCTGATGGAGCGCGAGCATCGCTGGGAGATCGACCCGGCGCATCCATTCAGTCGCGGGATCGACGAGTCCATGAGCGTGGATCAGTCGCGGCATTCGCTCTTCGGCGCGTCGAAGCTCGCGGCCGACGTGCTGGTGCAGGAGTACGGACGGTACTTCGGCATGCGCACCGCGGCCTTCCGCGGCGGCTGCCTCACCGGCCCGGGTCACTCCGGCACGGAGTTGCACGGCTTTCTCTCCTACCTGATGCGATGCACCATGACGGGTGCGGCCTATACCGTGTTCGGCTACGGTGGAAAGCAGGTGCGCGACAACATCCACAGCGGCGACCTCATTCGGGCGTTTGCGGCCTATCATGCCGCACCAAGGGTGGCGGAGGTGTACAACATCGGCGGCGGTCGGTACAGCAACTGCTCCATGCTGGAAGCGATCGCCATGTGCCAGGAGATCGCGGGACGAACGCTGGCCTGGCAGTACACCGAGACCAATCGCATCGGCGACCACGTCTGGTGGATCAGCGACATCGCGAAGTT
>JBBSJG010000273.1:0-3780 GCA_038257485.1 Longimicrobiales bacterium | reverse complement strand
ATCCCGCAATGCCCGCAGGATCTCCCGCCGCGTCGGATCACCGAGCGCCTTGATTGTCGTATCCAGTCCCATGATCCCGTTTTCTTACATTTAGATGTTCGTCTAACTATGCAGCCGTTATTTCGGCTGGGCAAGGTCTTCGTTCGTTTGCCAGTCCCGATGAACACCGGATTTTCACGCGAAGTGCGCGAAGGCGTACGGACGGTCGGGGTGCTCTGCTGCGGACGGCGGTTTCACACGAGTGCACGAAGGTACGGATAAGGTGGGGATGGTGGTGGGCCGCTGAGTGCCGATGAACGCGGTCGATGTAATTGTTTAAAACAACAACAGCAATCAACAGTGAGTGCATGGCGACTATGGAAGCGCCAATCGGGGGTCCCCTTCCTGCGAACCGGCGTAGCCGGCTCTGCGTCCTCTGCGCCTCTGCGGTGAATATCCGTTCGCGATCTGGTCGCCACAGAGGCGCAGAGGACGCAGAGGCCGCTGCGCGGCTGCATACCCGAGCGGAGACGCCGGGCCGACGAGTTATGTTGTTTAAAAAACCACAGCCATCGATGAACTACGGGCGGTTCGCGGCTCGCGGCTCGCCGGAATCGCTGCCTGACCGCCGTACCTTTCCGTACCCTTCGCGCACTTCGTGTGAAAACTCCCGACGCCGCGCCGACAAAGCCAGGAACCTAGGTTGGAGCGCGAAGGAAACCGCGGACGGCAGGCCATTCCTCGGCGATGATACTGAAGTAGACGGTATCGCGGATGCGTCCTGAGGCAGTGACCATGTGTCGGCGGAACACGCCCTCTTCGGTGGCGCCGAGTCGACGCAGTGCGTTGCGGGACCTGGAGTTGAGTGCGTCGGTCTTGAACTCGACGCGATTGCAGTGGAGGGTTTCGAAGGCGTGGGTGAGGAGCAGCAGCTTGGCTTCGGAGTTGACGGCAGACCGCTGCCAGGGTGCTGCGACCCAGGTCCATCCGATCTCGAGGCGGCGGTCCTGTTCGGAGATATTGCCGTAGCGCGTGCTGCCGACAGCCTGCCCGGATGCAATGTGGCGGATAACGAAGGGGATCGCGGTGCCGGCGTCGCGGCCGGCGCAGGCGTCCTCCACGTAGGCGGTCATATCGGCGCGGTCCCGTATGACGGTCGTGGTCCAGCGCCAGAGCTCGGGGTCGAGACCGACATCGCTCAGATCGTCGAGATGGGACGGCATCATCTGTTCGAGCACGACATGGTCGCCGCGGAGCGTCTGCGGTGTGAGCGCGATGAAGGTCATGATCGATTATCTTTTCCGGGTCCTGTTACCGAACCGAGGGTTGAATGGCACTGACACCGAAGCAGCGTGCGTATCTGAAGTCACTGGCGCATCCACTCAAGCCGATCCTGCAGATTGGTAAGGAAGGCGCGACGGACGCGGTTGTGGGCACGATCGATGGCGCGTTCCGCACGCGGGAGCTGCTCAAGGTGAAGATCCTCGAGGCGGCGCCCGAGAGCGCACGCGAGATTGCGGCGTCGCTGGCGGCGCGCGTGAACCGCGTCGAGCTGGTTCAGGTCATCGGTCGCACCATCGTGTTCTATCGGCGTCACCCGACGAATCGCGAGATCACGCTCCCGGAATAGCTAAGGCTGGTCGATGACCAGTTCCAGATGGAGGAACGGCTTGGTGGGATCGCTGAAGCTGATCCGGTATGTATAGCGACCCCGGGGCAGGAGTTCCTCGCCGACATAATCGATCGGCTGCAGGACGTACCTCGCAGTGTCGGCATGAGCTGCGATGTATGCATAGCGGTACGCCTCCGCGACTGTGTGGAAGTCCGACGCCGCGCCAGCACCGAGCTCGCCATACTGCTCCGAATCCCTCGGGAACACCACGCGCACGCTGTCGAACCTAATGTTCGAGGCATTGCGCAACCTGACCTCGACGCGATCATCATCCCCCGACAGCAACGAGCATCCGGAGCATCCGGTGCCCGCAATCGCCGCGGCCAGCAGCGCACACCACACTGATCTTCTCATCATTGTGGTTCCCCCATCGCGCGCGCGAATGTCTGCGAGAACGTGTCCGTCACGGAGCTCATGAAATCCTCCCACACGCCCGGTGCCGGATCCCCCATCTCCGCCTTGACCATGCGGTGGAACGCGTCCAGCACCGCGGCGGCGAAGTTGATGCCTCGCCCGGCAGCCCGAACTCGGCGGCAATGGCGGCGGACATCTTCCCTACCCGCGTCGGTGCGATCCGTCCGGGTAGTCCCGCACCTCCGCGGCGAATGCCAGGCGCTTCGCGACTTCCACCTCGGCCTGCTCGAGTTGCTCGGTGCGCACGTCGGGGTAGCCTACGCCATGGAGCGCGGACTCCAGGGACTTCATCCGCGATGCATCATCATCGACGATCAGGATTCGTTCTGACATGCGCCGAACATAGATGCGAACGGCCCGCGGTTCAAGCACTGCCTTATCGACTCATCGCAGCGCAGCCGTTTCCACCATCTGCGCGAACGCATAACTTCTGACATGAAGATCAAGCCGGTTTACGTCGCCCTGATTTCCGTCCAGCTGATGTTCGCCACACTGCCGATCGCGGTCAAAATTGCGCTTCGCGAGATCGGCAGCCCTGCATTGAGCCTCATGCGTGTGACCGGCGCCGCGCTCATCTTCATCGTCCTCCAGCGTATCCTGGTTGGCGAGAACATCAGGTCACGCCACGACTACTGGCTGCTGGCGATCTACTCCGTCCTCGGCGTCAGCCTCAACCAGCTTCTCTACGTCACCGCACTCACAATGACCACCGCCACCGCGGCGCAGACACTGGTCGCTGCGGGACCGGCCATCGCACTCGGCACCGCGATTCTTTTGAAGAAGGAGGAAGCGACGGTCATGAAGTGGGTCGGCATCGCGCTCGCATCGTTCGGCGCGCTTCTGCTCATCGGGCTCGGCATCCGCGACGGTCAGGCACTCGGCAACATCCTGGTGACATTGAATGTCGCCTCCTTTTCCGTGTATCTCGTCGTATCACGCGACATCCTCAAGCGCTACCATCCGCTCACCGTCATCACCTGGGTTTTCATCCTCGGCGCCGTCGGACTCGCGCCGTTCACACTGAAGGGCGCCATCACCGACGCACCTCACATGGGCAGCACAACGATGCTCGCAATGGCATGGATCATCCTGCTGCCCAGTGTCGCCGCGTACTACATCAACATGTGGGCGCTCACGATCGTCGAGTCGAGCGTCGTCTCGACCTTCGTCTACCTGCAGCCCATCGGTACAGCACTCCTCGCCATTCCGATCCTCGGCGAACACCCGTCCATCCGCATCATCCCCGCCGGTGCACTCATCTTCGCCGGCGTCATGGTCGCCGTCAGATCAGGCAGGCGCTCGCACGACCTCGCCGTCGTCGAACCCTGATGCTGCATCGCGGCGCTGCGTGAACAGCGCGGTGTCCGGCTCGCCGCCCGACATGCTGATCAACCGATCGAACGTCAGACCCGCGCGCGCGAGAAGCCGTGCCGACGCGACATTGTCAGGCGACGCAATGGCAACCACACAGGGCAACCCGAGCTCGTGCTCCGCGTATGACAACACTGCACGCGCAGCCTCCAGGCCATAGCCACTCGACCAGTACGCCGGCAGATAGGCGTACCCGATATCTGCAAACGGCAGTGATGGGCGCTTCAGCAGACCGCACATCCCGACCGATTCCCCCGTCGCCTTCAATGCCACGTGGTACAGGCCGTGGCCGTGCTCCGCATAGCTCGCCATCGGACCATCGCGCAGATACGCACGCGCGTCCT
>JBBSJG010000272.1:0-3793 GCA_038257485.1 Longimicrobiales bacterium | reverse complement strand
GGATCGAACCTGCTGCCGATTATCGCGAGACACTGAAGCCGTTCCGTGTGCGTGCCGTGGCCGGTTCCAGGCCGGAGCGTGTGAGTGCTGCACACATGGACAGTGTGGGCCCGCTGCTGGACCGCGGCTCGCCATCGGCGGACCGGCGTCGTGCACTGGTGGAATTCCGGGGTGACCTGTACGAACACGACGTGGCGCGCGGGACCACGCGTGCATTGACGCAGACGCTGGTGCGCGAGAGTTCACCTCGGTACAGCGCGGACGGCCGTGCGATCCTGTTCGCGCGCGACGGCAATATCTTCTCGCTGGACCGCGCTACGGGCGCGCAGCGTCAGCTGACGGACATCCGCGCCGGGACTGCACCATCGGACTCGGCATCACCGACCGGCCAGCGCGGCCGCCTCGTAGACCAGCAGCGCGAGCTTTTCGATGTGGTACGCGACCGCATTGCCGCAGACAGCCTTCGCGCGGTCGAGCGGAAGGCCGCGGAAGCGCTCGCGCTGAAGACGTACTACCTCGGGGCGAGGCAGCAGGTATCGAGCATGTCCATCGCACCGAACACGCGCGCGGTGATCGTCACGACCACCGTACCCGTGACGACGACGCGTGTCGCTGAGGTCCCGCGCTTCGTGACGGAGAGCGGGTATGTCGAGAACGTGCGCACATTCCCGCTCGCGGGTGAAGCAGAGTCGACGGAGCGCGTCGCCTACATCACACTCCCATCGGGCGAGCTGCGCTGGATCGATGCATTTCCGCACGACTCGATCAAGGGTTCCGTCAGCGATCCACTGTGGAATGCAACCGGCACGCATGCCGTGTTCTGGGCGTACACGCAGGACAACAAGCAGAAATTGCTGCAATCGGTTTCCGGCGGGACGGGCTCGGTGACGACGGTGGCGACGGTGCGCGACAGTGCGTGGGTCGGCGGTCCATGCAATGGCTGCACCGGCTGGTTCGACAATGACCGCCGCATCTGGTACGTCGCAGAGATGGACGGCTACGCGCATCTGTACAGTGCCGCCGCGGACGGCCCCGATCGACGCCAGCTGACGAGCGGTCCGTGGGAAGTCCTCTCGGTCGAGCTGTCGAATGACGGCCGGTACTTCCACATGCGGACGAACGAGGGGTCACCGTTCGACGAGCACTTCTACCGCATGTCGGTCGCGGGCGGTGCGCGCGAGCGCCTGACGTCGCAGCCGGGTCGTCACGTGGTGACGCTGTCGCCGGATGAGCAGTGGGCTGCGGACATCCATTCATACGTCGACCAGCCGCCCGAGCTGCACCTCGCACGCGCCGTCAAGCCGTGGACGATGTCGCGGCTCACGCTGTCACCGAGTGCAGAGTGGCTTTCCTTCGACTGGATCAGGCCGGAGATCGTGCAGATCCCGGCGTCGGACGGCATCCAGGTGCCCGCGCACATCTACCGTCCCGCGGATATGGGTGCGACGCCGAACGGTGCGGCCGTCATCTTCGTGCACGGCGCGGGATACCTGCACAATGTCGGCAATTTCTGGTCGGAGTATCCGCGCGAGTACATGTTCAATCAGTTTCTCGCGTCGAAGGGATATGTCGTCCTCGATGTGGACTACCGTGCATCGAGCGGCTACGGCCGCGACTGGCGTACCGCCATCTATCGTCACATGGGCGGCCGCGACCTGCAGGACCAGGTGGATGCGTCGAAATATCTGCAGAAGAACTTCGGTATCGACCCGGAACGCGTCGGGCTCTATGGCGGCAGCTACGGCGGCTTCATCACCCTCATGGCGCTGTTCACGGAGCCGAAGCAGTTCGGTGCGGGCGCGGCACTGCGCAGTGTGACCGACTGGTCCCACTACAATCACGGCTATACGACGAACATCCTGAACCTGCCGCACGAAGATACCCTCGCGTATCGCCGCTCGTCGCCGATCTATTTCGCGGAGGGCCTCGAGGATCCGCTGCTGATGCTGCACGGCATGGTGGACACGAACGTGCCGTTCCAGGACATCGTCCGCCTCACACAGCGGCTGATTGAGCTGGGCAAGACGGACTGGGACCTCGCCGTGTATCCGGTCGAGGACCATGCATTCATCCGCCCGTCCTCCTGGACGGACGAGTATCGCAGGATCTTCGATCTGTTCGAGCGGACGATCGCGCAGGGTGCCGTGCGGAAATAGCACGTCGCGGCGGGCCGGCCGAATGCCTATGTTGCGGGGTTACCGGCCGCCCGACTGGACTGGCCGGATCGTCCGATCTCCAACAGGGAGCGAACCGATGAACCGATCGCTTTCGCGCGTCGTCACCTGCGTCGCCGCGGCAGCCAGCGTAATTGCGACCGGCTGCTCGCGCGTGACGCCGACCGCCGCGCGTCCGCCGTCGCCTGCATCCGCATCCGGTGTTGTCATCGTGGTGCCACCGCGCGATCCTGCCGGCAATGTGCGCCCCGTCCCGTATGGCGCGCGTGAGCACACGGCCGCCGACGTTCACTTCATGTCGGGCATGATCAGTCACCACGCGCAGGCCGTCGTCATGGCGAAGTTGGCGCTGACGCATGGCGCACGATCCGATGTGCGCATCCTTGCCGAACGCATTGCGGTCGGACAGGACGACGAAATCGCGCTCATGCAGAACTGGCTGCGCGATCGCGGTGAGCCCGTGCCGGAAGCCAGGCCGACAGGCATGACGATGAAGATGGATGGCATGGAGCACGACATGCTGATGCCCGGCATGCTGACCCCGGAGCAGATCGCGCAGCTCGATCGCGCGCGCGGCTCCCAATTCGATCGACTGTTCCTCACGTTCATGATCCAGCATCATCGCGGCGCGCTCACGATGGTGGAAAAACTGTATGCGTCGCCCGGCGCTGCACAGGTGGACGAGATCTACAAGTTCGCATCGGACGTATTCGCGGATCAGACGACAGAGATCGAACGAATGGAAAAAATGCTGGCCACTATCAATCCGGAGCAATTGCCATGAATCCAGGTTCAAACGATCGGCCGCACTCCATCCTCGCGCTGACGGCAGTCGTGCTGCTCGCGAGCGCGTGTGCATCGTCGTCAGCACCGAATGCGACGGCAGTTCCGCCGACTGCGGCACTCGTCGCACCCAGCCCGGACCCGCGCGTCGGCCTGCGCGCAGGAGCGCGCGACGCGGCGATGGCGTTGTGGAACATGAAGCTCGTGTCGAACACGGCACCGGGCGCGAAGTTCGCCGGCGTCACGAACTCGGATCTCGCGTTCACGGGGAACTACGCGATCCAGGGCAATTACAACGGCTACCAGGTTTACGACATCTCGAATCCTGCGGCGCCAACACTGAAGACGGAGTACTACTGCCCGGCGTCGCAGAGCGACGTGTCGGTGCATCGCAACCTGCTGTTCGTCTCGGGCGAGGGGAACTCGGGGCGGGTGGACTGCGGCGGTCAGGGCGTGCAGGATACTGTGAGCATGGAGCGTCTGCGCGGCATCCGTATCTTCGACATAACGGACATCGCGAACCCGAAGTACGTTGCAAACGTGCAGACATGCCGCGGCTCGCACACCCACACCGTGGTCGATGACCCGCGTGATGCTGCGAATGTCTACGTCTACGTCTCGGGTTCTGCCGGTGTCCGTTCGCAGAACGAGCTGCCGGGGTGTCTGGACGGCCCCGTGAGCGATCCGAATTCGGCTCGGTTCCGCATCGAGGTCATCAAGATCCCGGTTGCATCGCCAAAGGACGCAGCGATCGTGAGCTCGCCGCGCATCTTCAATGACCTGACGGCCCCGCCGCAGCATGGCCCGCCGGCATCGGACACGGTCGGCCGCGGTGC
>JBBSJG010000271.1:0-3802 GCA_038257485.1 Longimicrobiales bacterium | reverse complement strand
TCTTCAACCACGAAATAGTTGTCGAGCAGCCACACGCCGGCCGGACTGAGGTCGATGTCGCGCGCAGCTGCCGCTGACAAGGCGGCGCGCGCGCCTTCCAGGATGTCGCTGGTCTCTTCCAGCCGGCCGAGCAGCGGACCTGGGCCCCGGCGGAGATCCTCCTTGAGGAGCGTCTGTGTACGGCCGAGCGAGCGCGCGAACGCGGCCATGCGCCCAGCACCGAACAACTCGCCGCGGATCGGGCCGGCCAGCTGCTGCGGCGTACGGTCCCGCTGGCGTCCAAATAAGACACCGATCTTGCTGTTCTTGAGGCGGTTCAGCCGTGTATCCAAAGTCCATCCGTTCGAAGATTGCTTGCCGTCGACCGCCAACCGCGGGAAGGGGCGTGCCTTCCTACACAAATGCCGGGCCATCCCCTTCGCGTTCTTCGCTTTCTTCGCTGGGGAACGGTCCGTTCGCGTCGTATGGAGTTTTCACGCGAAGAGCGCGAAGGGTACGGAAAGGTACGGCGAATGGCTTGATTGAGAACCGCTGACTACCACCGTTTCCATCGATTTGTTGTTGCTGAACAACAACAGATGCCGGGCGTTCACAGGTCACTGTCGGTCCGCTGTCCACTTCTTTGCGTACTTTCCCCGACAAACTTAGCGTCCTTCGCGTGAAACTGCCGTCGAAGACCCGAAGTCCGGGAAACCGGCGGAACCCGTCGAAGGGCAAAGAAAACTCTTGACAAACGAAGCGTGCTAATACGAATTACCTCGATGCTAATACGAATAACCCCGCAATGACGCGGGCCAGTCGGATGACCAGCCACGACGTCGCGTCGCGGGCCGGCGTGTCACAGGCGACGGTTTCGCTGGTGCTGTCGAGGAACCCGCGGGCGCGGATCGCGACGACAACGCGGGAGCGGGTGCTCCAGGCGGCGGCGGAGTTGGGGTACCGGCCGAATCTGCTTGCGCGCGGGCTCGTGCATCGCCGGTCGTTCGCGCTGGGGGTGGTGGTGCCGAGTCTGGACCCGTTCTATACGGACGTGGTGAGCGGTGTTCAGCGGGTGGCGGCGGAAGAGGGGTACGCGGTGCTGCTGTGCGAGGCGGTTGGCGGTCTGGCTGCGCAGCAGGTGGACCTGTTGCGGGGCTGGTCGGTGGACGGGTTGATTATGGATGCGATCGGGGCTGCATCGCTGGCGGCGGATGCGGCGGAGGGTCTCAATCTGATCCTGGTGGACGAACCGTCGGACCGGTGGCCGTGGGTGGCCAGCGATTCCGAGGCGGCGGGCCGCCTTGCCGCGGAGCACCTGCTCTCGCTGGGCCACCGCGAAATCGCTTTCGTGGGTCCGGCGACGGATTGTCATGTATTCCGCATGCGCGAGCGCGGGTTTGTCGCGGAGCTGCGTCGGCATGGCGTGACGTTGACGTCGGAGCGGCTGCGTCGCGTGCAGCCGTCGGTTTCGGGTGGTGAACGAGGCATGCGAGCGCTGCTGTCGCTGCGCAGCCGACCGACCGCCGTGTTCTTTGCAAACGACTTGATGGCGCTGGGCGGACTTCGTACATCGCTTGCTGCGAAGGTGCAGGTCCCGGGCGAGATGTCGCTGATGGGATGTGACGACATCGAGATGGCGAGGGTTGTCACGCCGGAGCTGTCGACGATTGCGATTCACGCACGTGAATTGGGTGCGCGCGCGGCGCGTCTTGCGATCCGCGGTGCACAGGGCGAGACGGTTCAGAACTCGTCGCGTCGTCTCCCGGTCAAGCTCGTCAAGCGCGGTAGCACGTCGAACGTGAGGCCGTCATGACGCCGTCGCCTGAGCAGGTGAGACGGTTCCATGTACTGCACCGTCCGCTGACGGCGGAGACCGGTGAGCTGACGGAGACCATGAAGATTCGAAGGAATGTCGTCGTGGAGCGGTTCCGCGGCGAACTCGATGCGCTGTACACCGGAGTGCGGGAATGACGAAGAAGTTGGCCATCGGCGCGTTCGCGATGTCCACGATCGGTGTGGCAGTGGTCTATGGCGCGGCATTCCTGCCGGGCGGCGCGCCGGCAATCATGGTGCCAGTGATGATCCTGTGCATCGCGACCATGATGGTTGCAATGATGGTGATCGGGTCGGAGCGCGGCGGCAGGATCGGTCGGCTGGCCGGCCCGTTCGCACTCGCGTGGCTGATCATCGTCGGCGGATTCCTCGCTGTTTACCTCCTGCCGGCGGACACCGTGGCGAATCCGTCTCTGTTTTTCGGCCTGCCGCGCCGTGCCGCGATCGTGCTGTACGGCATCGGCCTGGTGCCGTTGCTCGCCATGCCGTTCGCGTACGCACTCACATTCGACGACATCACGCTGTCGGAGGATGACCTGGCGAGGCTGCGCCGGGAGGCGGACGCGATCCTCGCGCGGGAGCGCAGCGAGGTGGCCCGATGATGCGCGTGCTGGCAATGCAGACGGAAACGCTTCAGCATCGCAGTGAGCCTGCGCTCTGGATCGTGGGCATCATTTACTTCGCGATCGTTGCGGCAATCGGGGTGTGGGCGACGCGTCGCACGCGTACTGCAAAGGATTTCTTCGTCGCCGGCGACGGCATTGGTCTGTGGCCGACTGCGCTTGCGTCGATGTCTGCGACGATCTCCGGGTTTGCATTCATCGGCGGTCCCGGCATGGTCTACCGCTGGGGCATGGGTGCGATGTTCATCATGTTGCCCGCTGCATTGACGGGCGCCATGGGCGCCTGGGTGCTCGCGAAGCGGATGCGACTGCTGGGCGAGTTCCGCGGCCTGGTGACAATTCCGGATGCGATCGGCGTGCGCTACAACTCGCCGGCTGCGCAGGGTCTGTCGGGCATCGCCATCCTGATTGCAGTCATCGGCTACATGGCGACGCAGGTGCTCGCGCTCGGCATCGTGATCGACGCGATCTTCGGCACCGGCCTCACAGCGGGCATCTGGATCGGTACCGCGATCACGCTCGGGTATTCCGTGGCGGGCGGCATCCTGGCCGGCGTCTACACCGATGTATTTCAGGGCACACTGATGGCGCTTGCATCAGTGCTCGTGTTCCTGGTCACGCTCCAGGTGGGCGGTGGTATGACGAACATCACGATGACACTGATGGCGGCAGACCCTGCATTGCTGGGTCCGTGGGGGACGATCGGACCGGTCGCCGCGCTCTCCCTGTTCTTCGTGTTCGGCATGGGATCACTCGGCCAGCCGCATGTGATTCACAAGTTCTACATGATCAAGGATCCGCGTAAGCTGAAGTGGCTGCCGCTCATGGTTACGAGCGCGATCATGCTCACCGTGCTCCTGTATTACGGCGTCGGTGTGTCGATGCGGGCGCTGACCGCGACAGGCGGGATGGCAGACCTGAGCGCAACGCCCGACAGCGTCACGCCGACATTCCTGCTCGAACGCGCACCGCTGCTGCTCGCGGGCGTCGTCTTTTCCGGTGTTGCCGCAGCGATCATGAGCACAGTCAACTCCTTCATGAACATCGGCGCGGCAGTAATGACGTACGACCTGCCGAAAGCACTCGGCAGGACGCCGCCGAATGCGCTGTACTGGGGTCGCGTCTGGACGGTCGCGATCTCACTTGCGGCTGCGGTACTCGCGCAAGTGTCCGGCGCGCTTGTCGTCTTCCTCGGTCTTTTCGGGTGGGGCCTGTTCGCGTCGACGATCGTGCCGTCGCTCGCGATCGGAATGAACTGGAAGGGTGCGACGCGGGAAGGTGCCGTCGCATCCATCACAACCGGCCTCATCGCGACACTCACACTCGAGACGCTCAACTACGGACGCATCGGCATCATCAAGTTGCCG
>JBBSJG010000270.1:0-3809 GCA_038257485.1 Longimicrobiales bacterium | reverse complement strand
GAATATGTTCGGAAGGAAGACGATGCAGTGGCACAGCGTGCCGGCAGACAACGCGATGGCGACATTGCGCACGCCGATGACGGAGGCGGCCGCCGGATCGCCGGGCATCTTCTCGCGCTGCTGGTAAATGCTCTCGACCGCAACCACCGCGTTGTCGACGACCATGCCGACCCCGAGCAACAGGCCCATCATGGTCAGGATGTTGAGCGTGACGCCGAGGAAATACATGACGCCTAGCGTGATGACGAAGCACAGCGGCACCGCCATGGACACCATCAGCGTCGATGGCCAGTGCCTGAGGAAGAAGTACAGCACGATGAGCGAGAGCAGCGAGCCGAGGATTCCCGCCTCGGCGAGCTCCATCAGCGACTCGATCACGCCCTCGGCCTGGTCGCTGATGGTCAGCATCTCGATCCCGGTCAGCTCCGGATCGCGGCCGATCCGGTCGATTTCCGCCATCGCCGAGCGCCCGACCTCCACGAGGTTCGCGTTGCGCTCCTTGAAGATGTCGATGCCCACGGCGGGACGCTGGTTGAGGCGCCTGCGATAGTCGAGCCGCCCCGGCTTGAGCTCGACGTTTGCGATGTCGCGCAGCCGCAAGCCCGTGTCGTTGACGAGGATGTCGCGCATCTGCTCGACCGTATGCAACTCACCCACCGGCTGGACGCGGAAGCGTCGCCCACCGTCGTCGATGCGACCGCCCGAAACCGAAAAATTGGCTGCCGCAAGCCGGGCTGCCAGCTCATTGAGGCCGATGTCGTGTGCGGTGACGCGATCGGCGATCAGCTCGATTTCGAGTTCCTTGGGCGCGACCCCGGAGATCTCCACTTTCGCCACGCCGGGCAGGCGCTCGAGGGGGCGCTTGAACTTGCGTTCGAGCATTCCATAAGTGCCCGACAGATCTTCTTCACTGGACAGTCGCACCTTGAGAATGGCTTCGTCGCTCGTGGAAAACTTGAGCACGAAATAGCGCTGCAGGTCTTCGGGTAGCACGTCGCGGATCGCGTCCACACGCTCTCTTGTCTCTGACGCCTTGATAGCGACGTCGTTGTCCCATCCGAACTCCATGAAGACGGTGCTGCCCTGGCCGTCGCTCTGGCTGTTCATCTTCTTGACGCCGGACAGCGTCGCCAGCGCTTCCTCGATGGGGCGCGTGATCGTGCGCTCGACCTCGATCGGCGAAGCGCCCGGGTATGGCGCCTGCACCAGCACGAATGGCACGTCGATCGCGGGGAACATCTCGAGCGGCAGTCGCAACATCGCGATCCCACCCACGACGAGCAACGACACGTACAGCATCATCATGCTGACGGGTCGGCGCAGGCTCAGCGACGGCAAATCGATCATGGTACGAACCTCGCTTCGAAGCTACGCATGCGCTTGGGTGGGCAGACTGGCGTTGCGAAGGTCGGGCTCCTCCTCGCCCGAGACCGTTTCACCGGCCCGGCGCGCGTACTCCCGGTAGGCCGAGTCGGGCTTGCGATCGAGCAGGTCGTACACGATGGGAATCACCACCAGCGTGAGCAGGGTGGAGACCAGCAGGCCTCCGATGACGACGATGGCCATCGGAGCCCGCACCTCCGCTCCATCGCCCGAACCCAGTGCCAGCGGCAGGAAACCGAGCAAGGTGCAGATCGTGGTCATCGCGATGGGGCGCAGGCGCGCGTGCGCCGCGCGCACGATCGCTTCCCGCTTCTCGACGCCCGTGCCGCGCAACTGGTTGATCCGGTCGATCAGCACGATGGCGTTCTTGACGACGATGCCCACCAGGAGGATGAGGCCGATGAAGACCACGATGGACAACGGCGTGCCGGTCAGCTTCAACGCGAGCACCGCGCCCACCAGCGCCAGCGGAATCGTGAAGAGGATCACGAACGGGTGCAGCAACGATTCGAACAGCGAGGCCATCACCAGGTAGACCAGGAAGATCGCCAGGGTCAGGGCGAAAATCAGCGAGTCAATGGAGTTGTCCAGCTCTTCGCTCTGGCCGCCGATCGCGACGTCGACGCCGGCTCCGAGGGGAGCCGCAGCCAGCATCGACTCGACTTCCTGCACGGCGGTACCGAGATCGCCATACGCCAGGTTGGCGGAAATGATGGCGACACGTTCCTGGTCGATGCGGTGGATCTCGCTCGGACCTTCCGTGGCCACGACGTCCGCGACCGCGGAAAGCGTCACAGGTCGTTCGCTCTCCGGATTCACGACCAGGTTGCGGATGTCATCCACCGAGCCCCTGTCCGTCTCGGCAGCACGCACCAGCACATCGATCTTGCGATCCAGGAAGCTGTAGCGGGTTGCCACTTCGCCGCGCACCTTGCGCACGACCTGGTCGGCGACCTGGCGCGTGGTGAGCCCCAGCGCGGCGGCGCGATCCTGGTCGAAGCGGATCTGGATTTCGGGATACCCCTGCTCCACCGTGGACTTGATATCGGTGAAGCGGTCGGATGACTCGAGGCGCTGTGCAAGCTCCCTGCCGGCCGCGCGCAAAGTCTCGAGGTCGAGGCCACGGATCTCCACTTCGAGCGGCGTTGCGAAGCTGAAAAGCTGCGGGCGCGAAAACTTCTGCTGCACGCCTGCCCGGTCAATGACGCTCTCGCGCAGCGCCGCCATGGCTTGCGCTTCGTCGTCATCGTCGGTGCCCGGCGCCATGCTCACCAGAAGGCGTCCGATGTTTTCGCCGGATTCCGTGGGATTCGCGTCCAGGCGCGTACCGCTGCCGCTGACTCCGAACAACCCCTTGATGGACGAATTGCCAGCATTGCGGGTCTGGACCTCCCTCACGAGCGCGTCGGTCTGCGCGAGTGGCGTGCCCGGAGGCAGGGTCACTGTCATGTCGAACCGACCCTGCTGCAGCTGCGGGATGAGGTCGAGACCCAGCGTGGGGACAACTGCGACGGCCAGCAGGAATGCGACCAGCGCACCGCCGAGCACGAGCACCGGACGGCGGATGATCCCGGGAAGATTGCGCACATAGGCCTCGGCAGCCCAGTCGTACGGCTTGAGCAGGATTCCCCCCAGCCACGACAACGCGTTGCCGACGAGACGCATGGCCCAGGCAACGGCTTTCCAGATCGCTCCGAGCAGGGACTCTGGAACGGTGCCGAAGGCAAATGTCGTGCTGCGGCGCCAGCCACGACCCAACCGTGTCTTCGCAGGCGCGCGTTCGGGGACGGGCTCCTCGAGGTACGCCTGTGGAGCGCGCGCCTTGAGCGAAGCCAGCATCGGGATCAATGTCATTGCAACGACGAGTGAAATCAGCATCGCGATGGTGACGGTCAGCGCCTGGTCGCGGAACAGCTGCCCTGCGACGCCCTCGACGAACACCAGCGGGAAAAATACCGCGCACGTGGTGAGCGTGGAGGCTGTGACGGCCAGACCCACCTCGTTGGTTCCGCGCAACGCAGACTCGAGGATCCCCATGCCGCGCTCCCGCATCCTGGCGATGTTCTCGAGCACCACGATGGAGTCGTCCACGACCATGCCGGTTGCCAGCGCCAATCCGCCGAGCGACATGACGTTGAGGCTCAGGCCCGCCTGCCCCATGAAGAAAAACGTGGCGATGAGCGACACCGGCAGCGACAACCCGATGACGAAAGTGCTCCAGCCGTCCTTGAGGAAAAAGAATATGACGAGGATCGCGAGGATGCCGCCCTCGATCGCGGCGTTGCGGACTTCGCGCAAGGCGTTTCGGATGAAGACCGACTGGTCGTCGACCACGGTCAGCTTGATGCTTTCTGGAACCAGCGGCTTGAATTTTTCCAGCGCCGCATGCACGGCATCCGCGACGGCGACCGTGTTTGCATCGCCTT
>JBBSJG010000269.1:0-3841 GCA_038257485.1 Longimicrobiales bacterium | reverse complement strand
GGCCTCCGGTTCGTCCAGGAGGTAAAGGCCGCCAGGGACGAGACGCGACTGGAACAGGCGCAGAAAGGACTCACCGTGGGAGCGGGCGTCCAGCTCTTTCCCGTACATCCGCTCCATTTCGGCGATCGAACCGACGGCGGGGCCTGCCGCGAGACCGCGAGCGTACGCGCTCGCATCACGGAACTCTTCATCCACGTCAGCAACACGCTGCTGCATGTCTGCGCGCAGCCGGGAGATCGAGCGGGCAAAGCCGAAGAAGTCTTCCGCGCGCAGGAAGAACCCGCGGCGCGCGCGCTTCTGCCACGTGAGCTTGAGCTGCTTCGCGAGCAGTCGCTGCGCGGCCAGCGTTTCGTCGCGGTCGACAGGCTGCGATCCGACCGTGGGCAGCGACGCAGCCGACGCAATGCCTTCCATGAGTGTCGACTTGCCCGAGCCGTTCTCGCCAACAAAGAACGACACGGCCGTGGACAGGTCGATCGGTTCGAGCGAAGCAATGGAGGGGACGGAGAACGGAAATGTCGTCGACATGTCGTGCGCGGAACGGCGCAGCTCGATCCTGCGAAGCTGCACCGTCTCCGCACGCATCAGTCGATCGAGTGGACGATCGTTACAGCGGCAACACGCGATCCGGACAGCTGCACCTCGATCCGTTCATGGCCGAGCTCGGTACATGTAGTGCAGACGTACGAGAGCACACCGTTCGTCGAATCATCGGCGGGACCCATCAGCGATCGCACGTCCGGCTGCGACATCCCGATCCGGATCGGCGCCGTCTCCTCGATATAGCGGTTGTCACTGACCCGCACAGCGGACAGAAGCTCGTTGCCGTTCGCGCTCACGCGATACAACTCCACTGACAGACCCGGGTAGTGCACCACGATCAGGGAATCCGTCAGCGTCTTGTCGTGACGGTTCTGCAGCGGCTGCGATGTCACACTGTCCGGCGCACCCAGCGTCGCCTGCAGTTCTTCGCGCGTGTGGCCCACGCCCGCCAAGCCGTAGCGGTAGAACGTCTCCGCACCACTCGCAGCAGGACCGACTGAATCCGCGACAAGCGCCGTCTCAGGAATCGGAGCAACCCCCTCACAACCCCCAAAAATCAGCACACCCACGCACACCCCCCACATTCGCCAAGCCCAGCGTCTCGCCAAGCGCAGCGTCTCGCCAAGCGCAGCGTCTCGCCAAGCACCCGCGTCTCGCCAAGCACCCGCGTCTCGCCAAGCAACGCGTCTCGCCAAGCGCAGCGTCTCAGTTCCCAAGATGCTTCCGGAACCACCCTACCGTCAGCGGCCACGCCTCCCTGATCGCAGCCTCATTCGCACCGTTCTGACCCGTCTGCTGACGCGCAAACCCATGGCCTGCCCCCACGAACGTGTGCGGCTCGAAGATCTTGCCGAGTGCCTTCATCGCCGAGTCCGTGGCCGGGATTGTTGCCGCGATGCGTGCATCCGCGCCGCCGTACAATCCCAGGACCGGCGCACGGATTGCCGCGTAGTCCCTGAGCGACGGCGAGCCGTAATAGATGACCGATGCGTCGAGGTCAGGCGACGTGATCGCGTGGTCGATCGACGCACCACCGCCCCAGCAGAATCCGACGATGCCGTACTTCTTCGTCGCGGCCGGACGCGCCATGCCCCAGTCCGCGATCGCCCGCAACTGACGGTGCACGGTCTGCACATCGAGCGAGCGGATCGCCGCAGTCGCAGCCGTGCGGTCCGGGTCGCCGAGACTGTCCGTCGGGATGTTGCGGCCCGTGATCATGTCCGGCGCAATCGCAATGAAGCCGTCCGCAGCGAGTTGATCGGCCACCGACCGCACCCAGTTCGAGAGGCCCATGATCTCGTGCACGACCAGGACGACCGGCGCCTTCGTCGCGCGCTCCGGATACACGACCCACACACGGATGCTGTCGTTCGGGCCAGTCCTGATCATCTGGAACTCGCCGTGGCGCGGCGATGCATTCAGCCGCGCGACTGCCTCGGACGCATCCGGCGGCAGGTCCGTGATGGCCGCAGACGCACTCGATTTGCTGCTGCTCGCACAGCCCGTTGCCATCAATGCGGCCATCAGCACGGCCGCGGAAAGCGACATACGATTCGTCATGCGACCTCATACTCAGGAAGATGGTTAACAGTCACTACAAATCCGCGTCCGCCATCACCGCCGTGATCGCAGTAATGTTCACGATCTCCGCGACGGACGTCGAATAGTTCAGGACATTCACAGGCTTGTTCAGCCCCATCAGGATCGGGCCGATCACTTCGCCACCTGCCAGACGTTGCACGAGCTTCAGCGAGATGTTGCCAGACTGGACGTTCGGGAAGATGAGAACGTTCGCGTCGCCGCGGATGCGCGAGTCGGGGAAATACGTTTCCGCGATCTCCGGCACCAGCGCCGTGTCCGGCGCCATCTCGCCGTCGATGACCAGGTCAGGCCGCCGCGACCGCGCAATCTCCGTCGCGCGCGCCATACGATGCGCAAACTCGTGGTTCACCGACCCGAAGTTGCTGAACGAGATCATCGCGACACGCGGCTCCATGTCGAAATGCTTCTCCGCGACACGCGCAGTACTGAGCGCGATGTCCGCCAGTTCCTCCGCCGTCGGTTCGATGTTTACCGTCGCATCCGCAAAGAACAGCACGCGGTTCTTGATCGCGATGCAGTACATGCCGGCCACGCGTGAGACACCGCGCTTGAGCTGCATGATCTCGAGCGCAGGACGGATCGTGTCGGGATAGGAACGGTTGATGCCCGTAACGAAGCCGTCGGCATCACCGGAGTGAACCATCATCACGCCATAGTACGCGGGATCATCGAGCAGCACCCGCGCATCCGCGACACTCACACCACGATCCACGCGCACATTGTGCAGCAGCTCGGCGTAGCGCGCGAGCCGCGGCTCGTCATCACGGTCGACAAGGGTGACACCCGTAAGTTCGAGATCGAGCTCCGCAGCACGCGCGCGGATCGCCGCAGGGTCGCCGATCAGGATCGGCTCTGCGATCTGTTCGTCAATGATCGTCTGGCACGCACGCAGCACCATTTCGTCCAGGGCGTCCGGCATGACAATCCGGCGCTTGCTCGAACGGCGTGACTTCTGGATCAGGTTGCGCATGAGCTGGTGGCTCTTGCCCAGGATCCGTCGTTCAAGACGCGCAGTGTACTCGTCCCAGTCGTCGATCGGCATGCGCGCGACACCGGTACGCACTGCCGCCTGCGCAACAGCACGAGCCTCCCACGTCAGCACGCGCGCATCGAACGGCTTCGGGATGATGTACTCGCGGCCGAACGAGAATCGCTCGCCACCGTACGCCTTGAGAACGGCGTCCGGCACATCCTCCTTCGCCAGGTCCGCCAGTGCACGCGCGGCCGCGATCTTCATTTCCATATTGATCGCGCGCGCGCGGACATCCAGCGCACCACGGAAGATGAACGGGAAGCCGAGTACGTTGTTGACCTGATTGGGATAGTCCGACCGCCCCGTCGCAATGATCACGTCCGGTCGCGCGGCCTTCGCCGCCTCATAGGTGATCTCGGGATCCGGGTTCGCCATCGCGAACACGATCGGATCCTTCGCCATCGCGCGCACCATGTCCGGCGTCACCAGATCCTTGCTCGACACGCCGACGAACACGTCCGCGCCATCCAGCGCCTGCGCGAGCGTGTGGCGGTCCGTGACGCGGACGAAGCGACGCTTGTACTCCGTCCATGACTCGTCCCGGCCCTCGTACAGCACACCCTTGCTGTCCACCATCAGGATGTTCGCAGGATCGACACCGAGCTGCATGTACATGTTTGCGCACGCGATGCCCGCAGCGCCCGCTCCGAGGAACACGACCCG
>JBBSJG010000268.1:0-3881 GCA_038257485.1 Longimicrobiales bacterium | reverse complement strand
GATCGAATCCCGCTCCATTGCGAAGAGGTTTGGTGTAACCGGCCATCCGTGCGTGGCTCATACCGCCGCTACTCACGGTGTCCTTCAGCCGCGATAGCTGCAGTGCCTCCGCCTGCCACCGCCCCGCGTCGTGGAATCTCTCCAGCCAACGCCACCGGACTGCCGTTTCGCCATCCTCTCCGATTGCGAGATAGCGCCCATCGGTCTTTCGGCGCAGCAACCAGCCTGCCGATATCAGGAGGCGACGCAGTTCCGACTTCCGCCCTCGCGCCAGCGAGGAAGGAGAAAGATCCAGTTGAGAACCGTTGTAGAGAAAGTGGCGCGGCTGATTCATAAGGAGATCATGCAGGAAACCGCATCAGACTTGCGGGAGTTCTATGTCAGGACGGCGAGCAGACGATACCAAGAACGCCGTCGAGAGAACTGATTTAGAACAAAACTCGAGGCGGGTGATCGGATCCTGTTTGCGCGCGTTATGTAGGGCAAATAGAAAACGAATATAGGTCATGAGTCATTGTCCGGCATGGACGGCGTGGACCTATCACTCGTTTCCGTCGACTTGCCCAAGCGTCTATTGCCGCGGAGCGCCTCACGCAATACGTACTCGATCTGGGCGTTGAGACTCCGCAGATCCTCGTCGGCCCAGCGTTGCATCGCGGTCATGACGTCGCTGCCCAGGCGCAGCGGGTAGGCCTTGCGCTCACTCACGGGTCCGGCCCGAATCAACGTGAATGGAACGGGCGCCTCTCCGGTCACTGGAGGGCCACCCGTTCAGTAGCGATGTCAGGAAGCGTTCGAGCACCGTGTCAGTAGATCGAACCGGCATTCACCACCGGCTGAGTGCCACGATCCGAACAGAGCACCACCAGCAGGTTGCTGATCATGCTGGCTTTGCGCTCCTCGTCGAGCTTCACCACGCCGGACTTCTCGAGTTCGGCCAGGGCCATCTCCACCATGCCCACGGCTCCGGCCACGATCCGGGTGCGTGCAGCGATAACCGCATTGGCCTGCTGGCGCTGCAACATCGCATGCGCGATTTCCGGCGCGTAGGCGAGGTGCGAGATGCGGGCCTCAATGACCGTGATACCGGCCTTGCTCAGGCGATCCTGGACTTCGCGCTGCAGGTGCTCGCTGATCTCGGTGGAATGCGAACGCAGCGCAATCGTGTGTTCGTCGTGGAGGTCGTAGGGATAGCTCGTCGCCATCTGGCGCACGGCAGACTCGGTCTGCACATGCAGGAAATTCTCGTAGTCGTCGACCTCGAACATCGCTTCGGCCGAGTCGTGGACCTGCCAGACCACGACGGCCGCGATCTCGATCGGGCTGCCTTCGATCTCGTTGACCTTGAGCTTGCCGGACTCGAAGTTGCGTACGCGGAGGCTGACCTTCTTCTTGGAATAGAAGGGGTTGGCCCAGCGCAGGCCCTCGAGGCGCTCCGTGCCCACGTAGTGTCCGAAAAACTGCAGCACCACCGCCTGGTTGGGTTGCACGATGAACAGGCCGAACAGCATCACGACCAGGATGGCGATGATCGGAACCATCCAGACCACGCCGCGCGTGAGCATGAAAATCGAGAATCCGATAGCCAGAAGAAGCACGATCACGACCCCGAGGCCGGAGGTGGTGCGGACTTGCCGTTCCTGAATCATGGCGATGCTCCGAGTGGGAGTCTAAATGATATCATCATAGTATCAAACTGCAAATGATCTCTGGAATCGCGACTGACGGATTGCCGGGGCTGGAGCTGCTGGCGTGCTGAAGCCAGCCGGACGCGGGCTTGGGGAATTGGGTGTCCACGACTTCGCGCGGTGCCGAAGCCAGCCGGACGCGGGCTTGGGGAAGTGGGTGTCCACGATTTCGTCGGACGCGGGCTTGGCGAAGTGGGTGTCCACGACTTCGCGACTTTCGTGGGTGTCCACGACTTCGCACGAGCCGGACGCGGGCTTGGGGAAGTGGGTGTCCACGATTTCCGTCCAGGGAAGTGGGTGTCCACGACTTTTCGACTTCGCGCGAAGAAGTGGGTGTCCACGACTTCCGTCCACGACTTCGCGCGTCCACGACTTCGCGCAGTCCACGACTTCTCCGCACGACTGCACGCGACCTCGTCCACCCACGACCTCGCGCAACGACTTCGTGCGCGATCTTGCGCGCTTCTTCGGCAGATCCACGCGACCCGCGCTGGACGCTAGCGCGGCTTTCGCGCCGGGGTCTTCGCGGATGGCCGCGCAGCGGGTTGGCGAGGGACATGCAGCCGCACGATCGGCGACGGAACGCGTTCGGACGCGACGTATGCGACGTCCGAACGGGGATCAAACGCTACTGCCTCGGCCTGGGGAAGGAATGTGGCTCCCAACGCAACCGGTTCTCGCGCGAGCGCCGTTCGCCACGTTTCGCCCGCACCGCGTCGATACAGATACGTATCCCGATAGGTCTGCACCGCGAGCGCTCCGTCATCGCGTAGATCGATCGCCGTGATCTGCGCGCGGAAGCGACCCATCTTCGGCTCGCGCTCGAGCTCGCCCGGAGAGGGCTGCGGCAGGTGCTGCAGACGCGCGATTTCTTCCGCCACCGCGATGCGACCGCTTGCACCCCGGTCGAACAGTGCGGAGAGCGGCAGCCGGAACAGTTGCGCGGGCACCCGTCGTTTGGAAAGTAGCAAAATCTCGCCGTGTTCGACATCGACCGCCATGGCTTCGCAATCGCGCGCGCCATCGGGCCAGCGGAACACGAGGTGGCTCTGTGGCACCAGCGTCTTCTGGCTCAGCGACGAGGGCTCTTCAAGCAGCCACAGATCCAGCGTTGCGCGCAGTCCGCCGTTGTCACCGATATCGGCTACCAGCAGATAGTCTCGACCCTCGAAGCTGAAAGAAGCCAGGTCTTCCCAATCGATGTTGCGGGCGTTCGAGACGACGAATGAACCGCGCAGGTTTCCGCTCGGGCTCAACGCGTGGATTGCAGCTGGATTGCCGCTGTCATTGACTGCGTACAGCAGATTGCGATATCTGCGCGAGACCGCCAGTCCGCTGATCTCGGAAAGCGCCTCCTCCAGCACGATGCCGGTGACCTCCGGTGCCGAAGCGGAAAGCGCCGCGGAGTCCGCACCCAGGTTTGGGGACAACGCCGCAATCGGGCTGGCGAAAAGCAGCACGCGTGTGCCAGTGGCGATGCTGCGTAGCAGCGAACGAATTGCCACCCGCCAATGCCGCACGACCGCGGGTGCGGCACTTTTCAGCGTGATGATCCGGTGGCGGGTATCGCACCGACTGGACTGGCGGCGACTATTTCGGTGGCCCCGAGCAGGCTGACGCTCTGATAGAACGTGATCGGATCGCCATTGCCGTGACTGAAGGCGATGTGTCCTGAATCGAAACCCTGCAGTGCGGCGTCGTAACTTTGCCAGCGCCCGTCCACCCAGGCCTGCATCCACGCGTGCGGCACGAATACCTGCCGGTGCTGGCCGAACGACGACGTGAAAGCCAGTCCGTTGACGATGCGCGCCGGAATGCCGACGCTACGCGCCGTCGCCGCCAGCAGCAATGCATGCTCCGTGCAGTCGCCCTTGCGCGACCGCACGGTTTCCGCGGCAGACGCGTATCCCACCGCGAGACTCTTGTCACCAATGTGGCGCCGGACGGCGGCTTCCAGCAACTGCATGCGTTCGCCCGCATCGCTGGTGGAGCCAATGGACTTGAGGGCCAACGCCTTCACGTCGGCGTCGTCGGACTGCAGCCATGACGTCGGCTGTGTGTCCGCAGGCACGGGCGGTGCTTCGTTTGAACCGCTGCGGCCGGGCCCGATCGACACTTCCCACTCGCGCGGAAGTCCGGCAAGCGGGCGCACGCGCTGTTCGGAAGTTTCCGCGAGTCGTGCTTCCCCGGCCG
>JBBSJG010000267.1:0-3885 GCA_038257485.1 Longimicrobiales bacterium | reverse complement strand
TGGAGGGACGCATCCGCGTCCACGCCCATTCGTATCGCGGCGACGAGATCCTGATGCTGATCCGCATTGCGGACCGCTTCGGTTTCCAGATTGACGCGTTCACTCACGTCCTCGAAGGCTACCGCGTCGCGGACGAGATGCGCGAGCACGGCGCCGGTGCATCCACGTTCTCGGACTGGTGGGGCTACAAGCTCGAAGTCGCCAACGGCATTCCGTACAACCCGGCCATTCTCTACAACCACGGCGTGCTCACGTCGCTCAACTCCGACATCCCGTGGCTGCAGTCGTTCATGCTGTACGAGATGCAGAAGCCAGTGAAGTACGGCGGCGTGCCGAAGGAAGAGGCGCTGAAGATGCTGACGATCAATGCCGCGAAGCAGCTGCGCATCGATCACCTGGTCGGCTCGCTCGAGATCGGCAAGGCGGGTGACATCGTGCTGCTCAATGGCGACCCGTTCAATACATACTCGCGCGTCGAGAAGACGATCATCGACGGGATCGTGTACTACGATCGCACGACAGAGGAAGCGTCGCGTGGCGAAACCGTCCGTCGCATTCCGGGCGTGCCCGTCGCCGAGCCGGCGGCTGCACAGCCGCACGGTCCGATCACAACGAACCTCGCATTCGAGCCGCCAGCGACACCCGCAGAGCAGAAGCTCACCGACCCGATCGATACGTCGCCCGTCACTGTCATCACCGGCGCGACCGTGCACCCCGTGTCGCGCGATGCGATCGAGAACGGCGTAATCCTCATCGAGAACGGCAACATCAAGGCGGTCGGCCGCGCGGGTGAAGTGCAGATCCCGTCGAATGCCCGCCGCGTCGATGCAACCGGCAAGCACGTTTATCCGGGCTTGATCGATCCGCTGACATCGCTCGGCCTCGTCGATATCGAGTCCGTGCCGTCCGCGCGCGACGACCGCGAGATCGGTGCGTACAATCCGCACCTGCGCGCGCTGTTCGGCATGAACATGTTCAGCGACAACATTCCGGTCGCACGCGCGAATGGCGTCACAACCGTACTGACGATTCCCGGCACCGGCACCATCCGCGGCGCTGGCTCGGTTGTTCAGCTCAAGGGTGACACGCCCGAACGTGCAGCGATCTCAGACCGCGCAGCACTCGTCGTACAGTTCCCGTCGCCCAAGGGTGAAGCATGGGAGTCACCAAGCCTCGCCGGCGAGCCCCTCGAGAATCTCGTCGCGCTGTTCCGCCGCGCCACGTCGTACGCGCAGAACCCGACATCGCTGCACGATCCGACACAGCGCTTCGAGGTCAATGTCGATCCGAACGACCGCGTGCTGTTCGACGCCATGTCGCCCGCGGTGCGCGGCGACCAGCCGATCATCTTCATTGCGACGAGTGAGCGCAACATCAAGTCGCTGCTCATGTTCCTCGACACGTTCCCGAAGATCAAGGCCGTGCTCGCCGGCGGGAACCAGGCGTACTTCGTTGCGGACGAAATCGCGAAGCGCAACATCCCCGTGATCATCGGCACGGGTCTCACACCGAACGACTACCGCGATGATCCCGTGACCGGACCGTGGCGTCTCGCGTCTGTGTTGCGCGACAAGGGTGTGAAGATCGCATTCACAACGTCGTTCAGCCCCGAGGGCGTGTCGGAGATCCGCAACCTGCCGTACGAAGCCGCGCGTTCCGTGTCGTTTGGATTGAGTGAAGCGGACGGCATCCGCGGTCTCACACTTTCCGCCGCCGAGATCCTCGGCGTATCGGACAGACTTGGCAGTCTCGATGTCGGCAAGCGTGCGGACCTGATCATCACGGACGGCAATCCCATGCAGATCCTGACGCACGTCGAACGCATGTGGATTGGGGGCGAGGAGATGTCATTGGCGTCGCATCACACACAGCTTTACTGGCAGTTCAAGAACCGCGGCCGTGTCGCCGCACCAATTCAATGAGCGCCGGCAAGCTCGAGTCGATCTGGATCAAGCGTGCAAAGCGCGGTCTCATGGATCCCGCAAAGTCCGCTACACTCGTCGCGGCCAGTGGCATTGCGGGCAACGCAAACCGCGGCGGGCGGCGGCAGGTCACCATCATCGAGATGGAGACATGGAACCGACTGATGTCGGATCTCCATGCGGACGTCGATCCGTCCGCGCGCCGCGCGAACCTCATGGTCAGTGGTGTATCGCTCGCCGAATCACGCGGCCGCACGTTGCGTGTCGGTACGTGCAGGATCGAGATCATGGGTGAGACCAAACCGTGCGAGCGCATGGATGAAGCATTGCCGGGTCTGCGTGATGCCATGCGCCCCGACTGGAACGGCGGCGCATTCGGTGTGGTGCTCGATGGTGGTGAGATTCAAGTTGGTGACGAGGTCGAGCTGCTGTGAGCAACACGAGCGAGGCAGGCGAAACGCCCGACATGATCGATGTGTCCGATCTGTATGACGCCTTCCACGGCATCGCGCAGAGTATCTGGCGCGATTTCGGAACTGTTGTCGATGACGAGTCGTGGGATGACATCATCGACTCGCTCGAGCAGGACCTGTTCCTGGCGGCGTGTGCGCAGCGCATCGGTTCCGCGCAGTACACCGAGGATGATGCCTACATCGAGCCGGACGAGATCCCCGCGCGCATCCGCCTGGTCGCCGGCGGTGTCGAGCTTCCCGGTGCGCAGGGCCAGTATCACTCCCATGCGTTCTATCCCGACCCGGACACCGGCGTCGTTCCGAATGCCGTCATGACCGAGAACCTGATGTCGCGGTCGCGCGAGGGCGTATCGCTGGTGATCGTGCCGGAGGGTGCGAA
Organism: Longimicrobiales bacterium; assembly: GCA_038257485.1. GTDB lineage: Bacteria > Gemmatimonadota > Gemmatimonadetes > Longimicrobiales > RSA9 > DASUXU01. The sequence goes on along the minus strand of JBBSJG010000267.1, from coordinate 1,111 downwards.
GCGCCGTACCCGGAGTGCCCAGCTGCCTCAGATCTCTTGAGCCGCCTCGCCCCTGCAGCTTCTGTAGGCGTCAACCGCAGCGCGGAGCCGGTCCCGTCCGCGCGCCTCGGTCGCCGGCCTCGTCGCCAGCAGGCGGTCGGGCAGGTTCGTGAACATCCCGTCCACACCCAGATCGGTCAGGCGCTTCACCTCGGCCGGGTCGTCCACCGTATAGGGGTGGATGGCCAGGCAGTTCGCGTGCGCTGCCTCGACCAGTGCCGCATCGACGTCGGAAAAATGCGGACCGATGCCCACTGCGTATTCCGCGATCGAAGCCGTGCGGCTACGGATCGTCCCGGACGTCTCCCACTTGCGGTGCACCAGCTGGATCAGCGGGAGGGACGGGTCCGCCGCATGGATCTTCCGCAGGCTCGCCTCGCTGAAGGACTGGATCAGCACCCGCCACTCGTCGCCTGCAGGGCCCGTCAGGCCGTGCTCCTCGAGCAGGGCCAGCAGCTTTTCCTCCATCCCGGGCGCCTCCTCCGGCTTCTTCGTCTCGATGTAGAAGTTGGCGTCCGGATAGCGTTTAAGCACTTCGTCGAGCGTCGCGATCCGCTGGTCCGCAAACTCCGGCGCCATCCACGATCCCACTTCACAGGCCTTGAGCTCGGCCAGCGTGTGATCGATGACCCGCCCTTCGCATGCGACGCCATTTCGGCGGGCCGTCCGCTCGAGCGTTTCGTCATGGAGCACCACCAGGACACCATCCTTCGTCATCTGGAGGTCCTGCTCCAGGTAGTCCGCCCCCATCTTCGCGGCCAGGTCCCAGGAAGCAAACGTGTGCTCGGGCGCGTAACCCGAGGCGCCGCGGTGGGCTATGACAATCATCGCAGGGCTCCTGTTATCATTGGCGTGGAGCATCGCGCCCGGCCTTCCCGCCGCGTCCCGGTCGCAGGCCGGCAGCAGGATCAGGGCATTCAGGACGAGAAGTTGCAATTGGCGCATGCTCATGTGACAAACGTAAGGACTGATGTGACTTCTACGCACTGCTGCTGATATATGGATCCAGTGATCGCTGCCGAAACATTGCATGTTTCGGTTTGGGTATGGGTGGGGTTCATCGGGTTCGTGC
>JBBSJG010000266.1:0-3897 GCA_038257485.1 Longimicrobiales bacterium | reverse complement strand
TGAAGAAGGGCGATGCGAAGCCTGCGCGTCGTGTGCAGCTCGCGCCCGCGCAGAAGAACCTACGTCTTGTCGGCTCCGGCGAGATGCTCCGCCGCACGCTGTTTCAGCGTCCGCTCGTGCAGGGCGACGTGATCTCGACATCGATCTATCAGCGCAACCAGGTCGGACAGGGTCAGGCTGGCATGCCGGACGACCTGTTCCGCATGTTCTTCGAGCAGCCGGCGTTCGGCCTGCAGGAGATCCGACTGCGTGTGGTGTCGACGACGCCTCGTGGTATCGTACAGATCGCGCAGGATACGGAGATCGAGCTACTGCCGGAGTTCGTGGAGGTCGACGAGACGCGACCGATGTCTGTCAGCTATGACGACATTGGCGGTATCGGCGACACACTGCAGCAGGTTCGCGAGATGATCGAGTTGCCGCTCAAGCATCCGGAGCTGTTCAGCAGACTCGGCATCGATCCGCCGAAGGGCGTGCTTCTGTATGGACCGCCGGGTACGGGCAAGACACTGCTCGCGCGTGCCGTGGCGAACGAAGCAGACGCGCGGTTCTTCCATATTGCCGGTCCGGAGATCATGGGCCGTTTCTATGGCGAGTCGGAGCAGCGTCTGCGCGAGATCTTCGAGAAGGCGCAGGCGGAGTCGCCATCGATCGTCTTCATCGACGAGATCGACTCGATTGCGCCGAAGCGCGAGGACGTGACGGGCGAAGTCGAGCGGCGGGTGGTTGCGCAGCTGCTCACACTCATGGACGGCCTCGAACCGCGCACGAATGTCGTCGTCATCGGTGCAACAAATCGTGTCGATGCTGTGGATGAAGCACTGCGACGGCCGGGCCGTTTCGATCGCGAGATCGTGGTCGGCGTCCCCGATGTCGCAGGGCGTCGCCAGGTGCTCGCGATCCACACGCGAGGCATGCCGCTCTCGGATGACGTCGATCTCGACGAGCTCGCACGCATTACGTATGGCTTCGTCGGTGCAGACATGGCGGCGCTCGGGCGGGAGGCAGCAATGGAGACACTGCGACGGCACCTCCCCGAGATCAACATGGACGGCGGCGAGATCGCGGAAGAGATCCTGGACAAGCTGTGTGTTACACGGGACGACTTCATGAACGCGATGAAGCGCGTGCAGCCGTCCGCGCTGCGCGAGATCATGATCCAGATTCCAGATGTCGGATGGGACGACATCGGCGGCCTGGAGGATGCAAAGCGCGAGCTGCGCGAAGGCATCGAGCTGCCGCTGCGACACCCGGACGCATTCAAGCGTCTCGGGATCCGGCCTGCAAAGGGGTTCCTGCTGTTCGGCCCGCCGGGTACGGGAAAGACACTGCTCGCGAAGGCTGTCGCACGCGAAGCCGAAGCGAACTTCATTGCGACGAAGTCGTCAGACCTGCTGTCGAAGTGGTATGGCGAATCGGAGAAGCAGATCTCGCGTCTGTTCCAGCGCGCGCGACAGGTCGCGCCGACCGTGATCTTCATCGATGAGATCGATTCCATGGCGCCGACGCGTGGCGGCGGCATGGGCGAGCCTGCCGTGACGGAGCGCGTAGTCAATACACTGCTGGCGGAGATGGACGGCCTGGAGGAACTGACGGGTGTCGTCGTCATTGCAGCGAGCAATCGTCCGGGCCTGCTCGATCCTGCGCTGCTGCGGCCTGGTCGTTTCGACGACCTGGTGTATGTGCCGGTACCGGACCGCGAGGGTCGCCTGCACATCCTGAAGATCCACGTCGAGAAGATGCCGCTCTCGGATGATGTCGACCTCGAGCAGCTCGCGGACCGCACGCACGGCTACACCGGTGCAGACCTCGAAGACCTCGTGCGGCGGGCTGGGCTGGAAGCGCTGCGCGCGGACTTGAATGCGGTGATTGTAACCGCTGCATTCTTCGAGGAAGCGATCAAGGACACGCGCGCGTCCGTGACTGCCGAGATGGAGCGGGAGTACCGCGAGCTGGCGGAAACGCTGAAGAGCGAGAGTCCGCGGGGTCCGAAGCGCATCGGCTTCAATGTCACCGATACGCTGGATGTAGTAGCAGGGCCGGGCTGATCAGCTCGTGCGAATCCAGCGCACGAGCTCTTTCATCGTCGGCTTCGTGCCGGTCGCGAAAATTGCGACACGGTAGATTTTGGCAGCCGTGAAGATGATGAACGCTGCTGTCGCATAGAGCAGTACAATCGACAGCAGTACTTCGGGCAGATTGACGCCATTGATAGCCGCGCGCACAGGCATCACCATGGCCGACGTGAACGGCAGCAGGGATCCGACCACTGCGATCGTGCTCTGCGGGTTCTCGACGGCCGCCATCGAGATGTACAGGCCGATGATGAACGGCATCATGACGGGGAACACGAGCTGCTGTGCTTCCTGCGGGTTCGTGACGATCGAACCGATCACCGCGAACAACGTTGCGAACAGGAAGAACCCGCCTGCAAAGAACACAAGGAACAGGATTGCCAGGCTCGGCGGCACCTGCGGCATGAATGCCTTGTCCGTCAGCGCCTGTACCACTTCGGGACTCGCGCCGAACAGTGCCGCGAGCGGGCCCGCCTGCCAGATCAAGAGACCCGCAGTCGCCGCCCATATGCTCATCTGAAGAAGGCCCGCCGCACCGATGCCGAATACCTTCCCAATCAACAAGTCCTTCGCGCGGACTGAGCTCACGACAAGCTCCACGATGCGGTCTCGCTTCTCTTCCTGCACTGCACTCATCACCGACTGGCCATACAGGATCACAACGAGGTAGATCGCGAACGCCATGACGAACGCGAGGATCCTCGCTGCCATGGGACTGCCCGCCTCGCCCTTCTTGCCCGTCTTTGTCTCCTCGAACGGCACCTGCGTGAGCGCGCGGTCGAGCGTGGCTTCGTCGATCCCCGACTTCTGCAGTCGGTTCGATTGCACCACGCGCTGCACCGCGCCGCGGATCTCCGACATGACCCTCGAATTGGTCGCGTTCTGACCTGAATACTTTGCTACACCGCCCGTCGCAATGTCCGCCGGGATCGACAGGTAGCCGTCGAGCTCCTTCGCCTCGATGCGCTGCGTGAGCTTCGCCTCCTCCGCCTTGCGTTGTTCCTCCGTGATGTTCTGCACATCGATCTTGTATGTAGCGCGTTCACCGATGCTCGGGCCGGCCGCCTGGGCCTGCAGCATCGATGACACACGCGTACCAACCTGTTCCGTCGTGCCGTCGAGAATCACCAACCTCGCTTCGCCACCGCCCGACTTCATCAGGATCATGAACTGCACGTAAAACAACAGGAACAGCAGCAGTGGCCCGATCACGGTCATGACCACGAAGCTCTTCTTGCCCACCGTCTCCGTAAACTCGCGCTTGATGACCGGCTTAATCCTGGACATGGTTCGACTCCTTGTCGCCAGCGGCGATGTTGGCGGCATTCACGCGGTCGATGAAGATCTGTTCAAGCGACGGCTCGGTCACCTCGAACCGTCTCACGCGCACGTTCGACTGCATCAGCATCTGCAACAGCTGCTGCGGGTCGGTGCCATCGCTCAGCTGAACTTCCGCGGTATTGCCCTGCTCGCGCATGTGTGCGACATACGGCTGGCGGCGGATCTGCTCGATGGTATCGGGCGACCAGTTGTCGAGCGTGAGCGCAATGTACTCACCACCATGACTCTGCTTGACCTGCGCGATCGACCCGTCGGCGACCTTGGTGCCGCGCGCAATGATGCACACGTGGTCGCACAGGCGCTCCGCGTGTTCGATGATGTGTGTGCTGAACAGGATCGTCTTGCCGGCCTTCTTCAGGTCTGTCACGATTTCGCGCAGCACGCGCTGATTGATCGGATCGAGACCGCTGAACGGCTCATCGAGAATGACGATCTCAGGGTCGTGCAGGATCGATGCAATGAACTGGATCTTCTGCTGCAT
>JBBSJG010000265.1:0-3961 GCA_038257485.1 Longimicrobiales bacterium | reverse complement strand
TGGCTGCGATACTGCTGGTGCCGCCGTGAACCAGCGCGCGATCGATCCCGTACTCGCGCAGGATGGCGGCCGCGCGGTCCTGTCCGGCCCTCACACGAGATGGGATGACATCGCATACCGCTGCAACCTCGACAGCACCGATTTTGAGTGTCTGATCGAGGATGTCGCGGCCCTGCGCGCCGATGCCGATGACTGCAACCTTGCGCATGCGCTCGCCGATACGCGGCGCGGCGAATGCCGTATCGGGCCAGATTGCGACGGCCGCGAGCGCACCAGCGCTCTGGGCGATGAACTGACGACGGTCTGTATGATTCATGTCATTCACTCGATGATCGATGTCCATTCAGGGCCGAGCGTGGCAGGCCGGCGTCCGAGCACGGCGAGTGCCGTGGACCACGCATCACCCAGCCGCGCGGAAGGTCCGATGACCGCAGCGATGCGCGGTCCTTCAACGAAAGAGCGCGTTGCAGGATCGATGATGTGCGGCCGCAGCGCGCCGCTCGATGCAGAGAGCGTAGTGTCATTCAGCCACACGGTTCGCATGTCGTCAGTATCGTGTGTCGCAACTGCCACATGCCAGCCGCGCTCCTCGTCGAGTGGCGCACCGATGGCTGCGATACTGCTGGTGCCGCCGTGAACCAGCGCGCGATCGATCCCGTACTCGCGCAGGATGGCGGCCGCGCGGTCGACGGCGTGACCCTTGGCGATGCCGCCGAGGTCGATGGAGATGCCGGCGCGTGCGAATGATACGGTGCGCGCGCTCTCATCCAGCATCACCGCGTCCATGCCGCTGCCTCGTGTGACATCGAATGCGCCGCCCGAGAGAAGCCACACGGACCGCGCGTCCTGCAGCAGTGCGAACGTATCGGCATCGACGCGCACCGCGCCGGAGGCCGCGTGGCGGTTGATGTGTGACAGCAGGGAATCCGACGCGTAGAATGACAGCAACCGGTGGAGCCGCTCGATCTCGGCGATCGCTGCGGCACCCACCGACTGCACATGCGCCGCCGACATGCCGTCGCGTTCGATAACGATCTCGAAGCGCGTCCCCATCGCTGTCGTAGCGAACAGCACGCGCGGCGACGTCAGGGCGGCGAGCAGGTCAGATCTCCCGTACGCGCATGCGGGCTGGGTCGAAGCGATAGGCTTTGCCACTCCACATGGAACGCGTGGCAAGGTCGACAATCACCATGATCTTCGTGCCAAGCTCGATATCGGACACGGGCTGCACACGCGACCGGATCGCTTCGATCCACTGCACGCGCAGTGCGTCCTGCGGATCGCCGGAGTCCGGCGCTGTATACTCCTTCGGGTCGACCTGCTCGCTGAAGATCTGCTCCGGCCGCACTGTGAGCTTCTTGCTGGTAAGATACATGTTCGCCTTGTGGCCGCGGATCAGCGTCTCCAGTCCCATCTCATTGGATGTCGACCCTGCGACGACCATGGTGTGCTGCTTCTCGAACTCGGCATTGATGTTCACCTGGTCATGGTTCTCCATCGTCTTGTCGACGTAGTGGCCGCCGGATGCGACAATGCGCGTGGGCCAGCCGACATCGAGCGCCATCACGAGCGGCGTCATGTAGTGCACGAGAAGATCGCCGATGATACCGGTGGAATAGTCGCGATAGCGGCGCCACCTCGCGTAGATCTCGGCATTGTACGGCACCTTCGGCAGGTCGCCGAGCCAGAACTTCCAGTCGAGCGTTTCACCGGGAATCCATGCCGGATCAATCTTGTAGAACAGCCACTCGCCATCCTTGGAGTTGCGGCAGTAGCTGGTCTGGCTGAACAGCGGTTTCCCGATGACATCCGCTGCGAGCATCTTCTTCGCTTCGAGATACGTAGCATACGTGGTGTACTGCGTGCCGACAACGGCGATGCGGTCCGGATTCTTCCGCGCGACTTCGCGCAGGTGCATGGCCTGCTTGAGCCGCAGTGTCATGGGCTTCTCCATGTACACGTCCTTGCCGGCGATCATCGCGTCTTCCGCAATCTTGCCGTGCCAGTGCTCGGGCACGGCGATCAGCACGCCATGGATGGTCGGGTCCGCGAGCAGCTTGCGATAGTCCGTGTACTGCTTGATCTCGTGGGTCGCGCCGAGCTTCTGCATGGCCTGCACAGCGGCCGTGAGCCGCGGCGTGCACACGTCGCAAACCGCGACAACCTGGACGTCGGCTTTGCCGGCCTGCGCGATGCGCGTGATGGCGCGGCAATGCTCCGTACCCATGCCGCCCGTGCCGACAACGGCGATGCGGACGGGGTCGCCATCGCGCGGCGGTTGCATGCCTCGCGTGATGGGGATCGACGCAGGATCCGCGCTGACATCCTCATAGCCGAGCGCAGACATCGCGCTTGCACTCGCGGCAAGGGCCGCGCTCTTCCGGAGAAATGCGCGCCGATCGCTGGCAGAGCCGGTCGGAAAGAATTCGTCGCTCATGATGCTCTCGTTCTCAAACAAAAGTATACGCCCGTCAGCTCAACTCTGTGCGAACGCGCTTCAGCAGTGTCAGTGTACGCGCGATCCCATCGCGCTCGGACAGGCGGTTGCCCTCGTATTCGATCCCGACCCACGAATGGAATCCCGAGTCGGTGACGATCTTCATGATCCGGTGGTAGTCCTTCGTTGTCTCACCGCCGGTCATATCGTCGAAATCGTGTGACTTGGCGCTCACAGCCTTCGCATACGGCATCAGCTCCGCAATGCCGGTATACATGTCGTACTTCTCGCCATTGCCGATATTGAAGTTGCCAAAGTCCGGGAGGGTGCCGCAGCGAGGATGATTCACCATACGCATGACCCCCGCGAGCCATTGTCCATTCGACGACAGACCGCCGTGGTTCTCGACGATCACATTGATGCCCGCCTCTTCGCCGAGCACTGAAAGCCGCCGCAGTCCGTCAGCGGCGAGCTTCTGCTGCTCCTCGAAGCTGCCCTCGCTCGCGGCATTCACACGAATGGTGATGCAGCCCAGCTCATGCGCAGCGTGCAGCCACTTGCGGTGGTTGTCCACGGCCTGCAGACGCAGCTTCTCGTCAGGGTCGCCCAGGCGACCCTCGCCGTCGACCATGATGAGATGCTGGACCACCCCGTGATCCTTTGCACGCTTGTTCATTTCCGCGAGGTACGGCGCATCCATTGCCCGCGTCTTGAAGAACGAATTCACGTACTCGATCGCGTCGATGCCGAAGTCTTCGCGCGCGATGCGCGCGAAATCGAGGTGATCACTCTTTTTCGCATTGAGCTCGCGGTGCAGCGACCACTGGGCCAGGGATATGCGATAGGGTACGCCGGGAAGTCCCGCGCGGGGGCTCAGCGCGGCGACGCCGGTGGACGTGGCGCAAGCGCCCAGGCCCAGGATCGACGTGCCTGCGACTGCGGTGCCGGCGACGGCGAGGAAGTCCCTGCGGTTGTAGTTCTGCATGCTCTGCTCCGGTGGCTGTGACGGGGTCCGGATTCATATATTAGGGCGGACGGCTGCCAGGTGCCAACCGCCGCACTTGAAAGGGAACACCTTGAGACCTGTGAAGCCGGGCCTTGGCGTATGTTCGTGGTCACTCCAGCCGTCGGACGCACTCGACCTGGCCGTGAAGGTGGAGGAGTGTGGCATCTCGGCAGTCCAGCTCGCGCTGGACCCCGTGCGCACGGGCGCGATGCCGGTGGACGCGCTGACCGCCGCATTCGAGCCGCGGGGCATCCACATCCTGTCCGGCATGATGTCGATGCGGGATGAGGATTACGCGACGCTGGAGTCGATCCGCGCGACGGGTGGCGTCGTTCCGGATGCTACGTGGTCGGCGAACCAAGAGGCTGCATCCGCGAATGCGTCACTCGCGCGTGCGCTCGGCCTGACACTTGTCACGTTCCATGCGGGCTTCGTTCCGCACGAGGACAGCGATGCGGGTGCGACGATCATGCAGCGCCTGCGCACGATGGCGGACATCTTCGGGGAGCAGGGCGTGG
>JBBSJG010000264.1:0-3975 GCA_038257485.1 Longimicrobiales bacterium | reverse complement strand
CAGCGATCGCGCGTCAGTCAGCACGCCTCGCCCACGGCCTCGGCGACGTCTATCCGCCCGATATCAAGGTACGTTTGCTTGAAAAGCTCGCTGAGATTGCACCGGGGGAACTCGCCGTTTCGATCCTCGGCAGTGACGGCGCTGACGCAGTCGAAGCGGCCCTCAAGACCGCCGTTTTGCGTACGGGTCGCACTGGCGTCCTCGCGTTTCAAGGCGCCTACCATGGCCTCAGCTATGGTGCACTGTCCACGACATGGCGTACCGACTTCCGCTCGCCTTTCCTGCACCAACTTAATCCGGGCGTGCATTTCGCCCCGTACCCGGACGCCGCCCAAGGTGCCATGGCCGCCGACGCCCTGGACGCCGTCACTCGCATTCTGGACGAGGCTGCCCGGGCAGGACATCCGATTGGCGCCATCATGGTCGAGCCGGTTCAGGGGCGAGGTGGCCTCATTGAACCGTCCCCGGGATTTCTGAGCGGCCTGCGGGCGTTATGCGACGGCAGGTCGCGGATTCTGATATTTGACGAAGTGTACACGGGAATGGGTAGAACCGGCGCCTGGTTTGCCTGCAGCGGAACCGGCGTGCTGCCGGACGTCATGGCCATCGGCAAGGCCCTCACCGGCAGCCTTCCACTGAGTGCAGCCATCGGAACGCCCGATGTCATGAGCGCGTGGCCGCCGTCCCACGGCGAAGCGATCCACACGAGCACGTTCCTGGGGAACCCGATCGCTTGCGCGGCGGCGCTGGCCCAGATCGCAGAGATCGAAGAATGTGGCTATCTCGAGCGCGCGTCGGCACTGGGCGCCCGGATTTCCATGCGTACGCAGACCTGGGTCGACCGCGGAGCGGCAGAATGTCGGCGGGGCATTGGCCTCATGCAGGGCGTGCAGCTGAATTCACCGGCCCGCGCTCTGAGCGCGGCAACGGATCTGCTCCAGCGGGGCATCCTGATTCTCGCGGAAGGCGATGGGTCCACCTTGGCGATCACGCCGCCCGCGTGCATCACGGATGAGCAGCTGGCATTTGCACTCGACGAAATCGAAGCGGTGCTCCTGCCGGATCCCAACCGTGGCGATTAGTTTTCAGCTGCGGCCGACCCGCTCGGCGAGTTGGAGATCGCGGTCGGTAATGCCCCCTTCGCTATGGGTTGAAAGCGTCAACGTGACATCCCGGAACTGGATGAGTACGTCGGGATGGTGGTCGGCCGCTTCTGCCAGTGCCGCGACGCGGTTCACGAATGCGATCCCATCCATAAAGGCAGGGAATGAGAATTTGCGGCGGATGGCGTTGTCATGAAGCTCCCATCCATTGAGGCCGGCGACGGTATGGAGGCGGTTGCGCACCGCGTCGTCTTCGAGTCGTTCCATGGGTCTCCCGGGGTGATGATTTTGGTGCCGGTTGATTGACGGCGTCCTCGCAAACTCGCGCCGGCGTCCTGCATGCGGCAAGGCCGGGGAACCATTGCCTTTTAAGGTACCCGGGCGCAGCTTTGTGACGGTCTTGTGACCATGCGGAAACTGCTCGTCACAGGTGCAACGGGATTCGTTGGATCCCAGCTCATGGAAGAGCTGTCGTCGCGAGCATGCCAGGTGCGCGCGCTGGTGCGCCCGACGAGCGACACCACACGGCTGCGCGCGCTCGGGATCGTTCCGACCGTCGCGTCGCTCACGGATAGCACCGGCCTGCGGGCGGCGATGGCGGACGTCGATGTCGTAGTTCACCTCGCAGCGCTGACGCATGCGCGCACGGAAGCCGAACTGCTGGCAGTAAATGGCGACGGCACATCGGTGCTGGCGAGTGCGGCGGCCGCAGAAGGTTGCAGACGCTTCGTATATTTGAGCTCGCTCGCCGCCGCCGGCCCGAGCGATGGTGTGCCGGTCCAGCCCGGCGATACGCCGCGACCGTTAACGGCATACGGTCGCAGCAAGCTGGCGGGTGAAACCGCTCTGGAGGGCCGGTCAGACGCGGTCATCCTGCGGGCGCCCGCGGTCTACGGACCGCGTGACCGGGAGCTGCTGCGCTTTTTCAAGCTGGCGAAGCGAGGTGTGCTTCCCATTCCGGCAGGGCCGCCGCGACCGCTCCAGCTGGTGCATGTCGCGGACCTGGCGAGAGGCATCGCCGACGCGGCGCTCGCAGGGGATTTGTCGCATGACGCTCTGCCGGACACGTTGCGGGGCACGTATCATATCGCAGACCCGCAGGCGTACGCGTGGCGCGATGTGTGCCGGCTCGTCGGCGATGCCGTTGGTCGCCGTCCGGTGTTCCTGCCGGTGCCGCAGAACGCGATCGCATTTGCTGCGGCGGTCAGCGAAACGATATCGGGCGCGCTTGGTCAGAGTACGATGTTCAACCGGGAGAAGGTTCGCGAGTTGCTCGCGCCCGGATGGTTGTGTGAAACCGACAGCGCCAGGACTGCGTTCGGTTTCGCTGCGCGCATTCCGTTGCCCGAAGGGCTGCGCAGCACGGCAGAGTGGTACCGTTCCAATGGATGGTTGTAAGCGTCTCGCTTCAGCCAGTATGGAGATAGAATGAGCTTATTCGAAAAATGCTACCGTTACACGATAGCTCGCGAGGTACAGGAGGCGGGCTATTACCCGTACTTCGCGCCGATCGAGGAGTCGTTCGACACCGAGGTCATGATCCGCGGCGAGCGGAAGGTGATGGTCGGCTCGAACAACTATCTGGGTCTTACCCATCATCCCAAGGTGATCGAGGCGGCGAAGGCTGCGCTGCATCGCTATGGCAGTGGCTGCACAGGCAGTCGCTTCCTCAACGGTACGCTCGACCTGCATGAACTGCTGGAGGACCGGCTCGCGAAGTTCATGAGTCAGGAATCCGCACTCGTGTTCAGCACTGGATTCCAGGCCAATCTCGGCGCCATCTCCGCGCTCGTCGGCCGCGATGACCATCTGTTCTCGGACAAGCTCAACCACGCGAGTATCGTCGACGGCTCACGCCTCAGCTTCGGCGTTGTGCACCGCTTCCCGCACGGCGACCTGCGCTCCCTCGAGCGCGAGCTCGCACGCACACCCGCAGAGGCGGGCAAGCTCATTGTCACGGACGGCATCTTCTCCATGGAAGGCACCATCTGCGACCTGCCGGGCATCATGGCACTCGCAGAGGTCTATGGCGCGGAAGTTCTCGTTGATGACGCCCACGCGTTCGGCGTGCTCGGCGAGTTCGGCGGCGGCACTGCACAGCATTTCCACCTCGAGGATCGCGTCTCCCTCGTCATGGCCACATTCTCGAAATCACTCGCGTCCATCGGCGGCGTGATTGCCGGGCCGGAAGACGTCATCCACTACCTCAAGCACCACGCACGTTCGCTGATCTTCAGCGCGAGCATGCCGCCTGCCTCCGTCGCAGGAACACTGGCGGCGCTCGACGTCATCCAGGAAGAGCCGGAACGACGGGAAAAACTGTGGGCGAATACACGTCGCATGCAGGAGGGTCTGCGCAGCCTGGGATACGACATCGGCAAAAGTGAGACGCCGATCATCCCGGTACAGGTCGGCGAGCTGCAGCGCATGCTCGTGTTCTGGCGAACACTGTTCGACGCAGGTGTCTTCACCAATCCCGTGACACCGCCCGCAGTTCCCGAAAACTCGTGCTGCCTGCGCATCTCGTGCATGGCGACACACACGGACGACCATATCGACTTCGTACTCGATGCATTCGCGAACATCGGGAAGACGATGGCCGTCATATGACCGATCCCGTGACTGTTCGTCCGGTCACGGGTGACGCCGAGCTAGACAAATTCATCAAGCTGCCCTGGGAGATCTATCGCGGTGACACCGCGTGGGTCCCACCCCTGCTCATGGATGTGCGCGCGGTCCTCGATCCGGCGAAGCATCCATTCCACCAGCACGCGAAGATGCAGCTGTTCCTCGCCTGGCGGGGAAAGCACGTGGTCGGCCGCATCGCGGGCGTCGTCAATGCGTCGCACAACAAGTTCCATGACGACAGCAT
>JBBSJG010000263.1:0-3996 GCA_038257485.1 Longimicrobiales bacterium | reverse complement strand
TGGATTCCCGCTTTCGCGGGAATGACGAGGGTGGGGGTGCTGCGCGAAACCCCGTTCGCTGATTTGACCACTATGCGCTGTCGGTTCCTGTCGCCAAGCCGACCCTGGCCTGAAAAGCCGCAAGTCGATACACGAACCACACACCATGATCCCCTCCACCGGAGCCTTCAGCCACACATGAGAAATTACGAAAGCCGAAAGCGTGTGCTGGTCACCGGAGGCGCCGGATTCCTCGGCTCGCACCTGATTGATCGCCTGATTGATCGCGGTGACGAGGTCGTCTGCGTCGACAACCTGTTCACCGGCACCAAGCGCAACGTCGAACACCTCCACGGCAATCCGCGTTTCGAATTCGTGCGCCACGACGTCACCTTTCCGCTTTACCTGGAAGTCGACGAGATCTACAACCTGGCCTGTCCCGCGTCGCCCATCCACTACCAGCACGATCCCGTACAGACCACCAAGACCTCGGTGCACGGCGCAGTCAACATGCTCGGGCTCGCCAAGCGTCTGCGTTGCCGCATCTTTCAGGCCTCGACCAGCGAGGTCTACGGCGATCCCGGCGTGCATCCGCAACCGGAGACTTACTGGGGCCACGTCAACCCCGTGGGTCCGCGCTCCTGCTACGACGAGGGCAAGCGCTGCGCGGAGACGCTCTTTTTCGACTACCACCGCCAGCACCAGATCGAAATAAAGGTGGCGCGCATCTTCAACACCTACGGTCCGCGCATGCATCCCAACGATGGCCGCGTCGTATCCAACTTCATCGTGCAGGCGCTCGCGGGCGATCCCATCACCATCTATGGCGAAGGTCAGCAGACCCGTTCCTTCTGCTACGTCGACGATCTGGTCGAAGGGTTCCTGCGACTCATGGCCACCGGCAGCAACGTCACCGGGCCGGTCAATCTCGGCAATCCCAACGAGTTCAGCATCCGCGAACTGGCGGAAACCGTGCTGGAACTGACCGGTTCCGCCTCGACCCTGCAGTTCAAGCCACTGCCGGCGGATGATCCACGGCAGCGACAGCCCGATATCAGCCTCGCACGGCGCGAACTCGGTGACTGGCAGCCGCGCGTGCAACTGCGCGAAGGACTCGAGAGAACGATCGTCTACTTTGATCGGCTCATGTCCGATGGGCGAAAGACTCCGGCGTGAAGACCGCAACCTCAGGCACCACCCATCGTCGCGCTGCGACCGAGCGGACGCAGGCGGTCAGCGACGACCTGCGGTACCGACTGCTCAGACTGCTGACAGCGGAGCCGGAAATCTCGCAGCGCGATCTCGCGCGACGATTGGGCATGTCACTCGGCAAGACCAACTACTGCGTGCGCGCGCTGATCGACCGCGGCTGGGTGAAGATGCGCAACTTCCGCAACAGCGACAACAAGCTCGCGTACGCCTATGTGCTGACGCCGCGCGGCCTGCATGAAAAGGGCACCGCAACCTCCGATTTCCTGCGCCGCAAACAGCATGAGTTCGTGCAACTTGAACGTGAAATTGCGGAGCTGAGCGCGGAAGTGGAGCGTCCCCCCGCCGGAGGCAAGTCATGAGCGGAGCCATGCCAGCGCTCGATCCCGCTGCAGCGCGACCCGCCATCATCGGTCTCGGCTACGTCGGCCTGCCGCTCGCACTGGCATTCGGACAGCAGCGACCCACGCTCGGATTCGATGTCGATGCCGCGAGGATCGACAGATTGCGGCAGGGGAAAGACACGACAGGCGAGTGCGCACCCGCGGAATTCGCGTCCGCGGTTTACCTCCAGCTGACACACAATCCGGCCGACCTCGCCAGCGCCAACGTCCTGATCGTCGCCGTGCCTACGCCGGTCACCGCACTCAAGCGGCCCGATCTCTCGCCGCTCGAGCTCGCGTCGATTACCGCGGGCAAGGCGCTCAAGCGGGGCGATGTCGTGATCTTCGAGTCCACCGTGTATCCCGGTGCTACCGAGGAAGTCTGCGTGCCGATTCTGGAGCAGACGTCGAATCTCAAGTTCAATCGCGACTTCTTCGTCGGTTACAGCCCCGAGCGGATCAATCCGGGCGATCGCAGGCGCCGCCTGACCGATATCGTCAAGGTCACGGCGGGCTCGACCGAGGAAGCTGCGGCATTCGTCGACGCGCTGTACCGGCAGATCATCACGGCCGGCACTCACAGCGCGCCGAGCATCAGCGTGGCCGAAGCATCGAAGGCGATCGAGAACACGCAGCGCGACGTCAACATCGCCCTGGTCAACGAATTCGCACAGCTGCTGGGGCGACTTGGCATCGACACCGACGCAGTGCTCAATGCGGCAGCGACCAAGTGGAATTTTCTCAACTTCCGTCCGGGCCTGGTCGGGGGTCACTGCATCGGCGTCGATCCCTACTATCTCGTGCACAAGGCGCAGGAAGTCGGCTTTTACCCCGAGATGATCCTTGCGGCGCGCCGCATCAACGAGGGTATGAGCGCCTATGTCACCGGTGAGGTGCTGAAGCTCATGGCGCGCTCGCGCATCAACATCGTGGGTGCGCGCATCCTGGTGTTGGGCATCACCTTCAAGGAAAACTGTCCGGACCTGCGCAACACGCGCGTGGTCGAGATCGTGGAGTCGCTGCAGCGCTATCACGCTGACGTCGACGTGTTCGATCCATGGGCCAGCGCCGATGACTGCCGTCACGAATACGGCATTGATCTACTGGAGCAGCCGGCGCAGGGCGCGTACGACGCCGTCATTCTCGCGGTAGCGCATCGCGAGTTCATCGACGCCGAGCAGCCCGGAGCAACCATCCGCGCCTGGTGCAATCCCACCGGAGTCATCTACGACGTAAAACACGCCATCCCGTCCACCACCTCCGACGCCCGCCTGTGAGCGGTGTTCCCAGCGCGTGTCCTTCCCGAACATGCAAAAACCCGCATACCACCGAGGCCCTACACCCTCCTGATTCCCGCCACCCCCGTCATTCCCCACACCCTCGTCATTCCCGCGAAAGCGGGAATCCACGCACGACCCAGACCCCACTCCTTCGTCATTCCCGCGAAGGCGGGAATCCACGTCCGACCCAGACCCCACACCGTCGTCATTCCCGCGAAAGCGGGAATCCACGCCCGGTCGAGCCGTACCTGTGCACCGCAAAGCTGGATCCCCGCTTTCGCGGGGATGACGACTTCTCCAGTGACCACCCACAGAGGCAATATCTGAGCCCGTCCCGCGAAATCGGCCAACACCATGCGCAAGAACCCCGCCGTCTACCTGCTTGCGAGCCGCAAAAACGGGACGCTGTACGCCGGCGTGACCAGCAGTCTCCTGCACCGAGTGTGGCAACACAGACAACACCTCGTGGATGGCTTCACCGAACGCCACGACGTAACCCACCTAGTCTGGTTCGAACAACACCCAACGATGGAGTCGGCCATCTTGCGCGAGAAGCAAATCAAGAAGTGGCGAAGAGCGTGGAAGATCGCGTTGTTCGAGAAGGAGAACCCGGAATGGCAGGACATCTGGTCCTCCATCCTCGACTAGACCCCTACACCCTCGTCATTCCCGCGAAGGCGGGAATCCACGCGTGACCCAGACCCCACACCGTCGTCATTCCCGCGAAGGCGGGAATCCACGTCTGATCGAAGCGTTCGCGCACACAACAAGACTGGATCCCCGCTTTCGCGGGGATGACACAGTGCTGTTGTACACAGTCCATGAGGCCCAAACCGGCATAACCGAGGCAACTGATCCCTTTGTACGCAGCGAATGAGCGCCAATCCGACGTGACCGAGGCGACCGACACGCCCCGCATCCTTGTCACCGGCGGCGCCGGCTACATCGGCAGCCATGCCTGCAAGGCACTGGCCGCAGCCGGCTACCTGCCCGTGACCTACGACAACCTCGAACGTGGCCACGCATGGGCCGTGCAGTGGGGGCCGCTCGAAACCGGCGACGTGCGCGATGCCACGCGCCTCGACGAGGCCATCGCAAAACACGCACCCGTCGCCGTGATGCACTTCGCCGCACTCGCACTGGTC
>JBBSJG010000262.1:0-4015 GCA_038257485.1 Longimicrobiales bacterium | reverse complement strand
GGTCCGCCGGGTACAGGCAAGACACTGCTCGCCCGCGCAGTCGCCGGCGAGGCGGGTCGTCCGTTCTTCTCGATGTCGGGCTCCGACTTCGTCGAAATGTTCGTCGGCGTCGGCGCGTCCCGCGTGCGCGACCTGTTCGAACAGGGCAAACAGCATGCGCCGTGCATCATCTTCATCGACGAGATCGACGCGGTCGGTCGTCATCGCGGCGCCGGTCTCGGCGGCGGTCATGACGAGCGCGAGCAGACGCTCAACCAGTTGCTCGTCGAGATGGACGGCTTCGAGTCCAATGAAGGCGTCATCCTTCTCGCAGCGACCAACCGTCCCGACGTGCTGGACCCTGCGCTGCTGCGCCCGGGCCGTTTCGATCGGCAGGTTGTTGTCGATGCGCCGGACGTGAAAGGACGTGAAGGCATCCTGCGCGTCCACCTGAAGAAAGTCCCGCTGGCGAATGATGTGGAGGTCCGAACGCTCGCGAAGGCGACACCGGGGATGAGTGGTGCCGACCTGGCCAACCTTGTGAACGAGGCGGCCCTGCTTGCCGCGCGTCGCGAGCATGACAAGGTCTACATGGACGACCTCGAGCATGCCAAGGACAAGGTGATGCTCGGTGCGGAACGCCGTTCGATGGTGCTCGCCGAGGGCGAACGCAAGCTGACTGCATATCACGAGGCGGGTCACGCTGTCGTCGCATTGTTCACTCCCGGTCTCGACCCGGTGCACAAGGTCACGATCATCCCGCGCGGCCGCGCACTCGGCGTCACTGCATCGCTGCCGGAAGAGGACCGTCACTCGTACTCGAAGGACTACCTCATCTCGAGTCTCGTCATGCTGCACGGCGGACGCGCTGCGGAAGAGATTGTGTTTGGCCCGGAGAAGATCACGACGGGTGCGGGCAATGACATCGAGCGTGCGACGGGCATG
Source organism: Longimicrobiales bacterium (assembly GCA_038257485.1). Taxonomy (GTDB): domain Bacteria; phylum Gemmatimonadota; class Gemmatimonadetes; order Longimicrobiales; family RSA9; genus DASUXU01. Next base: position 3,091 of record JBBSJG010000262.1, on the reverse strand, counting down.
GCGAGACGCATGGTCATGCAGTTCGGCATGAGCGAAGCGGTGGGACCGATGTCGGTGGGCGACTCCGAACAGGAGGTCTTCCTCGGCCGCGAGATCGGCCAGCGACGGATTGTCTCGGCGAGGCTCGCCGAACGCGTCGACCAGGAAGTGAAGCGTCTGCTCGACGAGGCATATGCGGCGGCAATGACATGTGTCACGCAGAACCGCGCGGTCCTCGAGCAGATCGCGGAAGCGTTGCTGGAGCGCGAGACGATCGACCGGGAAGAGCTGCTGCTGCTGTTTGCGGGTCAACCGCTGCCGGAGTCGAAGCTCGTGCGGCAGGCGAGGGAATTCGCGGATTCACTCCGTCTGAACGCACCTGCGCCGGCCAACGGTGAAACGCAAAATGCGGTCAGGCCCGGTCTCGCATCGCCGCAGGCAGCGCCGGAGACTGACCCGAAGCTGTGATGTCGCACGAGGCACCTGTGATCCTCGGCATTCTCAATGTCACTCCGGACTCGTTCTGGGACGGCGGCCGTCACGCGGATGTGATGGCCGCCGTCGCGCGTGCATGCGTCCTGCTCGATGAGGGCGCACACGTGATCGACGTGGGCGGCGAGTCGTCGCGGCCGGGCGCAACGGCAGTGCACGCGAACGATGAGATCGCTCGTGTCGTCCCCGTCATCGAAGCACTGCTGCGTGAACGCCCGGACACAGTGATCTCCGTGGATACCACCAAGGCCGCAGTCGCATCCGCCGCGCTCGACGCTGGCGCGCGCATGATCAATGATGTGAGCGGATTCCGTCTCGATCCGATGCTTCCGACTGTCGTTGCGCGCGCGGGGGCACGCGTGATCCTGATGCATTCACGCGGCGGCCTCGAGGACATGGCGAGCTACACACATGCCGACTACCGCGATGTCGCAACGGATGTATGCGACGAGTTGTCGGCGAGTGTAGCGGTCGCGCTTGCGGCGGGCATCGCGGAGGATGCGATCGTGCTCGACCCGGGACTCGGTTTTTCCAAGCGCACGGAGCACAGCATCGCACTGCTCGCCAACCTCGACCGCATCGCCTCGCTCGGATATCCCGTGCTTGTCGGCCCGTCCCGCAAGCGGTTCGTCGGCGATGTCGCGGGCGGTCTGCCGGTTGAGCAACGCCTCGAAGGAACGATTGCCGCGTGCTGTATCGCCTACGCCGCCGGCGCCCGGCTGTTCCGCGTGCATGACGTGGCGCCGGTCATACGCGCGCTGGCGGTTAGCGCCGCGGTCTCGCACGCGCGTGCGGCCGTCGACGTCACGATGCATCCGGTGTTGTCGTGATCGACCGCCTGCAGATGCTGATGCCGGGTCCGCTCGACCTGCTGCAGATCGTGATTGTAGCGGCCGCGATCTACTACGTGCTCAAGCTGCTCGCGAAGTCGCGCGCGATCCAGATGCTGATCGGTGTGATGGTCCTTGCAGCCGTGTATGTGATCGCGCGGATGCTGCACCTCGAGCTGATCCAGTACATCATGGAGAAAGTGTTCGCGTACGGCGCGATTGCCGCGCTCGTCGTGTTCCAGCCGGAGCTGCGTGCCGGGCTGGCCCGCCTGGGTCAGAACCGTTTGCTCCGTCGCTTCAGCACGATGGAGGAGAGCATTGTCGCGGATGAGCTGACGGACGCCGTCGGCCGGCTCGCACGCGCGAAGATCGGTGCGATCATCGCGGTGCAGCGCGAGATCAATCTCGATGACTACGTGCAGACGGGCACACGGCTGCAGGCCACGATCGACGCGGACCTCGTTGTATCGCTCTTCTCGCCCTACGGCCCGCTCCATGACGGCGCTGTTCTGGTCGATGGTGACATCATCATCGGTGCGGGTGTGATCCTGCCGCTCACGCAGTTTGAAGTCGCCGACAAGTCGCTCGGCACGCGACACCGCGCAGCGCTCGGCCTGTCAGAGGAGACGGACGCATTCGTGATCGTCGTGAGCGAGGAGACGGCGCATATCTCACTCGCGTTCCGCGGCCGCCTCGAGCGCAATGTCAGTCTCGAGCGCGTCCGCCTCGCGCTCTCCGGTGCACGGCTCCAGGCGGCCGATGCGCCCTGATGTGAGTTGTAATGCCGTCGGATCGGGCCTATCATCCTGCGATGTATGAAGCGCGACTGAAGGAGAGTTGGCCCCGTGCGGCCGATCGGATCGAGGCGGCCCGGGTACGTGGTGGCCGCGCCGACGCTGTTTCCGTGGTCGCCGTCTCGAAGACGCACCCGGCCGAGGCGGCACTCGCGGCCTATGCCGCCGGCCTTCGCACCTGCGGGGAGAACCGCGTCCAGGAGATGGCGGAGAAGCGTGGCGAGATCGGGACGGCTGCCCCCGGCCTCCAGTGGCACCTGATCGGCCATCTCCAGCGCAACAAGGTCAGACAGGCGATTCCGCTGTGCGACCTGATCCACTCCGTAGACTCCGACCGTCTGGCGAGCGAAATTTCGGAAGAGGCGGTCCGCGCGGGTCTTGTTGTGGACGTGCTGGTCCAGGTGAATGCGTCCGGTGAGGAAACGAAGGGCGGGTTCGCCGCGGGTGACGCGGTCGATGTTGCCAACCGGCTCGGCGCACTGCCTGGCCTGCGCATTCGCGGACTCATGACGATGGCGCCGTTCACGGATGACGAGGCGCTGCTGCGCGCGACGTTCCGTGCGACGCGCACTGCGTTCGACGCGTGCGCGGCCGGCGCTGCCGCGTTCCAGGCGGATTATCTGTCGATGGGTATGTCCAATGACTTTGAGATCGCGATCGAGGAAGGCGCCACCATGGTGCGACTCGGCACGATCCTGTTCGGTGAGAGGCAGCAATGATCGATCTTACACCCCTCGAAGTGCGCAAGAAGAAGGGCGACTTCAAGAAGGCCCTGCGCGGCTATGAACCAGGACTGGTAGACGACTTCCTGGACGTCGTCGCGGACCGGCTCGATCAGCTGGTGCGCGAGAACATGGCGATGTCGGAGAAACTGACGCGACTGGAGCATCAGGTCGCGGACAACCGCGAGCGCGAACGCGCACTGACCGACGCACTCGTGACCGCGCAGGCAATGCGCGAAGAGATGCAGAAGCAGACCGCCCGCGAATCCGACCT
>JBBSJG010000261.1:0-4063 GCA_038257485.1 Longimicrobiales bacterium | reverse complement strand
GCAACAGCAGTGACCAGCAGGGTGGCGGCGAGCGCGAACGTCCGGAGTGTCATCGTCATCCGATCGCGTCCAGGCACTCGCCGATGGACTGCGCGACGCACGTGAAGGAAGGAGTGTCGCGCAGTGTATAGAGGCTCGCCTCGGTGAGGCGGAGCGCCATCAGGAGGTCGAGGAAGCGGGAGACGTAGTCGGTCTCGAATGCGACGACGAACTCCTGGTCGTCGAGGCCGTAGCTGTATGTCGTGTTGAGCTTGACGTCCGGCCACTCGTGACCGACGCGGATGTGCTCGTCCATCATGCGCTGGCGGTCTTCGTGGGTCAGGCCATACCACGCGCGCGTCTTCACGAACGGATATACGAAGAGGTACTTCGAGCCTTGCGGATTGATGGCGATGCGCGCGCGGTCCAGGATCTCGTCGCCGCCGTATTTCGCGAGGTATTCGGCTTCGTATCGGTTCTCGTAGATGGAGCGTCGGGTCAGCGCGAAGAGCGAGTGCGGCCGGGTCAGATAGGCGCCCAGCCCGGTCCTGAGGACATCCGCGGCAAGGCGCTGGAGGTGGTCGAAGTCGCGCGACGCCTGCCATAGCATGAAGTCGCAGTCGCCGCGGGTGCCGACCATGGAGTATGAGTAGATCATCGACGACTTGCCGGCCTCGCGCACCAGCTCGACGAACTCCTCCTTGTGGGCAGACCGTTCGTCCGGGGAAAGGCGGCGCCAGGCGGGATCGACCTGGTAGAAACCGAACTTTACGAACTCCCGCTCTTTCCCTTTTTCCTGTTCCAGCCGGATCTTCTCTATGGCGTCGGCATCGAACGCCGGCCGCTTCGGGAAGCCGGGGCGGATGCCGCGCGGTTCATTGGACGTAGATTCTGACATGGTGCTCCTCTGTGCATGGTGCGGTCGCCGGCCGCATGATCAAAGGTGCCGCCTGTCGCGGAAGGGGTCAACACATGACAAACGATGAGATCCAGTTCCGGCCGCTCGCCCGGTCGGACTTCCCGATGCTCGCCGAATGGCTGGCCCGTCCGCACGTGGCCGAGTGGTGGGGATCGCCATCGGCGCCAGAGGATATCGAAGACGAGTATGGCCCGATCGTTGACCGGACGGTTCCACACGAGGCATTCATCGCAGTCCGCGCCGGCGTCCCGTGCGGGTTCATCCAGTCCTACACGCCGGCCGCGTGTCATGAAGATGGCTGGTGGCTCGATGAGCACGATTCCGGGGTGCGGGGCATCGACCAGTTCCTGTGTGAAGGCGATGGACTCGGCAGGGGTCTTGGCACGCGGATGGTGTCCGCATTCGTCCGGCGACTGTTGACGGATCCGGCGGTCACGCGCGTGCAGACGGACCCGTCGCCCAACAATGGCCGGGCCATCCGATGCTATGAGAAATCAGGCTTTCGGGAAGCGGGCATTGTCGACACCCTGGATGGCCCTGCACTCCTGATGTACGCCGACCGTCCCTGAGCGGCGACATGGTCGGTCGACTCCATTGCGACGGCGAGTCGACTGCGCGATCCTAGGACGTCGGAAACCTCACCAGCAGAATAGCAGAACCATGGCCATGGATCGCGGCGTACTTGACCAACAGCTTCAGGAGCTCGGGGACGCATCGCGCTGGTGGGACCTGCGCGAACTGCGCGATCTCCCGTCGGTGCTCGGGGCGGATGAGAAGGTGATGGCGATCGCGCGCGGCCGCGTGGCGAGGCCTCGCTGGGTGCGGCGGCTGTGGCTGGTGGTCGTGACCGACCGCCGTCTGCTGTGCATGCGTTCCTCCAGCCGCAGTTGGCGTCAGCTGGAGGTCAATGTCCGCCTGATTTCAAGGATCGCCCTGCGCGTCGGGCCCTTCCGCGGCCGGGTCCTGGTGACCGCCGAACGCAGCACCTACCGTCTCCTCGTACCTCGACAGGACGCGTACAAGGTGCACGCCGCCCTGCTGCGCGTGGCATCGCCGGCGAAGAACAATGTGGCAGGGTTTGCACCGACACGCATGGTGCGGAACATGGTCGAGCATGTGCTTGCACTGCCTGCCATCGCGTTCGAGCCAGCACAGCCGGTCGCGCCTCGCGCGCTTCCACCGCCGCAGGAGGCCGCGGAGCAGGCTCAGCGGTCGCAGCAGATGGAGGACCAGCTGCAGCAGTTGCGCGAACAGGTCGAGTTCCTCGAGCAGCTGCTGCAGCAGCGAGGTGCGACGGCTGGCGCGTATGCGGGTAACGAGCTTGCCGACGACTGATATCACGCTGCGCGGCGTGCGCCGGCCGATCCGGCGGTTGCTGCACTACTACACAATGCAGGCGGTGATGACAGGCCCCCTCATTGTGGCCATGATGCCCTACCTCTACTTCCGTTACAGAACACTGCGCTACACGTTCGACAATGAAGGCCTCACCGTGCGGTGGGGACTGCTCTTCCGACGTGAGATCACGCTCACGTACGCCCGCATCCAGGATATCCATCTCGTCAGCAACCTCGTCGAGCGGTGGCTCGGTCTTGGCCGCGTGCAGATCCAGACCGCGAGTGGCAGTGCGGCTGCGGAGATCACGATCGAGGGTCTGCCCGACTTCGAGCATGTTCGCGACGAGCTGTACAGGCGGATGCGTGGCGCGCGCGGGCCTGTCGTTCGCCATCTCGCGGACAAGGACATCACCGCGCTGCCGGCCGCCGGTTCGAGCGAGATCGTAGCGGCGCTGCAGGAAGCGACAAGCGAGCTGCGTGCACTGCGCGCGGAGATCGTCGCGTCGAGGCAGTGAGCACATGACATGGAGAGGTCGGCTGCTCCGCCTGCTGCGCGTACCCGCCGAGCCGAGTGCGCCCGCGGGTGACGAGGACGTTCGGGTGTTCCGCGCCGCGCCGAACTATTTCCGCTACCGCCTCATCGGCTGGTTCCTGCGCACGATGGCCGCCGCGTGGGGCCTCGTGCTCGCACTTGGCATCTCCGCTCGCTACGGAGACTACCTGCCGTCACGCATCGGTCCGTTCCCGGAATCGACGCTCATGCTCATCATCGGCGCGATCGAGCTGGCAGCGCTGGTCGGCGTCATTGTACAGGCGACGTTGTCCCTGCTCCTCACACGACTCGACTTCGAACAGCGGTGGTATGTGGTATCGGATCGGAGCCTGCGCACGCGCGAGGGCCTGGTACGCATGCACGAGAAGACCATGACATTCGCCAACATCCAGCACGTATCGATCCGCCAGGGTCCGCTGCAGCGCCTGCTCGGCATTGCCGATCTCCAGATCCGCACCGCGGGCGGAGGTAGCAGCGGCGGCGGTCCCAACAGCAGTGATGCGACGGAATCCGGGCATGACATGCACATCGCGTATCTGCGGGGCCTCGGCAATGCAGATCAAGTGCGGGACACGATCCGCGAGCGACTGCGCCGCCATCGCGATGCGGGCCTCGGTGATCCGGACGATCACGGGCAGGCATCGGCCGCCATCCAGGAATCGGCCGCGCAGGTGCCATTGCTGGACGCGGCCCGAGCACTCGCGGCCGAAGCGCGCGCACTCAGGCGCACACACAGCGCATAAAAAAACTGGGGCCGAACTCTCGTTCGACCCCAGCTTCCGTTGAATCAACGGGGTGCTTGCACACCCGCCCGCCGGATTACGGCAGGATGCTCACGTTGTTCGTGCCACGCGTCACCGCGCCGTTGCGCGCCAGTGCACGTCCCGTCAATGTGGCATTGTCAACGAGCGTGATGCTCGTGAGCGCCAGGATGTTGCCCTGAAACTGCGACGCAGTGCCGATGGTCGCGGAACTGCCGACCTGGAAGAACACGTTGTCAGCCCTCGCCCCATTGATCAGCACGATGCTGCCCGCAGTCGTCAGTGTTGTGCCGGCCTGGAAGACGAACAGGGCATTCGGATCGCCGCCGCCATCGAGTGTCAGCGTGCCCGTTATGCCGATTCCGCTCGCCGTGCAATACACACCCGCCGCCTTGGTCGTGCCACCGAGGTTGGCGACGATCGCGTTCGCCGGTGGGCAAGGCAGACCTGCGAGCGTGTTATACGCCGTCGTCAGGTCGATCTGTGCCTGCGCCGCGATGGCATTGCCGAGGTT
>JBBSJG010000260.1:0-4072 GCA_038257485.1 Longimicrobiales bacterium | reverse complement strand
TCATCTCGCTTCGTCTCGCTTCCTATGAAGGTTCACACGAAGGGCACGAAGGGACGGAAAGAAGTACGGATTTTCACGCGAAGAGCGCGAAGTATAACGGAAGAAAAAAATTGATCCGTGTCTTTCCGTGTCTTTTTGATCTTCGTGTGAAACTGCCGGGAAAAGTTGTGATGACAGGAGTATCAGGTGCGGCGAACCGTTCCTTTCAGTACACCTTCGCGCACTTAGCGTAAAAATGTTGTTGTTGTTTGCCCTGTGAATGAAAGAATCGAAGATGAACGTTATTGAAGCAATCAAGGCCCGTCGTTCGGTGCGCGAGTTCACGGATACACAGGTGGACCGCGCGACAATCGAGAAGTTGCTGGACGCAGCCGTGCAGGCGCCGAACCATCGGATGACGCAGCCGTGGCGGTTCCATGTGCTCGGACCGCAGGCGAGGCGGGCGTATGGGGACGTGCTGGGCGGTCGGAAGGCGAAGAAGATCGAGGATCCGGCGGCTGCGCAGGCAGTGCGCGACAAAGTCGCCGCGACGCATGAGAGGCTGCCCGGCATGATCGCGTTTGCGATGGTGCTGGACGAGAACCCGGAGATCCGCGAAGAGGACTACGGCTCGATGATGATGGCTGTGCAGAACTTCTCGCTGGCTGCGGCGTCGATGGGTCTCGCGACGCACATCAAGACCGGCGCGATCATGGACGACCCGGGCGCTCGCGCCGCCGCAGGCGTTCCCGAGGGTGTGAAGATTGTCGCGGTCGTCGAGATTGGCGAGCCTGCTGCAACGCCGTCGCCGAAAGACCGTACTGCCGCCGGTCAGCTCACGACCTGGCAGGACTAGGACAATGCTGCGTCTGCACGAGTACGAGTATCACCGTCCGGCCACACTCATTGAGGCCGCAGAGCTGCTCGCGGCGTCACCCGGCCTCGCCATGCTCATTGCAGGCGGCACAGACCTCATGCCGAACATGAAGCACGGTCTGTTCACACCGCAAAAGGTGATTGCGCTCCGTCAGATCGCGGCGCTGCACGGCATCACTGAGCACAATGGCGAGCTGCTCATCGGCGCTGCGGAAACACTGGCGAGTGTGAGCGGCAACGAGCTCGTACGGCAATACTTCCCGTCGCTCGCGAATGCGGCCGGCCACATCGCCGGCCCGCAGCTGCGCAATATGGGCACGATCGGCGGCAACCTCTGTCTCGACACGCGCTGCACGTACTACAACCAGTCCCACTTCTGGCGGGACGCACTCGGCTACTGCCTGAAGAAGGATGGCGACGTGTGTCACGTCACCAAGACCGGCAGAAAATGTGTCGCAGCGCATTCGGCCGATACGCCGCCCGTCCTCATGACACTCGGTGCGACGGCGGAACTGGTGTCGGCGAAGGGCACGCGCACGGTCGATGTCGCGGACTTCTTCATCGCGGACGGCATCTCCAACACAGTGCGCGGGTGGGACGAGATTCTCTCTCGCGTGCGGATCCCGCTGCCGTCACCGCGTACGCGGATGTCATACCAGAAGCTGCGCCAGCGAGGCGCCGTCGACTATCCGCTGCTGAACCTCGGTGCAGCCGTCACATTCGATGGCGACTTCATCAGCGACGCCCGCCTGGTGGTGAGCGCGCTGGGATCGAGGCCTCGCGTGGTGACAGGTCTGGACAAGGTCGCGGTCGGGAATGCGATGACGGACGACATCATCGAAGCGATCGCACAGAAAGCGTTCCAGCAGTGTCACCCGCTCGAGAACATCATCGTCGATCCGGACTGGCGACGCGCGATGGTGCCGGTGTATGTGAAGCGCGCGCTGAAGGAAATCGCGGCCGGCTGAATCGTCGCGCGGCGGCTGCGCCGTCGCCTCGCTACGCGGTCTCCGCTGGCGTCTCCCGCCGGCTCGAGATTGTGATCACAACGACGCCCGCGATGATGGCTGCTGCGGCAGCGGCCATTGTGGGCGTGAACGCCTCACCGGCCAGCGCCCATCCGAGCAGCATTGCGACCAGCGGATTCACGTACGCGTACGTCGACACATGCGCGGCCGACACCTGGTGCAGCAGCCACACATATGCCGAGAACGCGATCAGCGATCCGAACACCGTAAGGTACGCGAGCGCCAACAACGATTTCGCTGTCATCGTGCTCAGATGCACGTCGCCCGCCTCGCCGACCAGCAGGCCCAGCAGGAGCAAGAGTCCGCCGCCGCACAGCATTTCCATCCCTGTCGCCAGTAGTTGCGGCTTCGGCAAGGGCGCGCGCTTCGAGTATACGGACCCGATGGCCCAGCACAGCGAACCCACCAGGACTGCGCCGATACCGGCCAGGTCGAGACTGCCCGCGTCACCGCGCATGCCGGGGACGATCAGGAGCGCGAGGCCGGCAAAGCCGAGCAGCAGCCCGGCGGCGGTCTGCCATGACGGACGGTCATTCCCCTGCCACAGCCAGTCCAGCAGCACCATCCAGCAGGGCATGATGGCGACGAGGATTGCCGCGATGCCGGACGGAATCTTGAGCTCCGCCCAGACGACGGCACCGTTGCCGACGCCGATCAGGAGTGCACCGATGATGAACGTCGCGCGCCACTGAACAGCAGTGGGGCGAGTGCCGTTGCGGATGCGCTGGAACGTATAGAGGATCAGGCCGGCGACGACGAACCGCACCCCCGCCATGAGGAACGGTGGCAGCGATTCGAGTGCGAAGCGGATCGCGAGGTATGTCGAGCCCCAGATCACATAGACAGCAGCGAACGCGAGGACGATCTGTGTCCGTGCAGCCGTCGATGTAGTGATCGGGCCCGCCACTCACGCTCCAGCCGCAAGAGGATTGCGGATCGGTACCCGTCCGCGGCTGCACAATGTAGATTGCGACGGCATCTGGCGACAGCAGGCAAACCGCTACTCAACCGGCGTGGTACTGTGGAACTGACCTACGAAGTCATCGAGCTGAAGACGAAGCACGCCTTCAGCACGGCGCGCACGAAAGCGCCGCCATCGAGGCATTCCGTCGTCGTACACCTGCGCACGCGTGAAGGTGGTGAAGGCTGGGGCGAGGCTGCGCCAACGCCGTACTACGGCGAAACGGCGGCAACCGTGACGGCCGCGCTGGATCGCTATCGAGACGTGCTGGAACCATTGGACGGGTATGACGCGTTCGAACTGGAGCGAGTCGAGGGGATGCTCGAGACGGCGCTGGGCCGCAACCCTTCGGCGCGCGCGGCCGTTTCGGCGGCATTGCACGACCTGGTGGGCCGCACGATCGGCCAGCCCGTCTGGCGGATCTGGGGATTGACGCCACAGTCCGCTCCGCTGTCGTCATACACGATCGGTATCGACGAGCCCGCCGTGATGCGCGAGCACCTCGCGGAGAAGAAGAGCTTCCCGATCATCAAGGTGAAGGTCGGCACCGATCGCGATGAAGAAGTGCTCGGATTGATCCGCGCGGACCGCCCTGACGCTGTGCTTTACGTGGACGCCAATACCGCGTGGACTGCCATGCAGGCCGTCGAGAAGCTGCCACTGCTGCGTGAGCTCGGCGTCGCCATGATCGAACAGCCATTCAAGGCCGATGACTACGACGCATTCCGGATCCTGCGCGAGCACTCGGATATTCCAATCATCGCCGACGAGTCGTGTCGTGTCGCGCGCGATATACCCGCACTCGTCGGCTGTGTCGACGGCGTCAATATCAAGCTCGAGAAGTGCGGATCGATGCGCGAGGCCCTGCGCATCATCCACACTGCGCGTGCGCATCACATGAAGGTCATGCTCGGCTGCATGGTCTCGAGTACACTCGCCATCGCGGCGACGCTGCAGCTCGCGCCCCTCGTCGACTACGCCGACCTCGATTCCGCTACGTATCTCGAGTACGACCCGTTCGACGGGCCGGGGCTCGAGCCTGACGGTTCACTGCGGTTCAATGAGGCGGCTGGCCTCGGTGTGACCCGCCGCTGACGCCTGCGTGCCGGTAGCAGCGCGCCTACGAGCGCGCCACTACCAGCGCGCCACTACCAGCGCAACGCGCGGGCGAGTGCTGTGGCGTCGGGATCGATCACGAGCGGCGACTTCATCTCGCCGATGACGAGGT
>JBBSJG010000259.1:0-4078 GCA_038257485.1 Longimicrobiales bacterium | reverse complement strand
GGCCGGCCATTACCTGGATCTCCTGCAGGAATCGATCAGCACCTATGGCCGATGTGAGCTCCGGATGCAGGACCTTGATGGCCACATGGCGGTGATGCTTGAAGTCGTCGGCCAGATACACCGTGGCCATGCCGCCCGCGCCAAGTATCCGCTCGATGCGATATCGCGCGGACAGTGAGGTCTGGAGTCGGGAAAGGATGTCGGACACGGCGCGAGTGTCGGGGGACAGCAGGGATTGCAAGGTTGATCTGGAGTTTACCGCCAATTCGGTTTGTTCGCTGGCTCGCGATCTGCAGCACTCGCCCGAACCGTTCACGGGCGCACCATCGGCCGTCACCGATACAATACACAAAGGCGACGCATCCATCATGCCTTTGTGTCGTCAGACATGGACCATTGAACGAGACAGTTTCGCCGTTTCTTTCAAGGGTTCCATGCCATGCCGATTCGATCCCGTCTTGCGACACCGCGACGTTTCTTCATTCTCGCGACAGCGATTGTGACCGGCGTCGTCTCCATTTCGTGGGCGAGTCAGGTCAGGCGCGAACCCGTGGTCCGGTACGTGCGTGATCAGGCAAGTGCGTTCCCCGATCGGGTGGTGCTCACCTGGTCTGACGATCCCGCCACCACGCAAAGCGTGACGTGGCGAACCGACACCACCGTTGCGAGCGCGCAGGCACAAGTCGCCATCGCGACCGACGGACCGGCGCTCGGTGACAGCGCGGTGTCGATCGTGGCGAAGACCAGCACGTTGCGCGCCGATTCAGTCACACATGCGGAACTCACGGTCAACTACCACTCGGCAACATTCACCGGTCTGCTGCCAAACACGAAATATGGCTACCGTGTGGGCGACGGCGAGCACTGGAGCGAGTGGTTTCACTTCGCGACGGCCAACGATCGTCCCGAGCCGTTCAGCTTTCTGTATCTGGGCGACGTGCAGAACGACATCCTGTCACTGTGGTCTCGCGTCATTCGCGAGGGTTTCCGTACTGCACCCGACGTTCGCTTCATCATTCACGCTGGCGACCTCGTGAACCAGGCCAACCACGACGGCGAATGGAGCGAATGGTTCGGCGGAGGCGGCTTCATTCATGCGATGGTGCCAAGCGTGCCGGCGGCGGGCAACCATGAGTACGCCCCGCGCAACGCGGATGAACGCGAGCAGCGCGAGAAACATCTGTCGGTATTTTGGCGGGAGCAGTTCACGTTGCCGGAGAACGGTGTGAGCGCCCTCGCGGAATCGAACTACTGGTTTGACTATCAAGGAGTGCGGGTGCTCGTGCTCGACTCGAACCGTGAGCAGGAAGCGCAGGCTCGCTGGATGCGACGCGTATTGCGAAGCAACCCACAGCGCTGGACCATCGCAACCTTCCACCATCCCATATTTTCGGCGGCCGTCGAGCGCGACAATCCGAAGCTGCGCGCGCACTGGAAGCCGGTGTTCGACGAGCTGGGCGTTGATCTGGTGCTTCAGGGGCACGACCACACGTACGCACGAGGACGTGTGCCGGAGCGCCTGCAGGCAGCCGACGGCACCGTGGGAAGCGCCATCCACAACGTGCAGGACGGGATGAATACGCTTGACCAGCAGTCGGGCACCGTGTACGTGGTGTCGGTGAGTGGCGGCAAGATGTATGAGTCAGCGCCCGATGGCTGGACGCCGTATGAGGCAGTCCTGGAACGCAAGGCGGAGAATACGCAGCTCTTCCAGGTCATCCACGTGTCAGGGGACACACTGAGCTACCGCGCGCATACCGCCACGGGCACCCTGTACGATGCGTTTGAGCTGCAGAAGGCCGGTGCCGGCAGGCGCAACCGATTCGTGGAAACCATGCCTAGAGTCGGAGCTGCATCCCCTCGTGCGATGCGATGAAGCCGAGTCGTTCGTAGAAGCGAAGGGCATCGGGGCGCGCCTTGTCGGTGCTGAGTTGCAGCAGCAGGCACTCGCGCGAGCGCGCCCGCGCAATGGCCCACATCAAAAGTTGCTCGCCCACTCCGCTGCCACGCGCCTGGTCGGCAACACGAACGCCCTCAATCAACGCTCGCCAACTCCCGCGATAGGTGATGTTCGGGATGAACGTGAGCTGCAGCACGGCAATGACTCCCTCTCCGGCGCGTTCGACGACGATGAGTTCGTTGTTGGCGTCCGAATCGATCGCGCGGAACGCCGCCTCGCAACTCGAGGGCAACGGCGTGGTGTTCGCTTCGCGCCTTGCATCGAGCTCATCATCGGCGAGCATCGCCACAATGGCCGGGAGGTCGCTGCGCGTCGCGAGGCGATAGGTGGGCAGGGAGTTGTTCATGCGCCCTATTCTACAGCGCGTCCGCGCCGCTCGCGCAAGGATGGCCCGCCGAGCTAAGATCGCGCATGAATCAGCCCCTGTTCATTCTGGCGGTGCTCTCCCTGGTGGTCGTGCTGGCCGAGCTGCTGGTTCGGCGCACTTGGCTTCGCCACGCCGGCACCGCGTTGCTCGGCATACTGCTTACCGCGCTGCTCGCCAACCTCGGCGTCATTCCGGCCGGTTCCACGCCGGAGGCGCCGGTGCCGGTCTATGACGGCATCTTCGAATACGTCGCGCCATTGGCGATCTTCTGGCTCATTCTTGGCGTGAACTTGCGACACGTGCTCAAAGCCGGCGCGCCGCTGGTGGCGCTGTTTCTGATCGGGGCGTTCGGTACGGCCGCTGGCGCGCTATTGGCCGTACAGCTGGTTGGCGGCGTAGACGTGTTCGGCGTGCAGCATTTTGCACTCGCCGGCATGTTCACCGGTACCTACATCGGCGGGAGCATCAACTTCAACGCCGTCGCGCTCGAGTATGGCGTCGTGCGTGATGGTGCGCTGTACGCCGGCAGCATCGTCGCCGACAATGTCATCACGGCCGTGTGGATGGCGGTGACGCTGCTGATGCCGCGCATGTTGGCGCCGTTCTTCCGGTTCTCATCGTCGACTGTCCGCGTGGTGAGCGCGGAACCGCTGCTCGGTATCGAGGAAGACACGGAGTCCATGCACCCCGTCGACGTGGCGATCGTGTTCGCGCTCGGACTCGGCGCCGTCTTCCTGGCCTCGCAACTCGCCGCCTGGACTGCCTCCATTGGTGTGGCGATCCCCTTTATGCTCGTACTCACGGTCGTCGCGCTCGTGCTGGCGCAGATTCCCGCCGTGTCGCGGCTGCGTGGCACGCGTGTGCTCGGCATGTTTGCCGTCTATCTGTTTCTGAACGTCATCGGCGCCTTCTGCGATCTGCGCGCGCTGTTCGCACTCGGAGGACTTGGCCTCTCGCTGCTCGCGTTTGCCGGCATCATCGTGTTGGTGAATGGCGCTGTCACCGTGATCGCGGCTCGGGCGCTGCGCCTTGATCCCGATCTTGCAGCGGTTGCGTCACAGGCGAATGTGGGCGGCGGGACGTCGGCGCTCGCGCTTGCGCGCAGTCTCGGTCGCGCGGATCTGGTGTTGCCTGCTGTGCTGATTGGATCACTGGGCACTGCGGTGGGCAACTTCCTGGCGTTCTGGGTCGTGGCACTGTCGCGATAGCCCCTACGGTGCATAGCCCATCTCGGCCGCGAGACGGGCAACGAGTTTCGCGGTCCTGAGCATTGACGGAATATCCGCGAACTCGCCCGGTTCCGCTCGCGCGCCGCCTCGTTCGCCGCCCAGACCAATAGCCAGCGTTCCTCCCGCAATCGCGACGTTGAGGTTCGACGAACCGGCGTTCCCCAGCGATGGCGTCACGCCGAGCGCGCGCGCGTTCTGCACGGCCGTTCGCAGCAGACGCGACGTGTCGGCGCCGGCGATCTGTCCTCCGGCAGTTTGTGAAATCGGTCGCATGTCGAATCGCGTGCCCGTCTCGCGAGCAACACTGTCGAGCACGGCGCGAACGGCCGACTCGTTGCGCGTGATCGCCGAGGCCTCGAGCGAGCGAATGTCTACAGAAAACCAGGCACTGTCAGGCTTGCGATTCACAACGTCGCCCGAGCGGATCATGGAAATGTTGAGCACGGTGCGCTGCGCCGCAGGCGGCTGCGGAATGGACAGGATGCGATCAACCGCGCGCGCGATACCCTGATTGGCGTTGGG
>JBBSJG010000258.1:0-4080 GCA_038257485.1 Longimicrobiales bacterium | reverse complement strand
GCGCATGACCATGGGCGATGGCGGCGCCGCCATCATAGGCATCGACCTGGTCAAGCCCAAGCCCAACCTCGATGCGGCGTACAACGATGCTTACGGTGTCACGGCGGAGTTCACGCTCAATTTGCTCGCACGGCTCAATCGCGAGATCGGCAGTGACTTCGAATTGAGCGCCTTCGAGCATCGCGCCGACTACGTGGTCGCGCGCAGCCGCATCGAAACGCATCTGGTCAGCTTGGCGGACCAGGCCGTGCACATTGGCTCAAAGAAGGTTGTCTTCGCCGAGGGTGAGGAAGTGCTGGTGGAACTGAGCCACAAATACACGGATGACAGCTTTGGTTCGCTCGCCCGCAGCGCCGGACTCGAGACCGCGCGGGGCTGGAACGACCCGACCGACGCATTCGGGCTGCGCCTTCTCACCCGCGCGCCGCGGTAACGCAAATCGGCGCGGCTGAACCGCGTGGATTCCAATCGCGATAAGCTCCTGACGGGAAGTCGAGGGACTGCGATGAATACCTCTGCAATAGCCAACGAAAGTGCGGTACTCGATCAGTGCGGGCACTATTTCCGCGACCACGGGTTTGCCGTGCTGCGTGGAGTGCTGAGTGCTTCCGAGGCCGAACTCTGTGCGAATTACGCCTTGATCCAGACCGCCACGCCGGACTACTTCAAGTTCGAGGAGGGCTTCGGCTCGCAGGGTCGCTACGCCGACGCGCTCACGGAGTGCCTGCTGCTGAGGATGCACCCGATCATGGAGCGTGTCGCTGGAGTCGAACTGTTTCCCTGCTATTCCTTTCTGCGCATCTACCAGGCGGGCGCCGAGTTGCGTCGGCACGTTGATCGTCCTTCTTGCGAAATCAGCACGTCACTGACCTTGGGAATGAGTGCTCCGCGACCCTGGCCACTGTGCCTCGAGTCCAATGGCAAATCGTTGGCAGTAAACCTTGCACCCGGGGACATGCTGCTTTACCGGGGCGTGGATTTACCCCACTGGCGCGAGCCTTTCGAGGGTACGCACTGGGTGCAGGTATTCCTGCACTATGTCCGCGCCGACGGGCCGTTCGCCAAGTGCCGCTTTGATGGGCGGGAACGTATCGGGCCGTTTGATCCAGCGCGGCAGCGCCGGCTGTTCGACCCAATCCAGCAGGACGCGGAAGCGGCGGATGCACGGAGTGCATGATCACGCCCATCATGCAGATCGCGAACACATTTCGGCCGACGCAGCCGACCCTCCCGAATCAAGAACCCTGCTGTTCGAGCGTGACTGTCCGACCCAGGCTGAATCCCCTGTCGGAATGCAAGCTCAGTCTTCGAAGTCGCTGGCCAGAATCGTGTTCGCAACCATGAAGTCAGCAGTGATTGGTCCGGTCACCGCCGCGACGCGATAGTTTTCAGCCTGGTCGAGTACGCCGATGGGACGGCCTTCGAACGGCGCCTGCGTCGGCGCGATGTTCGAATTGGAGAAGTACGGAACCTGCTGGCAGGCAAGCGTGCCGCCGCACGACGCCTGGTAAGCCATCACGGTCAGCACGCCCTGTGCATACGGCTGGGTGCGGGGCGCAACGTGACCGTAAGCGTGCGGAAAGGAGTTGCTGGACGGCGGGTCATGCGGGCTCCCGACATCGTGATCCATGCCCAGGATGTGGCCGAGTTCGTGCACGAAGACCAGCGAGTTCTCGACGCTTGCGCGATCGACGACGCCGAATGCGTACCCGGCAAACGCAGCGCCGTACTGCAGGGGCCGGGTGTTCTTGTACGCCGCACCGTTGAATCCCGCGGTGTAGTCGCCCACGAACAACACCACGTCGGCCCCGACCGATGCACGAAGCACGGCGATCTCGGAGTCAGTGCGCACCTGCGGGAGGTCTGTACTGGGATCGCCGCTCGCGGCGCGTGTCGTCAGTGCCGCACGCGCGAGTCTCACCCTGAAGCTGTCGACCTGGCTGTTGGCCAGCACGTTGTTGGTCTGGTCGATCGCGGCCTGCGCGAAGAGGTCCAGCTCCGCCTGGCCACCCACGAGCGGTCCCGCCTGGCTCGAGAAGACCACGAGCACATCCACCATCGCCTGTCCGGACGACTTCGGCTGGCCGGGCGCCTCCGGAACCATGGCGTACGGAATTTCCGGCGCGACGGCCGTGTCGTTTGGCAGCACGGACGGATCGACACGCGCAAGGACGTGGCCGCCCTCGCTACCCGGGTTGATCGAGTACGACCCTTCCGCGGTGTAGATCCGGCCACGAACTTTTCCGTTGATGGACGTCAGTACCACGTTATGGCCTTCCGACGTCTGCCCGACCCAGGTATTACCCGATTCGCCCGACATCGCAGTGCGTGTCGCCTGCACCGGCTCGCGGCCCGGCAACGCAATAGACAGCACGGCCGGCTTCGAGGCAACGGCCCCGGCATTAATCGTGACGTCGAACTGCGCGAGCGTGCCGGCCTTGGCCGCACTGCCCGCACCTGCCTGGATTTCGCTTAGCAGTTCTGGCGCCGCGTTCGCATGGGCGACAAAAAGAAGCGCTGCCGCCGAGACGGCGCGGAAGGCGCGGCTGGCGTTGTCGCTGTAGGTAGGAGTCGGGGCACTCATGTCCGGTCTAATCCAGTCGTCTGTCTGGTCGGTACCCCGTTTGGGGCGTTGCTGTTGCCAGCCGATCTGCAGTGGGGCGCAGGTTGCGTGTCCGGCGCCAAACCAGACCTGTACACGCCGGTTCGAAACGACCGCGATTCAGCCGCGATTGCGGAGCGATAAATGCACGGTTCACCGCACTGGCCGTTGCCTGAATGCATTCGCGGAAATAGGGAAGTTACCGTGACGCGCGTTTCACGAAACGCTCTCTCGAGAAAGCGCATTTCGCGATGCAGTTGGACTTTCCCGGTATTTCCCCGTCACAAACCGGAAACGTGAGCCTGCGGTTTTCTGCTGAAGGGTTGACAGTCGCGTGCCGGACTTGAGCGCCCCCTTCGGACACCACCCGCACGTCACGTCGCGTGGAGATGCCAGCGGGGCCCACTCACTCGAGTCGGCAGGTCGCGGGCAGTTGCCAGCGCGGGTCCGCGCAACGTAAGTTGCACCATGACTTCCGCCATCGATGACTTCCTGCGCGACGTGCCCGCGAAGCGCGCCGGCCTCGAGCAACGGCTCGCATTGTGCCCCGATGCGGCGCAGGTGGCGTGGGTGCTTTGCGAGTTCACAGGCCGCGAGCTCGGCCTCGACGACTGTGTCGTCTATCTCTCCGAGCGCGGAGGGCGTGCCTTCGTGCAGCGCGCGGCGTGGGGCGCCAAGCGTGTATCCGAGCGCATGTTCGAGGGCTCGATCCGCCTTGTGATCGGCCAGGGCGTCGTGGGAACCTGTGCGCTCATCGGTGCGCCGCAGGTCATTCCCGACACGCGGCTCGACCAGCGCTATGTAGTGGACGACTCGATGCGATTGAGCGAGCTCGCGGTGCCGTTGTTGTCAGGCGACCAGGTGTTGGGCGTGATCGATTGCGAACACCCGGAGCCCGACCATTTCGACTCGCGCCACGTCCGCGCACTGCTGAGCGTCGCGGACGCGGGCGTCGTGCGGCTCCGCGAGCTGTCTGCGTAAGCCGGCTCGATGAAGGACGCGAGGTCGCGCTCCACTCAGGGAGTCGCTTCCCGCCACTGGCCGGGCGACAAGCTGCCGAGACGATGCGTTCCGATGCCGACGCGTACAAGCCGCAAGGTCGGCAGTCCCACGGCTGCGGTCATGCGGCGTACCTGGCGGTTGCGCCCTTCGCGAATCGTGAGTTCGAGCCATGCGTCCGGGACGGTCTTGCGCACGCGCACGGGTGGGTTCCGTGGCCAGAGTCTCGGTGGCGCCTCGAGGATGCGCGCGTCGGCCGGCAGCGTCATGCCGTCGTTGAGTCCGATGCCGCGACGCAGGGCCGCGCAGTGTTCCTCGACAGGGGTGCCCTCGACCTGCACCCAGTAGGTCTTGGGTTCCTTGTGCTTCGGGTCCGTCAGGCGTTGCGCCTGTGCGCCGTCATGGGTGAGCAGCAGCTGTCCCTCGGTGTCGGTATCGAGACGGCCCGGGGGATACACCGCGGGCACGTCGATGTAATC
>JBBSJG010000257.1:0-4084 GCA_038257485.1 Longimicrobiales bacterium | reverse complement strand
GCCGCCGATCTCTCGACCGCCGCCCACTCACAGACGCGGCCCTCCCCACCTCGGGGCGCCACCCTCTCGACACCCTCTAATCTAACCCACCCCCCCCCCCTTTACAACCCACCTCCAACCCCTCCAACCCATTTCCCATTTCCCAATCAAGACCGACGGCAAGCTGCTTGCAGACCGCGCCCTGTCCCCTCTCCTGGGCGGGGACTGGCCGAAAACACTGGAAGATCTCGAGGAGCCGGGACGTTCATGATGAAGCAACGTATACTCTGCGCGGCTGCCGTTACGACCGTTGTTCTTGCCGCATGCGCGGCACAGGACACCGATGGCGACGCAGCACTGCCCACGACCGACACGCTCGCCGTCGCCGCACAACCGGCGTCGGTTCCGGTGACCTCGATCCCCGACGCATTCACAACGCAGGGCACCACACATTCGTACAACGCGCGCAAGGCATACGACCTGACTGGGGACGGGAGGCCCGAAACGGTCGTCCAGAATGCAATGGGTCCCCGCCCCGACACCGCGGAGGTCGAACTGCTCATCCTCGCCACTGCGGGCGACACGCTCTACCGCAACACGTGGAATACGCAGTCGTACTTCCAGTACGAATACCGGAACACGTTCACGGATTCGGCGGCAAATGCGAAGATCACCCGTCACCTGCGCCGTGTTCTCAGTGACAGCGCATTCACTGCGGAGGGCCCGTCGGCTGGTATGAAGAGGAGTATTCCGGGCGGCATCGACAGGGACGCGGTTCGTTACGACATGAAGGAAGCGGCAGTGCGTTCGAAGCATTCGCTGCCGGCAGGCGCCCCGCTCAACAGTGCGCAGTACGAGGAAATGCAGAAGACGCCGGTGTCAGCCGCCACAATCGACTCGATCGTGGGCGAGCTCGCCACGATGTCGACGTTTACCTACTACGCCGGTGGCGAGATCACCTATACGCTCGCGTGGAGCCCGCTTCGCAAGCGCTTCGTCCGCATCTTCAGTTGCTGCTGATCCGCGGAGGTGAGCACGACGCGCTGCCCTCATCAACGGGCTGGCGCCGGCCGACCTCCGCGAACGTCCAGCTGTAGCCATTCGCATGCAGCGTCAGTTTGAGCAGCCCGTGCCTCGCGCGCGCTGCTTCGCTGTTTTCGCGACGCTTCCGAATACGATAGAACGGCGCGCCGCCGGTGCCTGCAATGAACTGCCGGATCCCTCGCACATCGTCCGCTTCGCCATCCGGCTTCTGCGGCGCAAACCGCTCATAGAAATGTTCATGGCCCGACACCACCACGTCGGCACCACCTGCATAGAGCGCATCCCACAGCGGCTTCATCCGTCCGATCGCGCGTCGTTTGCCGGAGCTGAAGCGCGGATGGTGGCCGTATGCCAGGATACACGTCGTGCCTGCATTGCGCGCAAGTTCCTGTCGGATCCACGCCATCTGCGGTGACGTCACGTCGATCGACGCAGCACTGTTGTAAACGATGACGTGCCAGGCACCGAGACGATAGCTGTACCAGCCGCGGCCGCGAGGACCGGCGTTCGCACCGAAATAGTCGAAGTACGGACCGCCGTTGTCCGTGCGCTCGTCATGGTTTCCCATCGATGGATACGTCCTCGCCCGCGCGCGGCCCCACGCAGGCTCGTAGCAGTCGCGGAACTGCACGGCAGTTCCATCCTGGTAGACATTGTCGCCGAGCGTGAACACCGTGCCCGGAATGGTGTCGAGCATCCGCCCCGTGTGGAAGTCGCCACGCCACCAGCACCCGGCGATGTCGCCCGCGCCGACCAGAACTGGATCGTCAGCACGGATCACGATGTCAGCCGTGCGTGTGTCCTCGTCTCCAGCGGAATCGCCACCATCGCGCGCATCGCAGGATACGAACATCAGCGCACATGATGCCGCCACGCACACAGCTGCCACCCGCCACATTACGTCACGACGAATAGTACGAAGCATTTTCCTCGATGTACCCCGCCGTCAGATCGCACCCGTACGCAATGGCTTCAAACGAGCCCGTGCCGAGGTCGATGTCGATGTCGA
Organism: Longimicrobiales bacterium; assembly: GCA_038257485.1. GTDB lineage: Bacteria > Gemmatimonadota > Gemmatimonadetes > Longimicrobiales > RSA9 > DASUXU01. The sequence goes on along the minus strand of JBBSJG010000257.1, from coordinate 2,052 downwards.
TCGGATCGCCCCGCAGCTCCACCCGCAGCGAGGGCTCGTCGAAATCAGCGCGCTCCCCCGCCGCCACCACCACGACGCCGTTGATGACGCATCGGGTCGCGCCAGGCGTGAGCCTGACATCGAAGCACTTGCCGATCGCCATCAGAAGACGGCCGACATTGGGATCCGCACCGTGCGCCATGGTCTTCACGAGTGGCGAGTTAATGATCGACTTGGCGACCTTCCTCGCATCCGGTTCGGAAGCCGCGCCCCGCACATGACAGCGCAACAGCTTGGTCGCACCTTCACCATCCCTCGCCAGCAGCTCCGTCATGCGAATGCATGCTGCCCGCAACCCGTCCTCGAACGACGCGGCATCAACCTCGCCCGCATGTCCATTCGCGAGAATCACACACGTGTCCGATGTGCTCGTGTCCGTATCCACAGACAACATATTGAACGACACATGCACCACCCGCCGCAGCATCGTGTCAAGCTCGGCCGCCGTGAAGCTGGCGTCCGTGAAGATGTAGACGAGCATCGTCGCCATATTCGGCTCGATCATGCCCGCGCCCTTCGCGACGATCGTCAGCGTTGCAGCACCCACACGCAGCGACACCGCCTTCGCATACGTATCCGTTGTCATGATGCCCTGTGCACCGACATACGGATCCGTCTGCAGCTCGCCCGCCATCCCCACAATGCCGGCCTCGATCCGCTCGATCGGGAGCGGCACACCAATCACCCCCGTGGAACTCACCAGCACGTCGCGCGCTTCACAACCGACTTCTACCGCGGCGGATCTCGCCATGCGACGCGCGTTCTCCACACCCGCCGCACCCGTGGCAACATTGCTCACCTTGCTGTTCACTACAATCGCGCGCAGTGCGCCACGCCGAATCGTTTCACGACCAAGCACAACCGGCGCGCCCGGAAACTGGTTACGCGTGAACACCGCGGCTGCACTGGCCGACACATCGCACACGAAGAGCGACAGGTCGCGTCCTTCTTTCTTCAAGCCGACGAGCCTGCTCGCGCAGGAGTATCCGCGCGGGAAACGCGCTTCCGAATCGAATGTGTATTCAGTCATGGCGATATTTTACCGCCGGTGCCGTCCCGCTCGCTATCCGCCATGCAACCTTCAGTTCCTGCGATGCATCCAATTCTGTGGTGATCGACGGGTCCGGCAGGCTGTAGCCCTGCCGCGAGAATGCCGCCCGGACACCTGTCATAGAACCGAACCCGAACACGGCCGTACCCGACAAGAAGCAACAGAATCACGACCGCGGCACGGCGCCTGGCTATTCACACCTCCATTGCGCACCAGGCGCCGTGACCGCCCCATCCGGAGGCACCTCACCACCCCACGCCCCTCCCCGTCCCTGCAATAAGTGGCTTCCTGACAGCCTCGGCGTTATCTTGAACTGCTATTCACCGCGCGACGGTGGGACAGAAACCGACTCAGGAGACCGACAGGATATGGCGAAGCAGGAAGGAATCGAGATGGAGGGCGTGGTTACCGAGGTACTGCCGGACCGCAATTTCAGGGTCCTCCTCGAGAATAACCACACCGTGCTGGCATACGCCGCGGGCAAGATGTCGAAGTTCAAGATTCGCGTGCTCGTAGGCGACCGTGTCACCCTGGAAATGTCCCCATACGACCTGTCCCGCGGCCGGATCACCTATCGCCACAAGGCTGGCGGCGGCCCACCCGAATAGATCCGGGGCACCCTTGGAAATCCAGGACTCGAAACCCCTTTCGATCTCCTGCACATCCCCATCGGCGGACGCGTCATCAACGTCGCCGTACGCTTCGACCCGGACATGTGGGGCACCCTCATTGCAACCGTCTGGTAGAAGCCCCGGCTCGCCGGCTCGCCGGCTCGCTTCTCGGGTCGGCTCGCGCCCCGCTCGATAACACCAGCGGCACGAATCTTCCCGCACTCACGCACGGCTCTGAACAGGAACGGAACGTTTGACGCACTGGAAGCGAACCAACGGCGAACCCCGGCGATCCCGTCGATTCTGGCTCATCGCATTCATCGTCGTTCTGCTTGGCGTTACCGCCGGTAT
>JBBSJG010000256.1:0-4139 GCA_038257485.1 Longimicrobiales bacterium | reverse complement strand
GTGCTGGAAGAACGTGCTGGTGGTGCGGCCGCAGCCCGGGCATGACGTGACCTGCGGCAGGAAGCTCCGCAGCTCGAGGGACTGCAGGATCTGCTGCGCAACGAGCACCTCTTCCGAGCGGTCGCCGCCGGGGCGAGGCGTGAGCGAGACGCGGATGGTGTCGCCAATGCCCTCCTGCAGCAGAACTGCGAGGCCGGCCGTGCTGCCGACAATGCCCTTCATGCCGAGGCCGGCCTCGGTCAGTCCGAGGTGCAGCGGGTAGTCCGTGCGGCCCGCGAGCATGCGATACACGGTGATCAGGTCCTGGACACCTGAGACCTTGGCGCTCAGGATGATGCGGTCGTGCCCGAGACCCACCTCCTCGGCGAGCGCCGCGGAACGCAGTGCGCTCTGCACCATGGCTTCCATCATGACTGCCTTGGCGTCGAGTGGGTCGTTGCTCTTTGCATTCTCGTCCATCAGCTCTGTGAGCAGCTGCTGGTCGAGTGATCCCCAGTTCACGCCGATGCGGACCGGCTTGTCATACTCAGCGGCGACTTCGACGATCGTCCGGAAATTCTCGTCCCGCCGCTTGGCTCCCACATTGCCCGGATTGATGCGGTACTTCGCCAGGGCCATCGCGCACTCCGGGTACTTCCGGAGCAGCAGGTGGCCGTTGTAGTGGAAGTCGCCGACAATCGGGACATCGATGTTCCAGCGCTTGAGGAGCGCGGCGATCTCGGGGACGGCCGCAGCGGCCGCTTCATTGTTGACCGTGACGCGTACCAGCTCGCTGCCCGAGGCGGCGAGCGCGGCGATCTGCTCGGCGGTCCCGGGTGCGTCGGCCGTATCCGTATTGGTCATCGACTGCACCACCACGGGGCGGCTCCCGCCAATGGCGACCCGACCGACCCAGACCGTGGGCGTTGCCCGTCTGATTTGCACGCTCATAGCGACAATCTAACCCCTCCCGGAACTGTCCCCCAACCCCGTCCGCCGAAACCTCCGGCCGGGCGGGGAGTAGTCATTCCTGAGGGTCCTCTTAGATTGGACACAACCGACATCAGGAGCCGCCGTTCACGGGTGGCAGAGGAGCGTGCTGTGATCCGGAAGATTTGGCTGGCCATCGTCATGGTCGGCGGCCTCGTGGCACTCGATATCTATACCAAGAACTGGGCGACGGACGTACTGCACCACGGCTTCACGATCGAGGGCGTGGGCGGCATCCCGCTGACCCTGGCCTACAATCAGGGGATCGCGTTCGGCCTGCCGCTCCCGTCCGCAGGTCGATGGATCATCATCGTTGCGACGGTCATTGTGCTTTACGTCCTTTCCGGCATGTTCCTGAAGGCCGACGCACGCGACTGGGGTCGCCTCATGCCGGTTCAGCTCGTCGGTGCAGGCGCAATCGGCAATCTCATTGACCGCGTCCGCTGGGATCGCGGCGTTGTAGACTTCATTGGACCGGTCGATCTCGGCGTCATGCACTGGCCGATCTTCAATGTCGCAGACATGGCGATCACGACAGGCGCGGTGTTCCTCGCGCTCTCGTTGCTCCGCGAAGACGCCGCGCTGGCGCTCGCGGAAAAGCAGCGAACTCTCGAAATGGACGGGACGGTCAACTGATGTCGGAGTCATTGCCGAAGGAACAGGATTTCGCGCCGGACTTCACGGTCGCCGATCATACGGGCGCCGATATCACACTTTCGTCGCTGCGCGGAAAGAAGGTCGTTCTGTACTTCTATCCGAAGGACGACACACCGGGGTGCACGACACAGGCGTGCGACCTGCGCGACCACATCGGTGAGATCGAAGCGAAGGGCGCCGTCGTCCTGGGCGTGAGCCCCGACGGCCCGACGAAGCACGAGAAGTTCCGCGCGAAATATCAGCTGCCGTTCACACTGCTCGCCGATACCGACCACGCCGTGTCCGAGGCGTACGGCGTGTGGGGCGAGAAGTCGTTGTATGGCAAGAAGTACATGGGCGTCGATCGTACGACGTTCGTGATCGGCGAAGACGGCCGCATCCTCCAGGTGTTCCCGAAGGTGAAAGCGGAGAAGCACCTCGACCAGGTGCTCGAGGTCCTGTAGGTGATCGACATCCGCGTGCCGTGCAGCACGTCGAATCTCGGTGCGGGATTCGACTGCATCGGTCTCGCGTTCCGCCGCTACCTCTCGATCCGCTACTCGCCCGACGACGCGCCACTGCGCGTGCAGCGTACGGGGACACTCGAGCATCTCGACATTCCTGCGGACCGCGATGCGGTTGTGCACGCGCTGCGTACCGCATGGCCCAGTGCCCGCCCCGTGACGGGCGTCATTGCAATGCATTCCGACATTCCGATAGGCCGGGGCCTCGGTTCGTCCGCGGCCGCGACCGTCGCCGGTATCATGCTCGGCCATCTGCTCCACACGGACGAAGTGAACGGCGAGGACGACGTCGTATACGAGATCAGTCCCCTCACCCGCATGTCCGCACTCGCCCACGCAACCGACATCGAAGGGCATCCCGACAACGCGGCACCCTCGCTGTTCGGTGGCCTCGTCGCGGTCGCACGCGATGATGGCGGCGCCCTCAATGCATTCCGGTTGCCGCTCTCTGATGACATCGGCATCGTATTCGCCGCGCCCGATACGGCGATCTCCACCGTGGCCGCACGCGCAGCGCTGCCCGCGGACGTGCCGCACGCACTCGCATCGCGTATGCTCGGTCGCACGGCTGCCCTCGTGCGCGGCCTCGAGAGCGCAGATCCGGACCTGCTGCGCATCGGTCTCACCGACGAACTGCACGTGCCGTATCGCCTGCCACTCATTCCCGGCGGCGCTGCAGCACTCGGCGCCGCCATCGACGCAGGCGCGTGGGGCGCGACCATCTCCGGCAGCGGGTCCGGCCTCATTGCCATCGGACCGCACGCGAAGCGCGCGACCATCGCGAGCGCGATGAGTGAAGCGCTCGCACGCGCGGGTGCGACCGGCGTGGGTATCGAGATGGAATGCGATACGGACGGCGTGCGTGCACGGCGTGGCATCGACGGCGGGTGGGACTGAGCATGAAGCGAGGCATCCTCGAGCGCTGGCGCGCCGAGCTCCCCGTTACCGAGCGCACGCCGATGCTGTCACTGCAGGAAGGTGACACGCCGCTGCTGGCGGTGCCTCGCCTCGCGCAGTGGGTCGGCGTCGCCGACCTTCACATCAAGTTCGAGGGCGCGAACCCGACCGGATCGTTCAAGGACCGCGGCATGGTCGTGGCCGTCGCGAAGGCATTGGAGGACGACGCGCGCGCGGTGCTGTGCGCTTCTACCGGCAACACCGCAGCGAGCGCTGCAGCATACGCGGCAGCGGCCAACATCCAGGCTGTCGTTCTCCTGCCCGAAGGCAAGGTTGCGGCCGGCAAGCTCGCGCAGGCCGTGATGTACGGCGCGCATGTGGTCACAGTGCGCGGCAACTTCGATGACGCGCTCGATGTCGCACGCGCGGCATCCGACGCGCACGACGTCGCACTGGTCAACTCCGTGAATCCGTTTCGCATCGAGGGGCAGACCACGTCGGCGTATGAGATATGCGACGCCATGCGAGCTGCACCTGACGTTCTCGCGTTGCCGGTCGGCAATGGTGGCAACATCACTGCGTACTGGCTCGGCTTCCAGCGCGCCGTCGAGCGTCATGGGGTAGCGACAACACCGCGCATTATCGGTGGTCAGGCGGCCGGCGCTGCACCGTTCGTACGAGGCCACGCCGTCGCAATACCCGAAACGGTGGCGACCGCGATTCGCATCGGCAACCCCGCGACATGGCGGCCGGCCATGGATGCTGCATCGCAGAGTGGTGGCATGATCGGCGAAGTGTCCGACACGGAGATCCTCGACGCATGGCGGGCGATCGCGCGACTGACCGGCACGTTCTGCGAACCGGCGTCAGCTGCAAGTGTCGCAATGCTGAGGAAGGCCGTCGCTGATGGCACCGTCTCGCACGACGAACGCTGCGTGTGTGTGCTGACCGGAAATGGTCTCAAGGACGCAGACCTCGTCATCGGCGAGATGAAGTCGCCGCTCGTGATCGATCCCGACGCCACAGCACTCGCCCGCGCGTTGCGCTGGTAGTGGCGCGCTGGTAGTGGCGCGCTCGTAGGCGCGCTGCTACCGGCACGCAGGCGTCAGCGGC
>JBBSJG010000255.1:0-4155 GCA_038257485.1 Longimicrobiales bacterium | reverse complement strand
GCCGACCGACCTGAGTGTCACCGACTTTCCCACAATTCTCGCGGACCCATATGCCTTCGCGCTTGGCCGCGTCCTCGGGCGGGATGGCGATGAAGATTCCGGGCGGGAGCTGGATGCCATGCGGTTCGGCAGCCTCGCGCACCGCATCATGGAGCAGTTCGCCGCTTCTCCTGCGGCCTCATCTCCGCATGAGACTGAGGTGCGCGACCAGTTGGAATCGCTGCTCGACGCGCATGTAGCGCAGACATATGGCCCCTCCACATCGGTCGCGGTGCGACTGCAGGTCGAACAGCTGCGTTTGCGGCTGCGTGCGTTCGCCACATGGCAAGCGGGCTGGTCAGCGAACGGCTGGCGTACTGTCGCCTCCGAGGCGAAGGTGGACGAGGGTGGTGTTCCGTTCGATGTGGACGGGGAACTGGTGCGCATCCGCGCCCGTATCGACCGCATCGACTTCCATGAAGCAACCGGTGAGTGGGCTGTATTCGACTACAAGACGGGCGAAAAGCCGCAGACGCCGACTGAGAAGCATCGCAAACGCAACGGTGAGTGGACCGACCTGCAACTGCCGCTGTACCGCTTCCTCCTTCCACATGCGCGCGGTGCGGACGGCAACCTCATCTTCACCGGTACCACAACGTCCACTGTGACGCTGGGGTACATCCTGCTCTGCGGTGATCCCGAACAGGTCCGAATGTATGAAGCGGACTGGACGCAGGACGATCTCGATTCGGCAATGGACGCCGCTCGTACGGCAGTCCGTATCCTGCGCAGCAACATCTTCTCCTTCGAGGACGAGGTGGATCGCTGGGCTTCACCTGACATGAAGGCTCTCATGGGGATGGGGCGGCTCGTACTGGAGGATGATGAATTCGGCGGTGCGGAGGTGCAGGCATGAGTGGACTCTCGCATGAGCCTGGTGTTCTGCCGCGTGACCTCATTCTCGCTTCAGCAGGATCCGGCAAGACGTTCCGCATATCCTCGGTAATCATCGCGCTGCTCGCACGCGGGGAGGTGCCCGATGAGATCCTCGCGTCGACGTTCACGCGCAAGGCTGCGGGCGAAATTCTGGACCGCGTTCTTATCCGCCTCGCCAAGGCCTCGCTCGACGAGGAAGAGGCGCGCCAGCTCGCGATTCATGCGGCACCTGCCGGCGGTAACGCGGCCGCATGTGACACGGCATTCTGGAACGATGCGCTCGAGCGTCTCGTGCGTGACCTGCACCGCGTGAACATCGGCACGCTGGACGCGTTCTTCCTCCGCACCGCCATGAGCTTCAGCAACGAGCTGGGGCTGCCCGCGATCTGGAGCATCAGCGACGAAACGACAGGCGACCATATTCGGTCATTAGCGCTGCAGGACGTGTTGCAGACGACGTCACAGCCGGAGTTGCTGGCGCTCCTCCGTGGCATCGCGCGTAACGAGGGCACCCGCTCGGTGCACGATCAGATGCTGCGCAAAGTGCGGTTGCTGGCAGCGGTGCACTACGCGCTGGATGACGAGGCAGAAGGCCATTGGGGCGCGTTCGACCACATTGCGTCACAGCGTCCTGCGGACACGAATGCTCAGGGCGAGGCACTGGCTCGCCGGATGGAAGCCGTGGACGCGCCGAAGACCAAGGCCGGTACGCCCAACAAAGTGTGGGCTGAAAACATCGATAAGTTGGCTCGCGCGCTGCGTGGATGCAGATGGGATGAGCTTACGTCGATTACACTGGCGACCGCTGCGCGTGAGGATGTGCCGTTCTCGAGGATCGACGTACCCGACAGTATTCGTGCGATCGTCAACGAAGCGTGGAGCCTCGCGAGGGTCGACGTCGCATACAGAATGAGTCAGAGGTCACACGCGCTCGGCAAGTTCGCCGAGTTGTACGCGGACGCGCTCGAGAAGCGACGTGCCGACAAGGGCGTGTATGAGTTCGACGACGTAACGCGGTTTCTCGGCGGCAGCCATCCCATCGGCGATCGCGATGATATGTACTACCGTCTGGACGCGCGGGCGAAGCACATTCTGCTCGACGAGTTCCAGGATACGTCGGTGCCGCAATGGGAGGCGCTGGCGCCACTCGCGAGCGAGCTCCTGTCAGGGCATGAGGATGAGCGCGCGGCGGTGATCGTCGCCGATCCCAAGCAGTCGATCTACGGTTGGCGGGGCGGATCACCGGACCTCGTCAAGCACCTGAAGGCGACGTACCATCTTCGTGACGATCAGCTCACGACGAGCTGGCGCTCCAGCAGGATCGTGCTCGACTTCGTCAACGATCTCTATGGCAAGTTCGGTGAACGCGCCACGTGGCTGGACGAGGCCGAGTACGCGGACGTCGCAGCGGAATGGGTGAAGGCCTTCTCGACGCACGTCCCGGCGAAGGATCTGCCGGGACATGTCGTAGTGCAGACGGGTCCGGTTGAAGAGGGGTCCGGCGAGTCGCGGCCAAGACTGGTCAAGTTCGCGGCGGAACGGGTCGCGGAACTGCATCGCGCAATGCCCGGCTTCACAATTGGAGTGCTCACGCGCACGAACAGCACCGTCGCCCGCATGATGATGAATCTGAAGGCGCTCGGCGTACATGCGAGCGAAGAGGGCGGCAATCCGTTGACGGATGCAGCACCGGTTACGTCGGTGCTTGCGCTGCTTCGGCTCTGCGACCACCCGGCGAATATCGTCGCGCGTTATCATGTCGCGCACACGCCACTGGGTCCGATCGTCGGCCTTGTGGACCATGCCGACAACGCTGCAGCTGCATCCGTCGCATACAAGTACCGTACTTCGCTCGTTGAGAAGGGTTATGGTGCGACGATCGCCGTGATCGCGGAACCGTTGATGGCATCCTGCGATGCACGCGAGAAGCGGCGTTTGAGTCAGCTGGTCGAAGTCGCATTCCGCTTCGAGGACAGTGCGACACTCCGCCCGAGTGCGTTCGTAAGCTATGTGCAGCGCGAGCGCGTCGAAGATGCCGTCGCCGCCGATGTCCGTGTGATGACCATCCACCAATCGAAGGGGCTGGAGTTCGACATCGTTGTGCTGCCGGAGTTGGACGCACCGTTCGTGCAGAGCCGTTATGCTGAAGTCATGTCGTTCAGACCAGAGGCCGGGGCGAGGATCACTCGTGCATTCCCGTTCGTGTCGAAGGGAGCGCAACAACTCTTTGGTGCGGACGACATTCCGGAGCTTCGTGCCGCGGCTGCGCAGGCTTTCGCCGGCGAGTTGCGCGACGGACTGAGCACGATGTATGTCGGGCTTACCCGCGCCAGGCATGCGTTGCACATCATCGTCAAACCGGACAAGGTCAACTCTAAATCGAAGACGGGCGCCCGTATTCTACGGCAGGCATTCATAGGCTCTGCTGAAGCACCGGCCATGACGACGTTGCTCGAGCGCGGCGATCCCGCGTGGGCACAAACGGTCGGAACACCTGGAGTCGCGGGCGTTGCTGCGATCGCTGCCGAAACGCTGAACCTGCGGCAGGGCCGCCTGCGTAACCGTGCATTGACGCGGCGAAGCCCATCCGAGCTGGAAGGCGGTGGGCGCATCGATCTCGGTATGGTGCTTCGGCTGAGCGGCAACGTGGCTACACGGCGAGGCTCGATCGTGCATCGGTGGCTCGAGCATATCGAGTGGCTCGACACGCACCCTGTGCACACGATCGATTTCGCCGGACTCGCGCGCGAAGTGGAAGCGGACATCTCCGATGCCGATATTTCCGTCTTGCGCTTCGACTTCAACGGGTGGCTGTCGAACCCGGCGGTTGTACGACTCCTTTCGCGATCCGAATGGGGTGCAGGCTGCACCGTCGAAGCCGAAGTGCCGTTCCTCGTACGCGAGGACAACACACTGATCGAAGGATTCATCGATCGCCTGGTGCTCATGCGCACGGATGGCGCGGTCACAGGCGCCGCCGTGATCGACTTCAAGACGGATGGCATCGAGACAGGGAACCGCAAGCTCCTCCAGGCCCGCACCGAGCACTATCGCCCGCAGATCGAGGCATACCGTCGCGCTGTCGCCGCGATGTATGGCCTCGCTCCCGAAGCGGTCCAGGGTTATCTCGTATTCCTCGAGCCGGGCGTGGTGGCGGGTTAGTTAAGACCAGGCGTCACTCACCGGCCGTGCTGCCGTGTGGGAAGACTTCGCCGACGGCGAGGACGTCACGGTATCGGG
>JBBSJG010000254.1:0-4171 GCA_038257485.1 Longimicrobiales bacterium | reverse complement strand
GTCTCACCGACGGATCAGCCAACGCTCGAACCATGCGATCATCGCGCTGTCGGCCTGCCGGCCGTGTGCCGGATTCGTGAACCCGTGGTCGCCACCAGGGATCACGATGAAATCGGTGGCAACGCCCGCCTTCGTCAACTTGTCGTGCATCACAACGCTCTGACGCATCGGAACGAGTCGATCAGCATCGCCATGAATCAGCAGACTCGGCGGGTCATCGGCAGTCACGAACAATATCGGCGACACGGATGCAGCGAGATCGCGCGAAAAGTTCAGCGCGGGGAATCGTTCGCTCGGGCCGACGAGCGGCCGCAGGTCGACAGGCGGGAAGTATGCGACAACGGCCGCAACGCCGCTCTTCGTGCGCAACACTGCATCGCGAGCCTTGGCATTTCCGCTGTCCGGATCGAGTCCCAGCATCAGCGACAGATGACCGCCAGCACTACCGCCGTACACGCCAAGGCGATCAGGATCAACATCCCAGGTGGCAGCATTCAACCGGACATAGCGCACTGCGCGCTCCACGTCGGCCGCGGCTTCGGGCACGTTGTAGCGCGGGCTGCTACCATGACGAACTGCAAAGACTGTGAAGCCTTTGTCGAGCAGTCCGGCAAATCGCGTGACCGCCAGATCCGGCGGAACCCACGTCGAATACCAGCCGGCACTCACCATGAACAACACGCCCGCGCCATTGGCCTTGTTCGGCCGGAACACATCGAACGTCAACGCCATGCCGTCCTTGTGACCGTATACCACGTCGGCGACCGGCGTCGGAAACGGCGAGACGCGCGCGGTCGCGGGCGGCGCCGTTCGGGACTGCGCAACGACGGGCGCAGCGAGTGAACACAGAAGCAGGCATGTCGCGAAACGCGCGTACCAGCGTGTCATGGAATGTTGTTCCCTTCGGCAAATACGAGATCATCTCTCATTGCATGCTGCCCGCGTCAGGATTGAAGATTCGGAATGGAGGCGGAACGCGCCGCACCAGTCACCCGGTGCGACGCGATTCCTTACAGCGAGGTCAGTACGAAACGACTACGTCGCTCGAACATGTCGTGGTGCCCGCAGCGCAGACTTTGTAGGTCTGCGATCCAGTGCCCTTGCCGAGGTTGTCGACATACGTAGTGCCCGACGCGGTTGCGATCTTTGCGCCATTGCGGAACACGTCCGTCGAGCCTGACGAGCCGCTCCAGCTCAGATTCGCGTAGTTGGTGCCTTTGTTCTTTGTCATTGAAACGGACAGCGATATGCCCGTGCCCGGTGCCGTTGCACTGACGGACTTCGATGTGCTGCCCGTGGCGCCGCCGTTGTCCGTCACGGTCAGTGTGACCGTTCGTGTACCGGACGATGCGTAGGTGCGGGACGCCGTTGCGCCCGTGGCCGTCGCGCCGTCACCGAAGTTCCAGGCGTACCCTGCGATCGACCCGTCCGGATCGCTCGATGCAGATCCGTTGAACGAGCAGGTCAGTCCGCTGCAGCTGTAGGTGAATGACGCAGTCGGCGGCGTGTTCCCCGGCGGCGGTGTGGTTCCGCCCGTGAAGCCCATGGACAGCAGGAGATTCACCGAGCCGCTGCCGGCGCTCGTGACCTTGCCGGACGTCGCATTAGACGTGATCGCGGATGCTACGGCCGCAGGCGTTGCACCCGGTGAGCCCTGCAGTACCAGCGCCGCGACGCCGGCCACGTGCGGTGAGGCCATCGATGTACCGCTGATCGTATTCGTCGCTGTCGTGCTGGTATACCAAGCCGACGTGATCGAGCTTCCCGGTGCAAACACATCGAGGCAGCTGCCGTAGTTCGAATACGATGCACGTGCGTCTGTGCTCGTCGTCGCACCCACAGTGATTGCACTTGCAGCACGGGCCGGCGAATAGTTGCACGCGTTCAGGTTGTCGTTGCCGGCGGCGACAGCGTATGTCACACCCGCTGCGATCGAGTTTTCTACTGCTGCGTCGAGTGCGGTGCTCGCACCACCGCCAAGCGACATGTTTGCTGCCGCCGGCTTGACGTGGTTGGCGGTCACCCAGTCGACACCCGCGATGACGCCGCTCGTAGTTCCCGATCCGCGGCAGTCCAGCACGCGCACCGCCACAAGCGCTGCCTGCTTTGCTACGCCGTACACTGTGCCGCCGACCGTACCGGCCACGTGCGTGCCATGGCCGTTGCAGTCGCTCGAACCGCGGCCGTCACTGATTGCAGTATACCCTGCCGATGCACGTCCGCCGAAGTCGGAATGGGTAGTCAGGATCCCGGTGTCGATGACGTACACTCTGACACCTGCCCCAGTCGCCTCATACGTATACGTTCCCGACAGAGGCAGGTCACGCTGATCGATCCGGTCGATACCCCACGTCGCATTCGTCTGTGTGGTCGACACCGTCATTTCCTGATCCTGCTCGATGAACAACACGTTCGGGTTCCTGCTGAGCCCTTCCGCGGCCGCAGCCGGGATTCGGACCGAGAAACCGCGCAGTGCGTGCTCATAGACGTAACCGAGCTCGCCGCCATGATCACCCGAAAGGCGCGCGGCCAGGCCGCGCACATCGCCCACACCGTCCTTGAACACGACGATGTAGTCGGTCGGGGCGGACCCCATGACGGCGGCCTGCGGTGGGGCCTCGAACGGCGAGGGCGTGTCCGCGCAGGCGGTCAGGAATGAGATTCCCGCGAGCGCGAGTACAGCGTACACATTCTTCATGTGAACGACCTCCAACAGCGGAAGAGTGGGTGGGACTGTTTCTGCCGGACTCGCACGGGGGGCACGCGATCCGCATGTGGCAGAGTGGCATGGCGAATATTCAGATGGGTGGGACGAAGCGCAAGGGCCGCACGGCACGGGTCCACGGCCGCCGCCTGACCGGGCGCGGCGGCTGAGGTGGCCTGATTAAGGCATCATTGGGCAGCGGGCAACCGACACCGACGATAAAGGACGAACGTTGTGAGCAAGACTAAGCCCCACTTTCATGGCCACGGAACCGAGCCGAGCGCTGACGAAGCGCCACGCGGGGGACAAAAGCCGGTCTCCGGCGACCGCGCAGCCCACGACAAGCACGAGGGGCACTCCCCCTCGATGTTTCGGGATCGGTTCTGGCTCTCACTCGCGTTGACCGTCCCGGTGGTGTTCTGGTCCGCTCATATCCAGGAGCTGCTAGGCTACCGGGCCCCCGAGTTTCCGGGATCGAGTTGGATCGGTCCGGTGCTCGGGTCGGTGGTCTTCATATACGGCGGGTTGGTTTTCCTGCGGGGCGCTTGGCGGGAACTGGCATCGCGACTGCCGGGGATGATGACGCTCATCTCGCTGGCCATCATGGTCGCTTTCGTGTTCTCGTGGGTCGTCCAGCTCGGATTGATTCGAGCGGACGCCCTTTGGTGGGAGCTGGCCACCCTGGTGACGGTCATGCTGTTGGGCCATTGGATCGAGATGCGCTCCATTAGCCAGGCCCAAGGGGCGCTCAAGGAACTCGCAAAGCTCCTGCCCGACACCGCCACGCGGATCACCGATACCGGAGAGGAGCAGGTCGCCGTCGGCGAGCTGCGCAATGGTGATCTGCTGCTCGTGCGACCGGGAGAGGGCATCCCGGCGGACGGCGTCGTGCGGAAGGGCGAAAGTGACATCAACGAGGCGATGATCACCGGCGAATCACGACCCGTGAAGAAGCGCGAAGGGGACGATGTGATCGCCGCGACGATCAATGGCGAGGGGTCGCTGCGCATCGAAGTCACCGGGACCGGGGACAAGACCAAGCTCTCCGGCATCATGCGGCTCGTGGCAGATGCGCAGCAGTCCAAGTCCAGAGCGCAGCACCTCGCGGACCGCGCGGCACGGCTCCTGACCGTCGTGGCCATCGGCGCGGCGGTCATCACCCTCGTGGTATGGCAGTTGTTGGGTGCAGCGATTGACTTCTCGGTGGTACGGGTGGTGACTGTCCTGGTCATCGCCTGCCCACACGCGCTCGGATTGGCCGTGCCCCTTGTGGTGGCGATCTCGACGACACTTGGGGCTCGGAACGGTCTGTTGGTGCGGGATCGGCGGGGTCTCGAGGAGGCCCGCAACCTCGACACAGTGATCTTCGACAAGACGGGCACACTGACGCTGGGGGAATTCAGGATCGTCGCCACGGCTGTAGCGGACGGCCTGCCGGAGGATGAGGCGTTGCGCATCGCGGCCGGC
>JBBSJG010000253.1:0-4227 GCA_038257485.1 Longimicrobiales bacterium | reverse complement strand
TTGGCGGTGCAGATCGTCAACGTGCCGCCTGAGGGCATGGCCTGCCGCGCATTCACTGCCAGGTTCATGAGGATCGGTTCGACCTGGCCTTGGTCCGCTTTCACACTGGACAGTCCGGGCTGTAGTTCGAGCGCGATCGCGATGTTTTCACCGATGAGCCGTCCCAGCATGACGCGTACATGCGACACGACCTCGTTCAGATCGAGGATCGTAGGTTGGATGATCTGCTTGCGGCTGAATGCCAGGAGCTGGCGTGTGAGACCGACCGCACTCACGCCCGCCTTCTGAATTTGCACGACTTCCTCTGCGACCGGGCTGCCCGCATCCAGGTCCTGGAGCAGCAACTCGCAGTGCCCCATGATCACCGTGAGAAGGTTATTGAAATCGTGCGCGACGCCGCCCGCCAGGCGACCAATGGCCTCCATCTTCTGTGCCTGCTGGAACTGCTCTTCAAGATTGTGGCGCTTCGTGACGTCTATCGAAATGCCGACGACGCGCACTGGCTGTCCGTCCTCACCGAGCAACACGCGACCGATCCCGCTCAGCCAGTGCACCGTGCCGTCGGGCCAGGTGGTGCGGTGCTCCGTCACGTAGTCACCACCGTTCACCATCGCTTGATTGATGCCCTCCATGACCGACGCGCGGTCCTCCGGATGAATGCGGTCCGCGAACGCCTCGAACGTGCCGGGAAAGCTGTGGGCATCCATCCCGTACTGCGCTTCCATGATCGGGGACCAGCGAAGGGCGCCGGTGGCGAAGTCCATGTCCCAGATGCCCACGCCCGCGGACTCCAGGACGAACCGCATCCGCTCTTCGGCGCTGCGCAGGTCCGCCGTCGCACGCGTGCGTTCCGTAATGTCGGTGCCGGAACTGTATGTGCCGGTTGCATCACCGGCCGAATTGCGCAGCGCTGTGTGGCGCCATTCGATCAGTCGCTCATCACCAGCCTTCGTGATGATGACATTCTCCGCGATCGCAATCTCTCCCTGGAGCGTGCCGTTCAGAAACTGTGCGCGCCGCGAATCACGCAAGCGTTCCGGCACGCAGGTGTCGAACCAGTCGCGGCCCATCAGCTCTTCCGCGGACCATTCGAGCATCAGGCATGCGTATCGATTCACGAGGCAGATGCGACCGATGGTGTCGAGCTCCAGCAGAATGACTTGAGCGGTATCCAGAGACCGTTGCGCCCGGTCGCGCTCATGTCGCAGTGCCTGCTCGGCGTTCCTGCGTTCCAAGATCTCATATTCGAGCTCGTAGATGCGGCCCACCTGCGATGCAAGAACAGTCATGAGATGTTCGTCGTCGTCCGAGAACGCTCGCCCTTCATTGCCAACCAGGCAGATCCAGCCGAAGACATGGGATGACGTTGCGACGGGCACGGCGAGGAATGCACGGATCTTGGGGTGACTGTCAGGCAGGTGCAGGTTGCCGGGCGCACCCCGATGGTTGTTTCCACGGAGCACATGCCGATCCGCAACGATTCTCATGAAAATGCCCGGTACCTGCTCCCCGGGTTCAATCCCTGGGGACGCGTCGATTCCGTAAAGGATGATACTCTGAACCGTCGTGCCGTCCCGCTCCACGAGACCGAGGCTGACGTACGTCGCACCGAAGAGATCACGGACGGATGAGCACAGGTACTCATTGCGACGTGCGGCGTCCCGCTCCGACGCAAGGTTCGCGGCGATGTCCATCAGCGCCGTCAGACGTGCATTGGTCGCGATCAGGTCGCCGGCTTTCTCGGATAGCTTGTCTGTAAGCAGCCGAAGGTGCTGGCGATCGAACTCCGGATCGAGTGGTGCATCCGTCGCTCCACTCTTGCGTTGCCCCTGCGGCGACAGCATGAGCGCAACGACGCGAAGCACTTCTGCAGACTGCACCGGTTTCGACAGGACGTGGCCGACGCCGCTCGAATGTGCAAGCGCCTTGGCTTCCCGCTCGTTGTAGTGGGCTGTATAGAACACGACCGGCACTGCAGTCGTTGCAGGGTCCACGCGCAGCTGTCTGACAAATTCGTACCCGTCCATGACGGGCATCAGCACATCCGTGATCACCAGGTCGGGACGGTGCTCCCGCACGGCGGCGAGGCCCTGGCTGCCGTCGCCAGCCTCGAACATCGTGTGTCCGTTGTGGCGAAGCAGCACCACCAGCAATTCCCGGTTGGCGGCGATGTCATCAACGACGAGAATTTTTGCCATTTCGGGCCTTTTGTCAAAGACCGCCTACTACGGGAAGCGGCCTGCCCAAGTGTGCATTTCCCGGTCCACTCACGTGCTTCACACGGGACAGGGTGGGGCAGGCGCGATCCCCCGGACTACAGCTGTGACCCGCAGTCCGCCTTTGAGGCGTCCCATCTGGCTATGGTCGGCCGGCCGACAGCGCGCTATCATCGTCGCATGGACCCCGAACTGCGCTCGTTCCTCGAATCAATGTCCGTCCGGATGGACGCAGGCTTCGCACGCCTCGACCGCCTGGAGCGGACCGTCGACCTGCTGGCTGAGCACATGGTCCTCGTCCTGGCCCGCCTCGACGCAATGGACGCCCGCTTCGACGCGATGGACGCCCGCTTCGACGCGATGGACGCCCGCTCGGACACTCTCGACGCGCGCCTCACCAGTCTCGAAACCTCGGTACGGGAAGGATTCCTGTCGGTCGCCGACCGGTTCACCACCATGGACATGCGACTGCGGGATATGGAAGGCCGGATGGCGTGGATGGAGCGAGCGCTCAACGCGCGGCTCGACCGGATCGAACAGGGCGTCAACGCGCGACTCGACGGCATAGAGATGGAACTCAAGGTGATGCGGGCAGACCTGGACCGCGTGCAGGCGGGCATGACGGCGCTGAACGGCCGCATCGACGGCCTGACCGATGACATGCGCCAGCGGTTCCGCCTCGTAAACGACCGAATGGTCGCCATCGAGCAGAGCCTCGCCGCGTAATCCGCCGCGCCATACATTGCTGTCATACGCTCAACTCGACCGAAACGACAGCGATCCGGGGAACCATGAAAAAACTCGCACTCAGCTGCCTCCTGACCATCGGTGCGTCCGCCGTCGCACACAGCGCGACAGCGCAATCCTTCCCGACTGCGGACCCGGTGATCCGCGCCATGTGGACGGAAGGCATGGAACAGCCGTCGCAGGCCTACCGCCTGTCTCAGCTTCTCATGGATTCGATCGGCCCGCGCCTGAATAACACGCCCAGCCACCACCGCGCGCAGGACTGGCTGTTGCAGACGTACGCATCCTGGGGCATCAGTGCGAAGAAGGAGCAGTACGGCACCTGGCGTTCGTGGCGACGGGGTCGCACGCACGCTGACCTGATCGCGCCTCGCCACCGTACACTGGAGGCGACGATGCTCGGGTGGAGTCCGGGGACACGAGGACCGGTCGAGGGGGATATCGTGCTGCTTCCCGATGCGGCGGACTCTGCCGCGTTCAATGCGATTCTGCCGTCGCTCAGGGGCAAGTTCGTGGCGACGTCATTCGCGGAGCCGACATGCCGTCCCGACGCGAACTGGCAGGAGCTCGCGCGACCCGCGACAGTCACGCGCATGCAGGCGCAGCGTGACACCGCACGACGTGCATGGAATGCGCGCGTATCCCGCGCGGGTTCGAACCTGATGGCACGCTTGGAAGCGGCCGGCGCGGCAGGGGTGCTGACGACGCTCTGGTCCGCCGGCTGGGGCGTGAACAAGGTGTTCACGACGAACAATGAACGCATTCCGGCGCTCGATCTGAGCTGCGAAGACTATGGCCTCGTAGCACGCCTCGCCGAGAACCGGCAAGGACCGCGCATGCGGCTCGATGCCGACGCCGAATTCCTCGGCGAGAAGCCGGTTTTCAATGTCATCGCCGAGATGCGCGGTGGCGAGTTGCCCAACGAGTATGTCGTGTTGTCCGCACACCTCGATTCATTCGACGGCGCATCGGGTGCGACGGACAACGGCACGGGCACCATCACAATGCTCGAGGCAATGCGCATTCTGAAAAAGACATATCCGAATCCGCGCCGTACGATTCTCGTCGGCCACTGGAGCAGTGAAGAGCAGGGACTGATCGGGTCCGCAGCATTCGCAAGCGATCACCCGGAGATCGTCAAGGGATTGCAGGCGTCGTTCAACCAGGACAACGGGACATGGCGGATCGACTTCATCCGTATGCAGGGATTCGCGGAAGCGGGCGAGAGCTTCGGCCGGTGGTTCGGCAAGATCCCGAATGAGAT
>JBBSJG010000252.1:0-4250 GCA_038257485.1 Longimicrobiales bacterium | reverse complement strand
TGGTCCTGCTTCTTCCCCACACCGACAAGCAGGACGCGCTCGATAGCGGAATCCTTCGCAGGCGAGTACAGGACGAGGGTCTCGTCCCGCGTACCCTTGAAGTCACCCGCCTCGAGGACGCGGCTGATTGCGCCGTCGAACATGCCATCGACCTTCTCGATGAGGCCGACGGGCTGCTTGTCGCGCTCGAATACGTGCAGCACGAGCAACTCGGTCTTTACGTCCGCAGCGCGGATCTGTCTGGCTTGAATGGAAGGCTCGTGCATACGCCCTTACATGTTGCGGATGATCTCGTCTGCAAAGCGGGAGGTCGAGACGAGTGTAGCGCCCTCCATCTGTCGCTCCAGATCGTACGTCACGGTCTTGTTGCCGATCGCGGTCTCGAGGCCCTTTACCACCAGGTCCGCAGCGTCGTTCCAGCCCATGTGCTCGAGCATCATGACGCCGCTGAGGATGAGTGAGCCCGGATTGATCTTGTCGAGGTTGGTGTACTTCGGTGCAGTGCCGTGTGTCGCTTCGAACACTGCGACTTCTTCACCGACATTCGCGCCCGGCGCCATGCCGAGACCGCCGACCTGTGCAGCGGCGGCATCGCTGATGTAGTCACCATTGAGGTTCGGCGTTGCGAGCACACTGTATTCGTCGGGGCGCAGCAGCATCTGCTGGAACATGGAGTCGGCGATGCGGTCCTTGACGACCACCTTGCCGCCCGCGTTCGCGGCATCCGCCTCGAGCACCGTGCTGTCCGCGAACTGTTCCTTCGCGACATCATAGCCCCAGTCGCGGAACGCGCCCTCGGTGTACTTCATGATGTTGCCCTTGTGCACCAGCGTGACGGACGGCTTGCCACGGGCGACGGCATAACGCAATGCCGCGGCAACGAGCCGCTTCGAGCCGAACTCGCTCATCGGCTTCACTCCGATCGCACTCTG
This sequence comes from Longimicrobiales bacterium, assembly GCA_038257485.1. Lineage (GTDB taxonomy): Bacteria > Gemmatimonadota > Gemmatimonadetes > Longimicrobiales > RSA9 > DASUXU01. Next base: position 3,318 of record JBBSJG010000252.1, on the reverse strand, counting down.
CTCGCGGATCTCGCTGCCGAACTCCGTGCGCAGGAATGCGCCGACCTTCTCGGCCTCTGCACTGCCCGCCTTCCACTCGATGCCCGCATACACGTCCTCGGTGTTCTCGCGGAAGATCACGACGTCGACCTTCTCCGGTTCCTTTACGGGCGACGGCACACCGGGGATGTAGCGGACGGGGCGGATGCACGCGTAGAGATCGAGCACCTGCCGCATGGTGACATTGAGCGAACGGATGCCGCCGCCGACCGGTGTGGCGAGCGGACCCTTGATGCCGACCTTGAACTCCTGCAGTGCGGCCAGTGTCTCTTCCGGCAGCCACTCCCCCGTTTTGTCGAATGCCTTCTGACCGGCATAGACTTCCATCCACACGATCGAGCGCTCGCCGCCGAACGCCTTCTCGACAGCGGCCTCGAGCACGCGGCTCGTTGCTCGCCAGATGTCGGCGCCCGTGCCGTCACCTTCGATGAACGGGATGATCGGATGCGACGGCACATTCATGATGCCGTTGCTGTACGTGATCCGCTCGCCGTTCGACGGCACCACCGCGTGCTTGTAGGACTCGGCCATAGTGTGATTACCCGCGCTGTGCAATCGGAGTGCTCTGCCTGTCCTGCGGCCCGACATACGTCACGTCAGGGCGGATCAGACGATTGTTCTTCAACTGCTCGATGATATGCGCGGTCCAGCCGGCCATGCGCGCGCACGCGAAGATGTTGGTGAACAAGTCGAGCGGAATACCAAGTGTGTAGTAGACGGACGCGCTGAAGAAGTCGACGTTCGGATAGATCTTCTTGCCCTTCTTGTCCATTTCCTCGCGCATCGTAGCCTGGATGTTGTCGCTGATGTCGAGCCACGGCGTGTCACCGGACTCGGCGCTGAGCTTCGCTGCGAGTTCCTTGAGGATCGGCGCGCGCGGGTCGGTGGTGCGGTAGACGCGGTGACCGAAGCCCATGACCTTGTCGCCCTTTTCGAGCGCGGCGCGCACGAAGTCGGCGGCATTTTCCGGCTTCTCGATCTTCATCAGCATCTTCATGACCTGCTCATTGGCGCCGCCGTGCAGCGGACCCTTGAGTGTGCCGATGGCGGATGTGATGCCCGAGTGCATGTCGGAGAGTGTCGCGACCGTGACGCGCGCGGCGAACGTCGATGCGTTCATGCCGTGCTCGGCGTGCAGTGTGAGTGCCGCGTCGATGATGCGCGTCTGCGTTTCCGACGGGTCCTTACCCCACAGCATGTACAGGAAGTTGCCCGCGAGGGTCAGCTCCTTCTTCGGCGCGACCGGATCCTTGCCGTGGCGGATGCGTTCGATGGCAGCAGACAGTGTGATCGCCTGTGCGGTCAGGCGGACAGCCTTGCGGTCATTGGCCTCAGGCGTCATGTCCTCGGCATCGGCATCGTAGCCGGCGAGCGCCGACATCGTCGTACGCAGCAGCGCCATCGGGTGCGCCTTCGGTGCCTTGCGCACGATGTCGAGCACGTCTGCCGGCACTGACGCATTGTCGTTGAAACGCGCGCGCAGGGTTTCGAGCTGCTTCGCGGACGGGAGCTCGCCATACCATAACAGGTGGCAGACCTCCTCGAACGTGACGTTCGCTGCGAGATCCTCGATCGCGTAGCCGGCATACCTCAGCCGTCCATTCTCGCCGTCCACTTCGCTGATTGTTGACTCAGCGACAACGACGCCTTCCAGTCCTTTATCGGCCATGACCCTGGTTCTCCCGGGCATATCGGTGCATGAAAACTCTGCGAATGCGCGCGCTTTTTCCGCCATTCGCGCGTGTGCTGCCAAGCTGGCGAGTATAGCGGCCGTGCAAGTGCCGTGCAAGGTCGAACGGACGGTCGAAACGACGGCGTCCGCCACCCTCCACGCCGCCAGTCCGACTGGCTCCGTTTTTGCGAGTTGGCGAGGCAGCCGTGGTCTCATACAGTCCCAGCAGCACAGCAGCACAAGGAGCCTGAGATGACACTCGCGACACAGCCGCTTCGCAGCCTGGCGGCGACGGGAACAGGCGAGGCAGTGGAAATACGACGGATCCTGTTCGAGACCCTGCGGGCCCTGTGTGACGACCTGGACGTCCATGAGGGCGACGTGGTCACGTGTCGGGCGGGCACGCGGACCCAGCTTCTGCTGGAGACCCGCCATGGTCGGCGGGTGACCCTGCAGCGGGACTGGGCGAGGTTCATCCAGGTGTGCACGGTCGCCTGAGAGGTCCGCCGTCGCATACATATTCGTATACGTGCCGCCTTGCCTGGGCGAGCGGCGCGCGCCATATCTCGGCATTGCCGATCGATATTTTGTTGGATCAATGGTTTCCCTGTAAAGACGAGACGTGTGAAACGCGCGACCACGATGCTGGCCCTGATCGTCTGCCTGGCGGGCTGCCGGGGAGATGACGAGACGGATACCCCGACAACGGGCGAACCCGCTGCACCGACGACAGCCCGGCTGACGGAGCCGCAGGTCATCGGCGCCCTCCTCGCCGCGACGGAGGCACTGGTGGTGGCCGACTCGGCCGCGCTGGGTGTGGTGACCGCCCCGAGCGTATACCGTTACGCGGACGTCCTGCGCGTGGATCACCGCGCGATCGGAGCGGAGATCAAGGCGGTCGCGGATACGATGAAGGTGGCGGGCGAACGGAGTCCGCTGTCGGAGCGGCTGGCGGCGACGGCCGGCGAACTGCGGACCGCTCTGGGCGACACGACGGCCGACCGGTCCGCGGGGTTCGTATCGGGCCAGATCGCAATGCAGCGCGCACTGATCGGGGCCATGGACAGCATGATGATCCCGTCCGCGACGACGCCGGCGCTGCGACAGGTGCTGCAGGACCTGCGTCCAGCCATGGTCGCACACCTCCAACGCGCGGAACAGCTCAAGCAGATCCTGGCGACGGCGGCCGCAGCGCCACGTCCGACGGCAGCGCGGATCTCGCCGGACTCGGCGCGTGCACCGGGGGATACGACGGGGACTGTTCCGGTTCCTGTTCCGGTGAGACCGCCGGTGCGGCCGGATACGGTTCGTGTTCCGCCGGATACGATCCCGCGTCGTCTGGAAGTTTCACGCTAAGGGCGCGAAGGTACGGTAAGTACGGAGAAGTGATGGTCCGAGGGGGACCGGTTAACGCCGGTCCCTTTTTTTGTTGTTTAACAACAACGGAATCGATGAAATTGCAGGTGGTACGCGGGTACACAGGCGGCACCTTTCCGTGCCTTCGTGCACTTCGTGTGAAAACTGCTGACGACCGCGAGTAGGTCGTTGTACGATCCCGCGTCGTCTGGAAGTTTCACGCTAAGGGCGCGAAGGTACGGTAAGTACGG
>JBBSJG010000251.1:0-4254 GCA_038257485.1 Longimicrobiales bacterium | reverse complement strand
TCGCGTTCCTATGTCACCCGTGGCTGGCTCGTCGGGATGCTGTGGCCGGATGTGGACGAGAAGCGCGCCCGCCGGTCGCTGAGTCAGTTGCTGCACGCGGTGCGAACCGAGCTTGGGGCGGACATGATCGATGTGCGGGGCGAAGAGGAAATTGCCGTCGCATGGGGATCCGTGTCATGCGATGCGGCCGACCTGCGGGCGGCGTATGCGGAGCGGGCATGGCGTGATGTCGTCGACGCCGACCATGGCGAGCTGGCGCCGTCGTTCGGCCTGGGCAAGTCGTCCGCGTTCGAGGAGTGGCTGGAGACGCAGCGTCGTCAGCTCGCGGACATGGGAGCGGACGCCGCATGGCACGCCGGCGTGGCGGCGGAGGGCGCGGGCTTGCTCGAGGACTCCGAGCGCTACTTCCTGCATTGTATCAACCGCCGTCCGTTTGACGAGAACGTGCTGCGCCGTGCGATGCGTCTGCAGGAACGGAACGGCCGCGCCGCTTCCGCGCTCGTACTCTACGAGTCGTTTCGCGGCAGGATGTCGCGCGATCTGGATGCGACGGCGTCCGTCGAGACCAGACGTCTCGTTGCTGCGATCACGGACGCGCTCACAGAGCCTGGGGTTGTTGCTGAACGCGAGGTCGTCGTCTACGCGCAACCCGTTCGCTTGTCGCGCGCGCGACGGTGGAGCATTGCCGTTGCAGCAGTCCTCGTCGTTGCGACGGCGTCGCTGGTCGGATCGCGGTGGGTGGGGGATGCGCGAGCGGATTCGGAACCGATCGAATTGTCGATCGGCGTGCCGCATATCGATGGACAGAATATCTCGCCGGCGCACGCCGACCTCGTGCGCAACCTGCCCCGCCTGATTGCCGCCAGGCTGGCGTCGCCTCCGGCGATCCGTGTCGTGAACCAGGAGCAGAAGTCGGACAGCGAGAATGTGCTCAGCCTCGATGGCACGATCTACAGCGCTGACGCTGCAATGCGCGGAGACTTCGTGCTGATCGACAGCAACGGCACGATCGTGCGTTCTTTCGCGGTGGAATGGGACTCTGCTTCGTCCTGGGATCAGACGGCAGCGCGTATCGACACGCGCGTGCGCAAGGAAATGGGCGCGTACATGCAGGCGCGGGTGAACGCGAGCCGGGGTGCGACTGGCCGCGTGTCATCCCTTGTCTCTGCCGCGGCGGCTCGCACGGATGACAGGGCGTACGGTCGGGCTGAGACCGAGCTCAGGCAGGCGGCTGGCATTCTGGCGGCCGTCCGCGTATCGGACTTCAGCGATCCGCAGCTCATGTTCTTCATGCACCGCGTTCCGGAACTGCTCGCGTGGAATGCGGTCGCGGTAGGTGCGCGCGAACGCATCGATGGCATTGTCGCGACCGGTATCGAGGACGTAAGCCGCGTTCGCGGACACGCGACGGAGGCAGACTATGCATACGCCATGGCGCGACTATGGCATCTGCGCGCGTTTTTTCAGTTGGCGCCGCCGGTCGCGTGGATGGATAGCGCCAGCCACTACATCACGCGGTCCTCGATACTGTCCCCCCAGAATCCGCACGTGTGGGCCATGCGCTCGCAATTCACATGGGATCGCGGCGATTTCACCACCACATTGAGCGACGCGAATCATGCGTTGCAGCTGGATCCGTACCTCGGCGCGCGCAATGACCTTCTCATGCGTATGTTCAGTGCCGCGTTCAATCTGCGCAAGGATGCACTGGCGGCGCGCTACTGCGAAGACATCCAGACGGAAATGCCGATGCATGGGCCTGCGGTGTCGTGCGTGCTTCTGATGGCGGCGTGGGGCAATGCGACGACGGCGTCTTCGCGCACGCTGCCCGATCTTGACAGGCTCGATGACGACGATCAGAACCTCGCTCTCATCATGCCCCTCCTCCGGATGCAGCTGGCGGCTGCACTGGCGCGGCGCGGCGAGACTGCCGAGGCAAGCGGGATTCTGGAGAGCACGGATGCGCCGTCGGACCGAACCGACGTCGCATACTTCCGTGCCGCGGCACTGCAGCGGCTCGGAAGAGTTGACGAGTCGCGCGCCGGCTTTGTCGAGTTGCAGCAGAGCGTGTATGGCCGCCGGATGATTGCCGCGTATCCGCGCATCGCGGATGCGATCACCGGAGCGTCAGGACGTAATGCTCACGGGGGGCAGATCCACCGATCCATGAACCAGTAGCACGGGCCGTCCTGCGCCTCGACCGGTGCCCTGACCGCTACGCCTGCCGTCCCTGTCACCACGGAAACGATCAGCAACAACCCCACCCGCAACATTCGCTTGAACATTTTGACACCTCGTGTGGACGTGAACCAACACGTCAACGATGAGAGGGTGCGCATGCGCATTTGCGGCGGGGGTCACGATTTCGGGGGTCGTGATGACCCGGGTCATGGCGGAGGGGGTCGGAAATACCGATGCGAGGCTATGCATCTTGGTGGTGCGGACGGTCGATGGAGGGGTCGTGACTCTGGCAAGGGGGATACGACGCGTTCCAGCGCCGCTCGCGACTGGTACACCTGCAAACTCCCGCGCACGCAGCTCGCCAGCGGCCCGGTCGTCCCCTCGCAGATCCGCACAGCTACGCTGACGGAGAGGTGGCGTCCGGGCCGATCGCGTTTATGCGACGTTACGCAGTCGGCATGCGCAGGACCTGCCCGGGGTAGATCTTGTCGGCGTCCTTCAGCATCGGCTGGTTCGCCTCGAAGATGTCGTTGTAGCGCGATGCGTCGCCGAATCGTTCCTTCGCGATCTTCGAGAGTGTGTCGCCGTCCTTTACGGTGTAGACATTGCCGCTGAAGTCCGTGCCCGGCTTGCCGCCGACCGTGAGCTGCTCGTCGACGCGGGACACGCCCTGTGTGTTGCCGGCAATCAGCACTGCCTTCTCGAGTGTCGCCTGATCGGCGACGCTGCCCTGCAGAACGACTACGCCATTCGTCAGCTTGACGCGCATGTCGTCGATCTTGATACCTGCCGCGGAGATCTTGCCGGCGATCGCATTGCCCGCCTTGAGCTCGTCCATCGCGGCCGGCGCTGCCGTCGTCGCTGTCTTGTCGTCATCCTTGTCACCCGCATCGCGGATGAAATCCAAAAGACCCATTGTATCCTCCGTAGATTGTGATGGGTCTTCTCTTCACAAGATCCGAGCCACGCCGATCTGCAGCGTCTTGACGCGGCTGGTGGTGCGGCCGGTTTGCGTCTCGGTGACCGTGACGGTCATGCGGTAGTCGCCGGGCGTCAGGGACGTGAGGCCGATTGTCCGGGTCTGCTGCAAGCCGAAGGCCGGGCTGATCGGGCCGGCCGGTTCCTCGAAGGTGAATGATACGGAACCGTCGGTTCGTCCGAGCGCAGCGCGCAGCCGCTGAAGCGCTGCGTCGCGGATGGGCGTGATGCGTATCTCAGTGCTCACGGTTGCATTGCTGGCGACGCCATACACTTCGTAGTAGAGCGTCGGCACCTCTTCCTGTGCGTACGACCTGCCCGGCGCGAGCGCGACGCGCACATCGCCTCTTTGCAACGTGCCTGTCGCATCGGGCGGCGATATCACGACATCGCTCATGCGCAGCGAATCCGGATCAAACGATTCGACGTCGATTGTGCCGCTGGCGATGGTGCCGATGGTGCCGGTGACATTCTCGATGCCCACGCGCAGTGCGACGCGACGCCCTTCCGGTGCTGGCGTGGATACTCTGAACAACGCAGTTGCATCGTCGAGTATCGCGTCGTTGTCGAGGCGAGGACGCGTGGAGTTGGTGCGCACCCAGTCGCGGATCGTGTCCGTGAGCGCGATCGTGAGTGTGGGCGCAATCACGTTGCTGTCGTCGCGGAGCAATCGCGCCGAGGCACCGCTGACGGCGATCGCCGCGAAGACCTCCGCGCCGCCGTTCTCCGCGCGGAACTGCAGCGCCTCCCATGCGAGCGGAATGGTGCGCACGTACGCCGGATAGAAGCTCGCGCCCTCGAGGCCGCGCTCGACGCCCTGCCACTGGTAGATACGGTTCCAGTGTTTGCGGCGCATGCGACCGAACGGTGAGCGCATGCATTCCTGGAGAGTTGGCTGCATCGGCACAGGCAGTGTGTCCCACCCCGGTGCGCAGTACACGAACTTCTCCGGCCGTGTCGGGTCGCCGTGCCGCAGATCGGCGATGAGTGCCTGGTTGTCCTCGTTCTCGATGAGCGACGGCTTGGTGCCGACAATGACTGTCATGATGTTCGGCACGCGCTTCGTGGTATCCGCGAGCCCGCTGAGGACCGGTG